>JACQZM010000383.1:8746-11964 GCA_016213885.1 Candidatus Rifleibacteriota bacterium | reverse complement strand
GCGCGCATGCAGGCGGAGGGCTCGACCCAGGAGCCGGTGCTGGCGGGCACGGGCCGCAGGGACATGCCGCTGTTCGGGCAGGCCCGGACAGGGGAGCTGGCCGGACGCACCCTGGTGGCGGCGCTCAAGGCCTGGGACGACGGCCAAATCGACCTGCAGGGCGGCCGGGCCGTGGGGCTGGGCCCCGGCTGCGAGCTGACGAGGGTCAGGGGCAGCTCCGGCGCGCCGGTTCGCCTGCGCGTCACGACGCTGGAGGGGCTCGGCCGGTGCCAGGCCAGCCTCGTCACCGGGAAGCCCACGGACGTCCAGCCTGGCGACCTCTTCCAGATCGAGAGCTGGGCGATCCCCGACGAGGCCGCCGTGAAGGTCTGGATCCCCGCGGCACCTCCGGATCGATCGCGGATCGACCGGGTCGCCCGGGAGATGTCGGTCTTGACCACGTCGTCCGCGGTCCGCTGGGTCGCCGACCCGACCGACCTGGCGCCGACTCACGTCCTTGGCTGGACCGGGTCGACCTGGGCGATCCGCCCCGCCGGCCCGGGCAAGGCTCTCGTGGACCTGGGAGTCGACCCCACGGCGCGGTCGGTTCTGAGCAGGCTCGCCGGTGGCGCCACCAGGCCGTCGCTGTTCGTCCACCTGCCGCCGCCGACGTCGCTGGTCGCCGAGCTGGGGCTGGGTCCGGGTACGCGCAAAGGAGCCGTGGAGGCCACCGGAGATCCGGCCGGCGCTACCTATTTCCTCGTCGGCCGGGTCGTCGCCGGCGGCGTCGAGTACGCCTGGGTTCTGCCGGGCGCAGCCGGAGAGGATGCGCGTCAGGGGTTGCCGCTCCCGGTGCGGACCGACTGGCTCCCGGTCTCGACGGAGCCGGAGGGGTGTCGCCGGGCCGGCCTGAATCTCAAGGAGCTGATCAAGAGGGGCGGCAAGCTCAAGGCGTGGCTCCAGCTCGGGGGTCCGCCCGACCCGGGGACATTCCCGTAGCGCCTCGTCATGAAGAACCTGTCCGACGGGAAGGCGAACACGTCCGGCGTCGTGGTGAAGGGAGAACGGTACGCGCTCTGGCTCAGAGCCAGGCCCGAGGACCTGAAGAACCCGGTCGAGAAGCGCTACGTGTACCTGTTTTCCCTGGACAGCTTCGGCCGGGGCACCCTTCTCTTTCCCCGCGTGGATTCGGGGAACGTCGAGAACAGGATCCCTCCGGGGGCGCCGGACAAAGACGGGTATCCGGTGGAGATACCGCTGAACCGGACGATCACCGTCGGCCCGCCGTACGGCACGGACACGTCGATCGTGCTCACCAGCGACGAGGCGTTGCCGCCGGACCTCTTCGACTTCGAGGGGGTCCGGACCCGCGGCGGTCCGACCGGCCCGGCCGCCTCGCCGCTGACGCGTCTCTTGTCGTCGGTGGGAGCCGTCACGCGAGGGATGGCCGTGGCAGCGCCCGCGACCTGGTCGGTCCATCGCTATCCGGTGCTCAGCGTGGAGTCGGCCAGCCCCGCCCCGGGACGATCCGGGGGCGCGCGCTCCGGGAACGAGGCCGGATCGCCCTGACCTCCGCCGCGAGGAGGCGATCGACACCCACCGCTTCCGCCATGGCCGTGGCTTCGAGGTCGGCCGTGTAGCGACCGACACCACGGGCCATGACCACGCCGCCGGCGCCTCTGTCCCCGTCGAGGCCGATCAGCTCTCCGTGGTCGGGGCGTACTGATCGGCCTCGAGACCGAACGTCCAGGCCACGGCCTGCTGGCAGGTGGCGATGGTGGGCGGGACTCGCAGGTGGTACAGGCGGCCGGTGGACGGGCAGGCGACCCGCACCACCACCAGCGGTTCGTCCCCCTGGAGTTCGAAGCGCAGCAGCAAGCGCCCGGCATCCTGGTGCACGACCCGGACCCCGTCGGTCGCCATCAATCGGTCCATGCCGATCCGCTCCAGCACGGCCCTGCGGACCTCGACGTCCCACTCCCCGACGAACAGGTCGACAGAGAGAGAGTCCGGATCGAGGCGCTGCACGATGGCGAGACGGACCATCGGGCTGATCTCGGTACTCAGAAGCTCCGGCACCACTCTGGCGGGGTCCATGCGGCGGACCATGGCCGTGCGGACCTGGGCGTCGGGCTCCCTGGACAGCCAGTCCGTCGAGAGGGTGGCCGGGTCGACGCGGTCCACCATGGCCTCGCGGATCTTGGCTCTGGGCTCTGCCAGAACCACCGAACCGTTCAGCGATTCCGGGTAGATGGCGACCCTGGCAGGAACCCGCACTCCCTTCCACGCGTGGAACCCGAACCGGTCAGGGTAGTCCAGCGCCTTGCCGGTGGGACTCTGGCACAAGAGCTGCTCGTTCAGCTCCAGCGTGGTGGGTCGCTCGGTCAGGACGCATGCTCCGTCGAAACCCCACCACCAACCGCAGGTGCGTCCGAGCTGCATGAGCTGGATCAGCGGCCCGATGTCCGTGCCCTCGAGGCCGCACCTGGCGTACATGCCGAGCAGTTCGGCATCGTGCTGACCGTACCCGGCCCAGCAGATCCAGTTGGTCAGCTCTATGAGGCTCATCGCACACGGCTCGGAGCCCGCGGAGCGCTGGAGGCGCGCCCACGCACCAGGGCCGATCTGGCCCACGAGCTGCGCCTCGAGCTGCAGCATCACCCTGTCCCAGAGAACGGATCGGATGCGGCGCGTGGCCGGGTCTGCCGCCTCCTCGAGAACGGTCTCCTCGACCAGGCGCCGCACGCGGCTCACGGCGTCGAGAGGCCAGTCCGACCCTTTGGCCCTGGCCAGCACAGCCGACGGATCCAACCCCCGGTGGGCCGCCAGGACCCGGTGATAGACCTGGGTCAGCGGGTGGGACCTGAGCTCCGAGACGGCCTTGCCGAACGCCGCGGACAGGATCCGGGCGGCGATCACGCCCTCCAGCGGGCTGGACATCCAGACGGCCACCGACGGTGGGGGCGCTCCGAGCGCGACGTAGTGCTTCCGGAGCGCTGCCAGAGCGAGAGGCCGATCGGCCGGCTCCGTCGACAGACCGGCCCGGAGCCACTCTTTGATCAGCGCCTGACTCGCAGTCACGCTCGCATTCATGATCGAGGGGTCGGTCAGTCCGACACCCGGCGGATCGCCGCAGGCGTGTACTCCCTCTGGTGCACGATCCGGTAGGCCGCCGGGCCGGGGAGCCGGATGGTCTGGTGCTCCTGGTGCACCAGGTCCGCGAACAGACCCACGACCCG
>JACQZM010000383.1:0-8661 GCA_016213885.1 Candidatus Rifleibacteriota bacterium | reverse complement strand
TCGGGTCGGCCGGGATCTGGCGCACCGGCACGATCAGCACGTCTCCATGTCTGAACATCCGGGGAACCTCCCTCGACGGACAGCGTCCGACCGCAACAAGCAAGGCTCGTACCACCGACCCTCTGGCGAGGGGCGACTCGCGACGATCCGCGCCGATCCGCCATGGGACCTCATCGCCTGGCACGCCGTCTGTCGGCGGCGAGCTCCCGGGGACGCCCGGACTTCTCGTTTCGTTCCGGCGGACGACCGTGCGCCGCCATGAAACGGTGCACGGCGCACAGGATAGGTGCACCGGGCCCCGGGAACTCCTCGGAGTGCCGGACGGTCTCCCGGCGCGCCGGCTCAAGCCATGACCCCACAGCGCCGATAGCTAGAGCGTGTTGCGGGGTCGCAGCACGCTCCTGGCCGGCGGACAGGGTGATGGTCTTGGGCCGTTCGCGGATCGGGAAGGGGGCGCCGGGTCACGACACGGTCCGACTCGCGGCGATCGTCGGCTTGGCCGTGGTGATCGCGGTCGGGTCAGCGTCGCCTCTGTGGGCGGGTCTTGCGAGTCGAACCGCGGCGGCGGGCGCCTCGGTCCCCCCGACCCGGTCGACCACCACGGTCGCCGATCCCCACCCCAGGGGCTTCTTCGAGCTGCCGGACAGCGAGACGATCCTGCGAGTCGGGGGTTATCTCAAGCTCGACCTTCTCCTCGATCCGAAACCGGTCGGCGACGCCGACGACTTCGTGGCTGCCGGGATCCCGATCACCGTGGACCAGGGGGCGAACCGGGGGGCCAGCACGACGCTCTCCATCCGCCAGTCCCGGCTGAACCTGGTGACCCGACGCCCCACGAGGCACGGGCCGCTGCGACTGTTCTACGAGAGCGACTTCCTCGCGGCCGGGGGGGCGACGAACTTCCACCTGCGGCACGCCTCCTGCCAGGTGGGGAAGCTGCTCATCGGTCGTAGCTTCACGACCCTCGAGGATGTCGACGCCTATCCGGAGACGCTCGACATCGAGGGTCCGACGAGCGTGGTCTCGTTGAGACAGCTCCAGGTCCGCTGGACCGTGGATGTCGGCCGGGGCAACACCCTCGCCGTCGCCGCGGAGATCCCCGACTCCGACATCACCACCCCGGATCACCAGGCCACACCGGTGCACCGCATACCCGACTGGATCGTCCGAGCTCGCTGGGACCGAGCCTTCGGACACCTGCAGCTCGGCACCGTCTTGCGACAGCTGGGCTACGACGACGGCCGCGGTCGAAGGGACACCGCGCCGGGCTGCGGCCTCGTCCTGTCCGGGCTCGTGAAGACCCACGCGAAGGGGCAGCTCCAGTTCCAGCTGGGCTACGGCGAGGGGTATGCCCGGTACCTGAACGACCTGACCGGGCTCGGGCTGGACGCTGTGGTCAGGCCGACCGGGGAGCTGGAGCCGCTGCCGGTACTGGCTCCGGTGGTGGCCTACCTGCATCGCTGGTCCAGGGTACTCCGCTCCTCCTTGGTCTACAGCCGCCTCGAGGTCCGCAACGCCCCCAGCCAGCCGGCCTCGGCGATTCACCGGACCCAGTACGCCGCCCTGAACCTGATCCGGAAGATCGGTGCGTTCGATGCAGGTGTCGAGGCGCTCTACGGCACCCACGCCCAGCACGACGGTCGCCGCGCGGACGCCTTCCGCGTCCAGCTCTCGGCCCAGGTCAATCTCTTCGACTGACGGAGTCGCCGGTCGGGCCGGAATCCGCAAGAACGCCACGAGGGGAGCCTCGTGGGCTCCCCTCGGTGGGTCGCGATCGAATCCTGGTCTGCCTGGGCTACTTCGGCATCGGGCCGGGCACGTTGACCGTGGTCGTGCTGATGGTCAGGCTGGGCGAGATCGTGACCACGCCCTGGCCGCCGTACCAGCCGGCGCACTGCACGGTCACGTCGGCGTTCTGGCCCTTGGAGAGGCTCTGCGACTTGGCCGACCAGCTGCCGTCCTGCACGATCTTGGACTCCAGGCATTCCGTGGAGATCAGGCCGTTGGTCGCCTGCTTGTACTTCGTGCACTCCGTGTGCGAGCCCTTCACGGTCACCGTGGCGATCCCGGTGCCGCCGGCGTTGTGGATCCGGACGATGACCCGCGGCGAGTTGCCGGAGTAGTACGAGGGGGCGCTGACGCTGACGATGGAGAACATCGACATCAGCTGCACCGGGCCCTGGTTACCGATGGTCCCGACCGCCGAGGGCTGATAGGCCTGGGCAATCTTCTTTCCCGACAGCTTCGCCTTCCCGGGCTCCGCGGACCACCCGGGGAGGGCGCCTAGACACGCGACCGTGAGGACCATTCCGAACGCCAGGTACCGGTTCCGATTGGGGGACTTCATGGCTCCTGTCTCCTTCCGGACGATGGTCGGGTTCCGTCGCCGCTCCGTCTTGTCGCTGTTGTCACGGAGCCCGGGCCGGTCGCCATCGCCCTCTTGCACTGTTCTTTCCTGCTCGGTTCGATGAGATGCAAGTCAAGGGCCAATCCGGGCAGGTTCGACGTCGATGCTGATCGAATGACGATCCATACGCAATCGCGCCACGGATGCGCCGTCGCTGAACGACCGGCCAGCTCTGCCCGGATCCGGGAGTTTCGCCCGGTGAAGCTTCGCTTGGTGCTCCAGCACGGAGAGGCGAACGGCCGTCTCCGCCGTCCCGTCTCGCCACGCCCGCTTCCGGCGAAGGACGACCCGCCCACCGGGCACGAGATCCAGGCTGTCCTGGGCCAACGGGGGTCTTGAGGACGTATCGGCCGACTCTCTCCAGTCCCGCGCGGTCGCTCGCATGCCCTGTCGCGCGTGCAGATCGAATCCAAGGCCGGCAACTCCAGGGAATGCGGCTGAGGGGGCAGTAGAGCACGGCCCGGCTGGAGTCGGCCTCCGGGAGACGTGGCACGCACCGCTCTCGAACAGAAGAAGACGCGTCTTGGCACGGCTCGGAACAGCACGCGCACCCCGGCTTCCGCGAAAGCCAGTCCAGTATCCTCGGCCTGCACCTTCCCCGGGTCCACGATCCGCTGCTTGGCGGCACGGGACGTGGCGGCCTGGAGAGAAGGCGACGACAGGGGACGAGCGGGTTGATGGCGCACGGAATCACCGCGTGGCATCCTTGCAGACGGGCCCGACCGCGGTGAGGAGACGCGCCAGGATCTCGCCATGTCCCGTTTCTGTCAGGAGCAAAGGACGTCCGTGACGACCGACCCAGGGGTACCGGCCGGGCACGCCGCCTCGGATCGCGGTCCGGCGAGGATCTCCCACGGCACGTTCCGCTGCCTGGGGATCGTGATCTTCACCGGAGCGCTGGCCTACCGGCTCTCCACCCACGGCACATACTCGAGCCGCTGGCTGTTCTGGCTCGAGACCGCCGTGCCGGCCACCATCCTCGCGGCCTACCTGACCCGGCCACCGCCGGTGACCCCGGCCCGGGGGATCGCCTCCACGGCTGTGCCGCTGGTGGCGTCGGTCCTGCCGTTCGGGCTGCTCCACTGTCCGCCCACGGCGTTCGGGGCGGCTCACCAGGAGGCGTTCCTGGCGTTGCTCTGTCTGCCCACGGCGTTCATGGTCTGGGCGTACCTGTGCCTGAACCGCTCCTTCGCCATCATGGCGGAGGCGCGGGAGCTCAAGACTGCCGGCGCCTACCGGATCGTCCGGCACCCGGTCTACCTGGCGCAGCTCCTCTGCGGCGCCGTGGTTCTCGCCTGGAGGTTCTGCCCGGTCTCGGCTGCGGTGTATCTCCTGTTTCTCGCGGCCCAGCTGGTGCGGATCCGCGAGGAGGAGGCGGCGCTCGCCCTGGCCCACCCCGGGTACGCCGACTACCGTCGACGGACCTGGGCGCTGGTCCCGCCGGTGTGGTAGGAGCCCAGCGGCTCGTGTACCTTGAGGCCGCGTCCCTGAAGACCGGCTTTCGCCCGCGGATGGCTGTTCCTGGGCGAGGGCACCGGTGCTCGGCGCTCCCCACGGTGCAGGCCCTCCGAGCCGACCGGGAGACAGCTCCGTCTTCCCTGCCGCCGGTCGGGCCGGAGCAGACCGCTCCGGGCACAGCACCGGCGATCGTACCCGGACCCTCACCCGCGAGGCCACTCGCCCGGAACGAGTCCAGCACGGCGGTTCCCCACAGCGGGCTCTCCAGACCGCCGCCCCGGACGACGGCCGAGGGGCACGTGTGAAGCAGTCCGCCGCGGAAGCTCTGCTCGAGTGGAACGGATCCGAGCGGCAGGCCCCTTCATCTGACTATGGCGCCGGCGTCGGGGAGGGACCCGGAGCGGCCGACTTCTGCTTCTTCGCCACACCACCTTCCGGCTTCCCCGGTGGTTTTGCCTGGACCTGCGGGGTGCTCGCGCCGGCTTCGTCCCCGTTGACGACCGGGGCCGCCAGAATCGCCTGTCCCGTGGTCATCGGCAGAACGTGCGGGACTCCGGTCTGGACCATCGGGCGCAGCGGAATCACAGCGCCCAACGGCATGGCCATCGGACTCTGCGACTCTCCCGTCCCGCCCTTGGTCTCTGATGGCTTTCCGGATGGCTTGGCCAGATCAGTGGCTGGAAGGGCCTTGCCCGAAGGCGCAGCAGTGGCCTGCGGCACCGGTCCCACCGTGAGCTGCATCAAATCCACGACCAGGCCGCATCTCGCGTAAGCCGTCCATCCGCCGAACGTGAGGAAGATCGCCGCCATGGCGACGACTCCCATGGTCTGCTGGATCGCATGTACAAGAGCGCTCATGGCGTTCCCCTCCTAGCGGGGATTCCGAGGCACCCATCCAAGTTCTGATCCTTCAGCGGCACGATCTACCGGCACAACGCCTATCCGGGCCGCTTGCTGTACTGGAACTTCCCGCGTGGACGATGGAGCTACAGCGACCCGTCATCTCCGACCGGCTGGCGCTTCGTACCGCCGGAGTGGGTGTTTCCCCCGCCGGCCGACCAGTGAGCCGGGAGACTCGAGAGCACCGGGTCGCTGGTATCGAGAAGGTCCCGCTGCAGCAGCGCGCGCCACCCCTCCTGGAACGCTGTCTCGGTCAGACCGAAGCGGGCGAGGAGCGCTCCCTCGAGGGTGGCCGATGACGTCATCAGGTCACGGGCGAAATCCTGGATCGCTCGCACGGCGGCCGAGACGCTGCCGGCCCGCATCATCAGGTACTTCACCAGGAAGAAGGCCTGCACGTACGCCTTGTGGTTGAGCGCGGGATCCGGGTTGGTCCCGTCGTAGCGCATGGCCCGAGTCATCGCGTCCTGGTCCATGAACCCGCTGGCAAAGAGCCCCTGGATCTCGAGGGCCGTCCTGCAGGCGTTGTCCGCGCCTCCGGCCGTCCATTCCGCGAGGCCCTCGTGAAGCCAGAGCGGCAGGGAGGAGGCGCCCCTCCGATAGAGTTCGATGCCGAGGCTGTGCGCCAGCACCATGTGGGCGAGCTCGTGGCGCACCACGTGCCGGGTGAGCCGGCGCAGTTGAGGGGGCGAGAGGCGGATGTGGCCTGGAAGGCGGGAGTGGTCGAACCATATCGCCGCGATCGTGACGGTGTCGGCGGACGGGTCGTAGAAGGCCGGGTGGCTCGACCCGGTGTCCAGCACCACCTGGACCTTGACCCGATCCGGGCGGTGGCCCAGCAGATCCGCGACCTCCTGAAAGGCCTCGGCGAACTCGTTCTTGACGGCCGTGAGCAGGCTGGGTGTGACAGTGCCCGCCCCGGTCGGGATGGAGTAGACGATCGGCCCATCGGGTGGGCTGGCGCCCGGCGTGCGTGGATCGCTCGGCGATGGCGGCGGTGGGGGCAGGTCCGACGGCGGAGCGTACCGACCGGCCGACTCCCTCGGACTCCAGCCGGGCATGGCCGCGACGGGTGAGGGCATGCCGGTCATCCCGGCTGCATCGATGAGCGCCTGGGATGCGGCGGCCACGGCGAGGTTGTCGGGGTTGCGCTGCCGGGCCCGTGCCAGCAGAGTGGCGCCCTCCGACGCCCGAGCGCTCCCGAAGAGCACCGTCGCTTCGGCCAGCAGCCCCACCGAGTCCTCGCCGAAGCGGGCACGGTAGTCGGACGTCACCTGCCTGGCTGCCCGCGTGTCTCCGCGCATCAGCAGGATCATCGCGTCGTCCAGGACCATCTCCCGCTCCACGAAGGGTCGCAGCCTGGACACGCGTCCGTAGAGCGGCCCGGCCCGTGCCGGCTGACCGCTCACATAGAGGTAGGCCGCCATCGAGAGGAGAGTCGCCGGCCGCTCGGGCTCCAGCGCGAGCGCTGCCTGGTACTCTTCTTCTGCGCCGCAGCTTGCGAGCGGCGAACGCGCGAAGACCGCGGCGTCTCTGGCCAGCTCCGCCCGGCGCTGTCGCACCAGCGGGTCTTGGGCGTGGGCGGACAGAGCCTGGTCCAGCGCCTGGCGTGCCCTGTCGAAGGCCAGCCGCGCCCCCAGAATCTGCGACCGGAGCAGCAACGCATCGCGGTCGCTCTTGTCCTGGTCCAGCAGCCGGTCGATGATGGCGCTGGCCGGACCGTACCGATCGGTCCAGTACAACGTCAGCGCTTGCTGGATGTCGGTCCGAGGAGAGCCTGCGAACGCGGATCCGGCCGTCCATGGCAAGGCCAGGACGCAGACGCCGAGGAGAGCCTTGAGGCTCATCTGTGTGGGCGTCTCCGGAAGAGCACCGCTGCTCGCCGTCCCCGAAGAGACCGCCTACACAAATCCCCTCCGAACAATGGCACCTGATGGGACCCTTTCCCACCCCCACCGTCCGTGAGCTCCCTCTTCTTGAGTGTAGCCAAGCACGAGACTCTCGGCCACAAGAAATTTCGGGAGCCCGAGGGGGACTTGGGGGGCACGATGAGCGAAGCGAAGGGCCCCCCATCTCGAAAGAGCCCGCCCGACTCGGCCGCGGTGCATGCGGAGCGGGCCAGCCGCCCTCAGTCGACCTGGGATGCGGCGGCCGCCTTGCCCATCTCTGCGGCGATGCGGCACAGGACGCCTGGAGTGTCGGTCATGATCCCGTCGACCCCCATCTCCACGAGGGCCCGCAGCTCTCCGGGGTCGTTGATGGTCCAGGCGACCAGGCGGCGGCTGCCGCGCTTCTTCAGGTCCGCGGCGATCACCTCGCGGTAGGTCGACCAGGGCTTCACGCAGAGTACCGGTTTCCCGATGGGGGCGTAGGAACAGCCGGCCCGCTCCGCCGCGTCCACGGCGCTGAACTCCGCGGCCGAGGGCACGACGCCGGTGACGACCTGGTCGTGGGCGAACGCGGCCCCGGTTTCCCCGAGGGTCGCCTTCATCGTCTCCACCGCCTCCCGTGAAGTGCTCATGAAGATTATCCGGTCGCCGAGGTTCCACTGCTTCAGGACCCAGGCGGCGGTCCTGGAGAATCGACCCACCAGGTGGGCCGGCACTTTCACGTCGACGAACACCCTTCCGAGCTTCGGGACCTTCGCCGCCCATTCGCAGAACTCGTAAAACGTCGGGATCGGGACATCCGACGGCGCCGGGGCAGGGGCCGCGAGGGTGCTGGTGAACAGATCGACCAGGAAATCGACCGGCGAGGAAGCGAACGACGACAGCCCGGAGAAGAGGCTGGCCGGGTCGAGCGGATCCGCGTCGATCCGGATGTACTTGTGATTGGCCCGGAAGGTCGCCAGGTCCATCTCGTGGACCGGCCTCCTCAAGGGGCTCCAGAGGTCGGGAACGTAAGGCCGGTATCTCATGCCGGGCTCCAGTCCCAGCTCCCTGGCCGTGGCCACGACGTTGCTGTGGTCGGGATCGTGCCAGAGCACGATCCGGTCGTCCTGGGTGTAGCAGACGTCGATCTCGAGGGCGTTGGCACCCTGCCGCATGGCCTCCTCGAAGGAGGGGATGGTGTTCTCCGGATGGGTCCGCGGTGAGCCCCGGTGCCCGATCACGAGGAAGGGAGCGGCGACCCCGGTGCCCGGCCGGGGAGCCTCAGCCTCGGGCGAGGGCATGGCGGCCGGGCCGCGAGCGTCCACGCTGCCGGCGGCCCCGGGGTCCGACGGAGCTGCCGCTGCGGCATCGACCCCCAGGATGGAGAGCTCCTGGCCCGGAGCGCCGGAGGCGCCGACCCAGCAATGGAGGCAGAGGCAGACCAGGGCGAACAGAGCGTTCAGAGACCGAGCCGTGGGTTCCATGGGGGCTCCTTGCATCGCATCTCGACGGATCGATCACGCCATTGCACGCCGGGTGCCAGGTGGCATCCGGAGCCGGCCGGATGCCACTCAGGCCGCTCCAGGTGCCCGATTCATGGGCCCCGGGCTCCCCGGAGCCGGGGGACCGCCCTGTGCACTTTCTTCACAGGGTGGCCGCGCGACCGAGCAGCTGCAGCTCGGGTGGTGTACCATGGCCGCGGAGCCGGTCCAGGCTCCCTGCCTTCGACCCGGCGCGGATGAGCGCCTGGTCGGGGACACGGAGGCCGAGCGACTCGGCCAGCTGCAACGACTCCTCCGCGTAGGCCACGACGAGGTCCAGCCACCGGCCCGGCCCTCGACACCGATGAACATCGAGGCGTGTCTAGCCGCAATACCCCTGAACTAGCGAGAGGGTGGCTGCCGGCAAGGCTATCATTGGACGTGGGGCTGCGCCCCACACCCCCACCTCGAGGCCAGCGGAGCCGGCCTCGACCGGTCGCTTCGCTCCCTGGTCCCCGCAATCTCGCGGTCTTTCCCGGTATTT
>JACQZM010000389.1 GCA_016213885.1 Candidatus Rifleibacteriota bacterium | reverse complement strand
AGGGCGTTCCAGGAGTTCTTCGTGGACCTGGATCTCCCGCTGTCGCTGACCAAGGGGGACGAGATCGCCGTTCCCGTGGCGGTCTACAACTACCTCGATCGACCGCAGGAGGTGAGGCTGGAGCTGGAGAAGAGCTCCTGGTACGACCTGATGGGTGATCCCGTCCGGGTGCTCAAGCTGGGCGCCGGCGAGGTGACCGGCGAACGGTTCCGGATCCGGGCGTCGAAGGCCGGCACGCACCAGCTCACGGTCTGGGGCATGGGGTCCGCGAGGAAGGACGCGATCAGACGGGACGTCCAGGTGCTTCCCAGGGGCCGCCTGGTGATGGAGGCCAAGAACGGGATGCTGAACCGCCAGTGGGAGGCGCCGATCCTGGTGCCGCCCACGAGCCTCGACGGCATGGGACGTCTTCTGGCGCGGCTCTACCCGAGCGCGGCCAGCCAGGTGGTCGAGGGGCTGGACACGCTGATACGGGCTCCCCATGGCTGATTCGAGCAGACAACGTCGGCGACGTTGCCCAACATCATGGTGCTGCAGTATCTGAAGAAGACCGGCGGCGCCTCCCCGGCGGTGCTGATGAAGGCGGAGGATTTCGTTCGCCAGGGTTACCAGAGGCTCCTGACGTTCGAGGTTTCGGGCGGTGGCTTCTCGCTGTACGGCCGTGCGCCGGCCAACGTGATGCTCACGGCCTACGGGCTGTTCGAGTTCGCCGAGATGGCCAACGTCATCCCGATCGACCAGCGGATCCTGGAGCGGACCCGGCAGTGGCTGCTCTCGAAGAGGCAGAGCGACGGCACGTTCCATGAGACCGAGATGCCCTACTCGCTCCGCGCGGGGGACCACGACTACTCTCTCACGGCGTTCGTGACCTGGGCGATGGTCAGCGCCGGTTCCGACGAGGCCCAGGTGGCCCCGAGCCTGCGATACCTGCTGGACGCTCTGGAGGGCCAGGACGATCCGTACGCCCTGGCGCTGGTGCTGAACACGCTGGCCAAGCTGCCGAGCCGGCTCTCCGACGCGCGGCGGCTGGCCCGAAGGCTCGTGGGGATCCGCGGGCCCAACGGCTGGGCGCCCAAGCAGAGGACCCTGGTCTTCTCGTCCGGCGACGCCGGCTCCGTGGAGACGACCTCGCTGGTGGTGCTCGGCCTGGCCGCCCTGAAGGAGGACCCTGCCTCGATCAGGGCCGGGGTCGCGGAGATCCTGAGGCACAAGGAGGCGTCGGGCATCTGGTACACCACCACGGCCACGGTGTTCGCCCTGAAGGCGCTGGTGGCCGACCAGGACTGGCAGCCCAGCGCCGAGGCGTTCACCGGAAAGGTGCGGGTGAGCGTCGACGGAAGGCTCGCCGGGGAGATCGCGGTCTCCGACAAGACGTACGAGGTGGTGCATCAGCTGGATCTCAAGGAGTTCACCAGACCGCTCTCGGTCAGACAGTCGTTCGACAGGAACGCCCTGGCTGTGGACGATCGGCTCAAGGCCAGGGTGGAGCTCGACTACAGCGGCCCGCCGTCCGGGTCGCTGGTGCTGCTGGACCTGGGTATCCCTCCGGGATTCGCTGTCCAGACCCAGGAGCTCGACGATCTGGTCCGGCAGGGGACGGTCTCCAGGTACGAGCTCGCCGGAAGCCAGCTCATCCTGTACCGTCCGCCGGTCGTGCCGGGCCAGCCGGTGGCGTTCGAGTACCACCTGAAGGCGAGGTTCCCGGTCCGGGCGGTCACGCCGCCGTCCAAGGCCTACGAGTACTACAACCCGGCCAACCGGGTGGAGCTGAGCCCGGTGGAGCTGGAGGTGCGCTGAACGGCCGGCGCTCCTCTATTGACAACAGGCCCCGCTTGAGGCACTAAGTAGATTCCGGTCTCGCGACAGTCCCGTCGGGCAGCCGGCCCCGAGGAGGGTACACGACCATGACGCTCAGGATCCGTTCCGTCGACCGTGGTGAGGGCTTCCACGAGATCGCTCTGGAGGGTCGGCTGGACTCGAACACCTACCTGGAGTTCGAGAAGCTGCTCGACACGCTGTTCAACGCCAAGCTCAAGGGCATCGCCTTCGACCTGGGGGGGCTCAGCTACATGAGCAGCATGGGGCTCCGCCTCTTCCTGCGGAGCGCGGGGTACCTCAAGACCGTCAACGGCCAGCTCGTGTTCCGGAAGATGCAGCCGCAGATCAAGAAGGTGTTCGATATCGCCAACGCCATTCCCAGCTTCGCCATCTTCGAGAGCGTCGAGGAGGCGGACCGCTACCTGGAGCGGATGCAGCAGAAGGCGCTGGAAGGCGGCGACGACAAGTGAGGCCGTCGCCCTGACCGGGCGTGCAGTCGCTGAACCTCGCCGAGCCTCGCTGGACCCGGGACGGCCAGGCTCCGCTCGCCACCCGTGACCGCTGCCGTCCCCACCGGAGTGCGTCGTCGGCCCGGGCCCACCGGACGTGCCGCGGGCGATCGCTGCCGGTGACGCGCTGCCCGGGACCGTCGGGCTCGTGCGCTCCTGCGCTCGTGCGCTCCTGCTGACCCTGATATGTTCCGAGGGGGAACCGAAACCTGTTTGCCCTCCGGCGGCGACCCGGTACAATCGTCGGGACCGCAGAGCCCAAGGAGGGTTTCGTGAAGGCCATCTTCGATCCCGCGTCCATCGTCGTCGTCGGCGGCTCGAGCGACGTCAAGAAGCCCGGCGGACGGGTCGTGCACAACCTCAAGGCCGGCGGCTTCGAGCACCTCGCGATCGTGAACGCCAAGGGCGACCCGGTGGCGGGGCTGCCCACGTTCAGAACCGTCGAGGAGCTGAGCGACACGCCGGAGCTGGCCGTGGTGGCGGTTCCCGCGCCGTACGTCGTCGACGCGGTTCGCAGGCTTCTGGACAAGGGGACGAGGGCGTTCGTCGTGCTCAGCTGCGGCTTCTCGGAGCAGGACGAGAACGGACGGAAGCTCGAGGAAGAGCTGGCCCGCACCGTGACCGAGGCCGGGGCGGCGCTCATCGGGCCGAACTGCATGGGCGTCTTCACGCCATCGTACTTGCGGGGCTCGGACGGGCGCTGCGGTCCGCCTCCATGGTCTCGGTCGGAAACTCCGCCCAGCAGGGCGTCGAGGAGGTCCTCGCCGACCAGGCGAGCCGCGGCGAAGGGCGGACCAAGCTGCTGTACTTCGAGACGATCAAGCAGCCCGCGCTTCTCCTCGACGCGGCGCGCAGGCTCTCGACGTGCGGATGCAGCATCGTGGCGCTCAAGACCGGAACCACCGAGGCCGGGAGCCGCGCGGCCTCGTCGCACACCGGAGCGATGGCGTCCAGCGACGCCGCCGTGACGGCGCTCTTCGACAAGGCCGGCATCGTGCGGGTCCGGTCGAAGACCGAGATGGTCGATGTGGCCGGCGTGTTGAACCAGTACGGGCCTCCCAGGGGATCGAAGGTGGTGATCGTGACCCATGCCGGCGGACCCGGGGTCTCCCTGACCGACGAGCTGTCGCGCCAGGGCTTCGAGGTGCCGGAGCTCCGTGCCGGGACCCAGGCGCGGCTCCGGGAGAGGCTCCTCCCCGGCAGCGCCTTCAAGAACCCGGTGGATCTCCTCGCCGCCGGCACGGCCCAGCACCTGGCCGACGTCCTGTCCATCCTGAAAGAAGAGGAGCGCGACATGGGGGCCGTGGCCATCATCTTCGGAAGTCCGGGGTTGTTCGATGTCTGGCCGGCGTACCAGGTGATCCTGCAGAACCTCCATTCCTACCCGGTGCCGATCTACCCGATCCTCACCAGCCCGATCGTGGCGGCGGACGCGGTCCGGAGGTTCAAGGAGACCGGGTCGTTCTACTTCACCGATGAGGTCCACCTGGCCACGGCCCTGGGCCGCATCGCCAAGACGCCGCCGGCCGCTCCGGCGGCCCCGCGGCTCCCGCCGATCGACGAGGCCGCCGTCGAGACCGTTCTGGGAGAGGCCCGGAAGCGAGGCGGCGGGCAGCTGGCGCCGGGGGAGATCGGGCGGGTGCTCCGGGCCTGCGGGTTCAGGATGCCGGAGACGCTGGAGGTCGACGGCGTCGACGAGGCGTCTCGAGCCGCGGCCCGGATCGGCTTCCCCGTGGTGCTCAAGGTCGTGGGGCTCGTGCACAAGTCGGACCGGGGCGGTGTCCTGGTGGACCTCCGGACCGACCAGGAGGTGCGAGACGGCTTCGCCCGGCTGAGGGCGATCCCCGGCGCGACCGGCGTCACGGTGCAGCGTCAGGTGAGCGGACTGGAGCTGATCCTCGGGGTCTCCAGGGAAGAGCGGTTCGGCCACCTGGTGTTGTTCGGCCTGGGCGGCATCTTCACCGAGGTGCTCGGCGACGTCGCCATGGCGCTGGCGCCGCTCTCCGACCAGGAGGCGATGCGGCTGGTGGGGTCGATCCGGTCGGCCTCGATGCTCGAGGGCCGGAGGGGTCGGCCCGGCGTGGACAGGGCCGTGGTCGCCGACGGGCTCGTGCGGCTCTCCACGCTGGTCCATCGTTTTCCGCAGATCAAGGAGCTCGACATCAACCCGCTGATGGGCCACGGTGCGGACCTCGTGGTCGTGGACTGCCGGATCGACGTGGACTAGGAGCCCGAGTCCGGAGCCCCGGCGATCGGGACCCGGAGCTCGCCGGCTCCCTACTTTCCGGCCGGGCCGGGGCCCCGATCCCCCGACGCGGAGGCGGCGGGCCGGGGGCGACCGGCCCCCCGGGCGAGCTCCTCCACCTGTCGGCCCAGCCACGTCTCGAGCTGGCCGGCCAGCAGCTCCGACGAGGGGCCGAGCCGTCTCAGCGACGCGGTCAGGGAGAGCGCCTGTTCGAGGAGCGACTGTCCACCGGCCCTGCGGCGTCTCCGGTCCTTGCCCTCCCAGACCGCCCGGGCCAGCTTGCCCAGGAGCCGCCCTGCCGGACCCGGCAGACCCTCCAGCGACGAGTCGAACTCCCCGACGACCCTGGCCAGCGGCTCCTTCGCCGCGCTCCGCCACTGGAGGAAGCTCAGGCAGTGGGACACGGCTCCGATGTCGACGAACACCGGGAGGAGCGCCGCGCCGGGCCCGCCCTCCGCGCCGGCGGCCTGGCGGAGCGCCGCGAGGGTCGAAGCGGTCCACGCGGCGACGAGCTGGACGCCTTCCGGATCGTGATCGATGCGGTCCAGCTGTCTGGCCAGCTCCGTGAGACTGACCCACGAGTCACCCTGGCGCTTCCGGATCGCTGCGATCCCGGGGATCAGGTGCCGCAGGTAGTCCGTCCTCTGCCACACGAGGAAGTGACAGGCCCGGGTGCGCTCGGCCAGCACGAGCGCTTCGAGGTGGGCGGGATCCGCCAGAGCGGCGGTGCTCAGCCGCTGCGACAGCTGCTGCAAGACGGTCCGGTCCGCCAGCGCCTCGTCCAGAAGCTGCTGGGCCAGCCGGGCGGCCTCGGGGGGGTCGGCGGAGAGCGGGTCGCCGATCAGCTCGAGCACCGTCCTGAACCTGGACTCCCGGTTCTCCCGCCGTCGGAACAGCTGCTGCAGGGAGCCCTCCAGCTGGGTCGTCCGGGCCCGGGTCAGGGCAGCGTCCTCGTCGGACCGCGGGGACGCCAGGGCCGAATCGTTCGCCGATCGGGACGGCCGGAGCTCTGGCGCGGCGGAAGTCGTCGGGGTGGACCGGGGGGGCTCCGCGGGCCCGGACCGGTGGATCGACCAGAGGGCGACGGTGGTCGGCGCGGCGCGGCGACCACGGCGGCGGCCGGGGCAGCTCCGGCTCCGCGAGTCGATCGCCGGGGCGCCCCGGCCACCGGCGCCTGGGTCACCGGCCGGCGTCCCAGGCAGCTCTCCTTGACCTGCAGCGCCGTGGGCCTCTGCCGCGGGTCGATGGCGACGCACCGGGTCACGAGATCGACCAGCCACGCCGGCAGGTCGGACCTGACCCCGGAGATAGGTTCCACACCTCTGCCGAGGATGATGGTCACGAGCTTCTGCATGTCGCGCTCCGGGAAAGCCAGGCGACCGGCCAGCAGCTCCCAGAAGGTGAGCCCGAGGCCGTACACGTCGCGGGCCGGGGCGTCGGGCTCCCCGCGGAACAGCTCCGGCGCCATGTACTTGGGCGTGCCCACCCGCTGGCCCGTCACGGTCAGCACGGTCCGTTCGTGGAGCTTCACCAGGCCGAAGTCCATGAGAGTCAGGCGCCCGGCGTCGTCGACCATGACGTTTCTCGGCTTGATGTCCCGGTGGAGCATGGAGCGGTCGTGGAGATGGGCCACCGCATCGGCCGCCTGGGCCATCAGCGCCACGACCCGATCCGCAGGCACCGGCGCCTCCCGGGCGGCGAGGGAGGCCAGGTCGAGCCCCCGGATCAGGTCCATGGTGTAATAGAAGCAGCCGTCCGCCATCTCATCGCAGTCGAGGATCCGGATGATGTTGGGGTGGTTCAGCGCCGCGCAGGCCTCAACCTCGCGCTTGAACCGGTGGAGGCCGTTCAGCGACGACTGCACATCCTGGTGGAGCACCTTGAGCGCCACCTCCCGCTTCAGGTCCACCTGGACGGCCCGGTACACGGTCCCCATGGCCCCCTCGCCCAGCTCCTCGACGATCATGTAGCGGGTTGTCATAGGCTGGGGCGGGTCTGAACGGGATCAGTCATGCTGCGGTGCGTCAGACGGCGGGACGGACCGGGACTCCTCGAAGCGGGAGAGGACCGAGGCCAGCACCATGGTGAGGCCGGTGCCGATCACGATCAGCCAGCTCCAGCCCAGCTGCAGGACCTTGGTCTCCGAGAGGTACAGCAGGGTGCCCATGAGCGCGGCAGTGACCACCATGGCCACCACGTTCGAGCGGTCTCCCCGGTGGCGCGTCGCCAGGCCCAGCAGGAAGACGCCCAGGAGCGACCCGAAGGTGACGCCACCGATCTTGAACGCCAGCCAGAGCCAGCCGGCGGCCAGGTGGAACACCCAGGCCAGGGTCCCCAGGACGAGCCCGAAAGCGCCCACGGCGAGCCGGGAGACCAGGAGGTAGTGCCTCTCGTCCCGGCCGCGGGAGAGCACCGGCCGGTAGATGTCGGTGACGAACGAGGCGGCGAGAGAGCCCAGCGGCGAGTCGATCGAGGCGACGACGATCGCCGCCAGCATCAACGCCCTCAGACCCTCCGGCATCACCCGGGCGATGAAGTGGGGGAAGATCTCGTCGATCTTCGCCGGGAGCGAGAGGTCCGGGTTCTGATGGTAGAAGACGTAGAGGAGGCTCCCGATCGACAGGTAGGTGAGGATGGTGGCCACGCTCCCGAGGATGGTGAAGACCATGGTCTTCTGGGAGATCTCGCGGGTCTTCACCGTGAGCAGTCGCTGCATCAGATCGTGATCCGTGCCGAACGCCGCCATGGACCCGATGAGCCCGTTCAGCACGGCGATCCAGAAGATGTTCGGGTCCGAGAGCCAGGTGTGCCAGAAGCCCGGCGACCCAACCGCCGGGCCGGCGTGGTAGAACTCCAGCTTCCCGGCCGACACGGCGACCCTGACCGCCTCGCCGAGGCCGCCCTGGATCCTCGACAAGAGGAACGCGATGGTGAGCACCCCGCCGCCCAGGAAGGTGATCGCCTGGAGGACGTTGTTCCAGACCACGGCCTTGATACCGCCGAACCCGATGAACAGGATCGTCACGATCGTGTAGGCCACCAATGTGATCGTGAAGTTGCACCCCAGGAGGAGCGACACCGCGGCGCAGGCGGCCATCAGGCGTACCCCCGATCCCATCAGCCGCGTCATGAAGAAGAAGATGGCGCACGCCCTGTGGGAGGCCGGGCCGAAGCGGTGCGCGATGTACTCGTAGATCGTGATGCACCGGTACTGGAAGAACACCGGAATGAACCAGTAGGCGATGGCGACCCGGGAGAGCGCGGAGCCGACGACGAACTGGCCGTAGTTCCAGTTCTCCTTGAACGCGGTGGCCGGGACGCCGATGATCGTCAGCGCCGAGATCTCCGTGGCCACGAACGAGAGGCAGGCGGCCCAGCCGGGAATCCGCCGGCCGCCCAGGAAGAAGTCGTCCGTGGAGGTCTCGTCCTTGCCGAACAGATAGGCCACGACCAGCGTGGCCACGATGAACCCGCCGACGACCATGAGGTCCAAGCTCGACATCGATCTCCCCTGACCGGACCCGGAGATTCAGCGACCCCTGGATTCTAGGAGCAGAGCGTGATGAAGTCCAGCACGTCGAGACCCGGCGAGGCGCCGGGTCTTGGAAGAGGAGGGGATCCGGATCGAGGTCGCGCTCGGGAGAGAGAAGAAAGAGGGCCTCCTCAGCAGAATCTGTGGGTCGCCTCCCGGGGCTACACCCGCTGCGCTGCTCCAGATGGGCCTTTGACGGCCACACGAGGCCCGGGTCGTCCGAGCTGCGTTTGGCCGGCATTCACTGTCCACCCACGAGCGATCCGCTGGGCGAAGGTCGGCCGGACCGGCACACGGCGGGGATGCCCTCCTATCAGGAACCGGGGGGCTCCACGCAGGGGGCCGGG
>JACQZM010000388.1 GCA_016213885.1 Candidatus Rifleibacteriota bacterium | reverse complement strand
CCGAACAGGGCGAGCGTCACGAGAGCCGCAGCCGCCGGTCGAATCGATCTGGCCATCTTCACTTCGTGGTCCTCCCGTCTCCCCTGTCGCTGCCCCGGGCCCGAGCGTTGCTGGATGGAAGGCCCTGCGCTCTCTCCAGGTCGGCCAGCGCACAGGAGTAGTCCCGGAGCGCCTGGGCCCTGTTGCTGCGAGCCTGGGTCAGGTTGAGCTGGGCGTCCAGAACCTCCAGGTGGGTCCTGGCGCCGGCACGGTAGGACTCCTGGGCGATGGTCAGGGCTCGGTCCGCCTGGTGGACCGTCCGGTCCGTGGCGGCCAGGACCGCCCGGGCCTGGGCCATGGCCGACAGCGCCTGGATGATCTCCAGCTCGATGGACCGGCACAGAGAGGCGAGATCGCTCCGGGCCTTCCGCCACGACCCCAGCGCCTCCCGCACCTTGCCGCTCGTGGCCAGGCCGTCGAAGATCGGCACGTTCATCTGGACCGTGGCCGAGTAGAGAGTGATCCCGTCGGTGATCGGATACCTGATGCCGACGCTCTTGTCGTACGACGCGGCTCCGGTGACCGTGGGCAGGTAGCCCGCGTTCGCCGCCTGGAGTGTGCGATGGGCGCCCTTGAGCCTCTCTCTGGCCGCGGTCACCTCCGGCCGGGTATCCAGGGCCCGCTGGATGATCTGGCTCCGGGGCGGCGCCTGCACCAGCTCCGCGAACCGTCCCCGGGCCGCGACGTGCAGGTTCGAGGGCAGCGCCATGAGGTTCAACAGCTTCTGCTCCGCGATCTCCCTGGCATGGACCGCCGCCAGCAGCTGAGGACGGTCGTTCTCCAGCTTGACCTCGGCCCTGAGCACATCCAGCTCCGGGGACGAGCCGACGGTGTACCTCAACCTCGACAGATCGAGCTGACGCTGGGCCACGGCGATCTCGGCCTGGTGCACCCGGATCAGCTCGTCGGCCAGCAGCACGTCGTAGAACGTCTTCTTCACGGTGGCGATCAGCTCGATCCGGGCCCGCTCCACGTCCGACCGGGACGCCCGGACCTCGTGGTTCGCCGCGGCGGTCGTCTTCAGGTTCTGGAGGTTGACGAGCTGCACCGAGAAGTCGACCCGCTCGTCGTCCATCTGGGGAACGTAGAGGCCCCCGCCGAAGACGACGTAGCCTCCCATGTTGACCCCGGGGACGTTCTGTCGCATCCGGTACGTCGTGGCGGACAGCTTGGGCAGCACGCCGGCACGGGCCTGCACGTAGCGCCCCTTGGCGATCGGGACAGCCTGTCGGGCCGAGGCGAACCCGGGGTTGCACTGGAGGGTCCGCTGGATGGCATCGTCGAGCGTCACCGTCACCGTGGTCGGCGCCGTGGCGTCGGCCTGGGCAAAGGCCCGGGGAACAGCCGGGACCAGCACGCAGGCGACGATGACTCCGAGAGCGCGCCTGAAGGACTCCATGATCGCCCCACCCAGGTGGCTCCCCCGGCCCGTGTCATGGCCATGACATGGACCGGGGTGGCGTGGAAAAAGACCGCCAGGATTGTCTGCTGAAAGGCCTCTTCTGTCAAGTCATTCATGCGGGCGACGGCGCGTGATGATCATGAGGAGGCCATGACCGACGTCCCGGATGTCTCCACCGGCGGCCACCGGAGTGGGGCCTGTGATCAGGCCTCGGCCTGGCTGCAGAGTCACCAAGGAAGTGGAGGGGTTCCTTTGAAGTGGCGCTCGGGTGAGAGAAAGAGGAAACGATCAGGTTGGAGGTCACGCTCGGGGGAAGGGAAGAGGAGGGGATCCGAATTGAGGTCGCGCTCGGGGGCGCGACTCGGACCCGGCGAGGCGCCGGGTCTTGCGACTCGGACCGATCTCCGCTAAGGTACAGGCGGAGGTTCCACCGGGTCCCATGACCGACGACAGCGACGAGGACAGCCCGCCCACGGCCAGGATGGAGGGGGCGCCGGTCCGGGTCCGGCTGCGCCGCGGGGTCCTCCTCGTCCTCGACGGGGCGGACGCGGGCCGTCAGGTGTCGGTGGAATCGGAACGGATCACCATCGGCTCCGATCCCTCGGCGGATCTGAGGCTCTGCGACAGGACGGTCTCCAAGCGCCACGTGGAGATCGAGGCCCTGAACGGGCAGTTCCTGCTCCGCGATCTCGGCAGCACGACCGGCACGTTCCTCAACGGGACCCGCGTCAAGGAGGCGTACCTGGCCCCGGGGGATCTCCTCGTCCTGGGCGCCTGCTCCCTTCGATTCGAGCCCCGGATGGAAGAGGTGCGGATCCTCCCGAGCTCCAGCGATCGGTTCGGGCTGCTCTACGGCACCGGGACGCCCATGCGGCAGGTGTTCGGCGTTCTCGAACGGGTGGCCCCGACCGACTCGACCGTCCTGGTCTGCGGCGAGACGGGCACGGGCAAAGACCTGATCGCCCGCTCGATCCACGCGGCCAGCCCCAGGAAGCAGAAGCCCCTGATGGTCTTCGACTGCTCCGCGGTCAGTCCGGAGCTCATGGGCTCGGAGCTCTTCGGCCACGTGGAGGGGGCGTTCACCGGCGCGAGCCGGAGCCGAAAAGGCGCTTTCGAGGCTGCTCACGGCGGCACGGTCTTCCTCGACGAGATCGGCGAGCTTCCGATCGATCTGCAGCCCAAGCTGCTCCGCGTCCTCGAGGCCCGCGAGGTCAGACCGCTGGGGGCGAATTCACCGGTGAGCGTGGACGTGAGAGTGGTGGCGGCCACCCACCGGGACCTCGACGCTCTGGTACGGGCCGGCAGGTTCCGGCAAGATCTCTTCTACAGGCTCGCCGTGGTCCGCATCGATCTGCCGCCGCTGAGGGAGCGCCGGGAAGACCTGAAAGGGCTGGCCAGGGCGCTCCTGGAGGGTCTCTCGCCCGGCCGGCCGGCGCCGGAGCTCACCGACGACGCGGTGGCCGCGCTGGCCGTCCAGGCCTGGCCGGGCAACGTCCGGGAGCTCAGGAACGTGCTGGAGCGGACCATCGCCCTGGCCCCCGGACCTCGCCTCGCGGCTCGCGACCTCATGCTCGTCTCCTCCGGGTCGCCGTCGGATCAAGCTCCGGACCTGAGCGGTCTCACCCTCGACCAGATCGAACGCGAGGTGATCCGGCAGGCGCTGGAGCGGAGCGGCGGCAACCAGAAGGAGGCCGCGCGGCAGCTGGGCATCCACCGGAACACCTTCAGAGAGAAGATGAAGCGAGCCGGGCTGAAGGGGTCGAGCGAGCCCCGCGACTGAGGTCGTGGGCCCCGGGACCCGGGCGCCGGTCCGGCCCCGCCGTTTCTCGACGGAAGAAGAAATAGCTGGAAGATCCGTCCACCGGACGGGTAAACAACAGACGGACAGCCCGACCGAGGCCCGAGGGATCGAAGCCAGGGGACCGCCACGCGGCACCGGCCCCCCCACCGGCTGTCCAGACCGGGGCAGCCCCGGTGCGCGGGGCCCCGGACCCACAAGGAGGGACCTTCCATGACCCGACTCCTCTGTCTCGCGATCCTGGTTGCGATCGTGCCGGGGTTCGCCCTGGCCCAGGGCCTCGTGTTTCCGAACCGGGTGACGCCGGACGGGCAGCCGATCGAAACGGACCCGAAGCTTCCGCCGCTGATCGTGAAGTCGATCAAGGTGGACACCAAGATCGTGGAGCAGGTCGCCAAGACTCACGTGGACCAGACGTTCCACAACCCCACCCAGTT
>JACQZM010000387.1 GCA_016213885.1 Candidatus Rifleibacteriota bacterium | reverse complement strand
CATGGCTCCGAGGGAGACCGGACAGCGGTCACGGAGCGCAGGGAGACGGCGGCCCGGATGCAGAAGCGCGGGCGTTCTGGCGCATGTGTGCCGGTCCGATCGGCCAACCGTGGCGGCACTATGGATCCGGATCCCTAGTGGGGAATTCGACCAGGTAACCGTTTCCATAACCAGACCGATCCAGCCGTCCGGCCCGGAAGTCGATCACGAGCTCCGCCTCCGCCAGTTCTGCGGTGCCTCGTCGAGGTCCGAGCAAACGACGAGCAAGGGCTCCGCGGCCGCCTTCTCATGGACGGCCACCGCTCCAGCACTCGCTCGAGCGCTCTCGGAGTGCAGGGGTCGTCATCCACGACGAGAATCGTGGCCCCGGTCGGCTCATCTTCGGAGTCGTTCCCGTGCGACATCGGAACAACCTCCCGAAGGACACATCACTTCACGACAGTGGATGACCTGGTTCTCGAGGTTCCTCTTCTCGATTCCGGGCTGACCGACGACGGGCCCGACGACCTGGCGTTCGCTCCGAACCTGAGGGTGACGGTCGTGCCGGTCTTACCGGGGATGCAGGCTCCGCGGGCCTGCCAGGAGGGGGCTCTCGAATCGGGGCTCTCTGCTCTTCGCTCGTCCCGCAGTCCAATCCCCCCTCGAGCTCGCTCCCCGGGCTCGCTCGCGCCGATGACGTCGATCGTTCCATGATTCAAGGCGGCGAGCAGGCTTGCGATCAACAGTCCCAGATCCTGGGGCGGACAGACCTCGTGCCGAGGCCTGGTCTGCCCGGTGGGAAGCTCCCTGACCGGTCTTCTGTCGGGCGGGACCGAGTCTCTCAGGGTGACGGTCGCGACTCCATCGACGGTGCCGGTGCCGACGGTGAGAACGTCGCCACGCGACAGGGCGTTCAGGGCGCTGTGCATCAGATTCAAGAGAACCTGCCTCATCTGCCAGGGATCGCCCCTGACCACCGGCGACGGATCGGCGAGTTGTCGCACGATCCGGATCCCCTGCAGGTCGAGCTCCGGCTCGTACAACCGGAGTACTCTGTCCATCAATCGACTGATCTCGACCGGTTCGGAGACCTGCTTCGAGTGCGGGCCTTGATGGGAAAGCGCGACCAGGGAGGTCACGAGGCTCGAGCAGCGCTCGCTCTCGGTCGCGATCGAACCGACGCTTGCGATGACGTCGTTCCAGTCGGCGGCGGTGAGGGTCCGGAGAGGTCGCTCGGCCAGCGTCGCGCTCAGGTGCTGCGCGTTGCCCGAAATGATGCACAGCGGAGTGCTGATCTCCCGGGCCACGCCCGCAACGACCTCACCCAGCCGGGTCAGGTTCTCGAGGCCCTTCATGCGCTCCTCCAGCTTGCTGGCCCTGACCCTGACCGTCACGTCGATGAGCATGAGCAGCAGCAGCGGCTCATCGGTGTCGCGGTTTTCCTGGTCCGAATCGAGCTCGACGAGCGCAACATCGAAGTAACGGCCGGAAGCTCCCTCGATCGCGCAGGGCACCTCGGACCACTCCAGCGGCTCAAGTCGCGAGCGCGCCAGCTGAATAGCGTCCGGCAGGGAGATCCCGCAGGCGCCGAGCAGTCCGGCCATGCCCTTGAGCGTCGTGAGGTGGTGACCGATGTGACTCGAGAGGTCCTCATCCAGCAGGGCGCACAGGTGGGGACTGGCCCACCGCAGGATACCTTGCCCGGTGAACACCGCCAAGGCGGCCGGGATGCTCGACAGGGCGCGGTCCGTCACCTGCGTCAGCTCCTGGTAGCTTCGCACGAGCCGGGACATCTCGGTGATGTCCTCGAAGACCAGGAGCGCATTGGTCGGCGCGCCCGCCGACGGCAACGGGGTCAAGGAGTACCGGTAGAGTCGTCGCATCCCGGGCGCCATGAAGCGTACTCGCTCGGGGCCGTAGGGACGCGCCGTCGACACACACTGCTGGATCCTCGTCGTCAGAGCGGTCGCCTCGACGATCTCTGCCGGCAGAAGATCGGACAGGTGCGACCGGCCGGCTCTCCGGGTCCCCGGAAAGCCGTCGGCCATGCGCGTCATCGTCCGGCTGGCCAGGAGAATGCGACCCTCCACGGTCACCACTGCGACCGGGATCCCGATGTTGAGCAGCGCCTCGTGGCCGAGTGCTTCCTTCGAAGCGCTCCTCGGTCTCCACTGGACGACGCCACCGCTGCCGCGACCGGCTGGCGCACAGTCAACCACCGCCATGAGGCAACCCTCCCTGCTCGGCCGATTCACCGCAAGAGGGGTGCCAGTCGGGCTCCATGTCAAGACTCTCGGGAGTTTGGTCGAGGGTTGCGAGAGCTGGGTGACCTGTCGGCAAGTTCCGAGACAGACGACAACCCTTGGCCAGCAAGGTGGGCGACCGGTCGGGCTTTCGAGCGTCTGGTTCGTGCGAGGTGGAACTCGAAGCTCCTACCAGGCCAGCTAACCGTCGCCCCGCCTGGAGGGATTGCGTAGAGCCCGGGCTGCACGGCACCGGACCCAGCAGGCTTTCGTCCACCGGGTCGGCGCCGGGAGCCGTCGAAAGCGCTCGAACCATGGGCCTCTTGACGCACCGCCTCCGCAAGGACAAGCCCGGTGTGAGACCCGGCCCCGGCGCTTCGGCGACACCGCCGGAAAAGGCGCCGGCTCCTCCGGCGACCGGCCTCTCCAACATCGAAGAGCGGGTCGTGGAACGAGCCCGCTTTCTCGTGTACAGGCGCGTGACGGGCAGCAGAGGATCATCACCGAGCTTCTCGACGGCATCATCGGGTTCGGCAGGATCCGAAGGCTCCTGGAGGACGAGGCGGTCAGCATCATGACGGGGAGGGCGCGGGTTCCGGGGTCGGCCTTGCCCTCCGCCTTGCCCTCTGCCTTCCACTTCCTTGTCCATTCCACGACCGTTTCCGACAGCATGGCATCCACCACCTGGACCCTCGGGGGGTTCTGCCCGAGGGAGGCCATCGAGTCGAGCGCCTCCAGGACTCCTCTCAGGCCTTCACGCTCTTGGCTCCGAACGACTTTTCATAGCCACGAACGAGCACTTCCAGCGTCTTGCCGTAGTACTTCGTGAACTCATCGTGGGTGTAGGAAGTGCTCCGGAGCGCCCGCGTGAGCGCCTTCACGCCACCCGGACGGATCTTCTTTCCCAGCCATGTCAGGAAGTGGGCGGTGGTCTGATAGCCCAGCTTGGCTCCGCCAGGCTGGAACTCAGGATGAAAGCCGCTCGACCGGAGCTCCAGGCTGGGCTCTATGGCTGCCCGGATGCAGTCGGCCAGGCCCTCGACCAGCCAGCTCGTCTCGTCGTCGTACCGCATTCTCCCCTGGAGCACGTGGGCGAACTCGTGGATGATCGCCCCGTCGTCCTTGTGACTGCAGAACCAAGGGTAGCTCAGGGTCACGACGTTTCCATCGGTGACTCCGGGGTAGGCCTTGGGGTCGTAGGTGACCTTGATCTGGATCTCTGGCAGGGTGGCCGCATCCAGCGCCTTCTGGATCACGGGGCCGTACTTCCGATAGAGTCGCTTCGCGCGCCGGACCAGGTCCTCCGGGCTCGTGGCGGTGACCCTGGCGTCGACGGTCGATGAGCTTTCGGCGCCCACCGGATCCGTGATGCCGCCGGAGCTCCCTGACGTCGACGAACCGCCCGGAGCCGGTGCGTCCGATCGAGTCTGCAGGATCTCGATGGGCGGGCCCTGACACCATCCGCTGGTCACCGCGCCGAGCACGAACACCGCCGCGATCGTCAGGATCTGCTTTCCTTCCATGATATCTCCAGCCTCCTCGAGGTCTTGCTTGATTCCGACGCTGGTGAATACACGGAGGGACAGCAAGATGTTCTCGAACGGTCCGTTGTCGCTGCCGGGACCAGCAACGCGCGCATCATCCCCGGTACTCCTTGAGCGGGGCTTGAGCACTGTCGCGATGCCGGTCGCAACGCGATGGTCCGGCCGAGCCGGCTTGGAGACCGCGGGTAGCGAGCCCGGTCGAGCCGACGCAGACCTGTGTCAGGGCTCCCGGTGGAGGACCGTGCTTGAGCCAGGCAACCCCCTTTGGGGTGCTGGCGTTCCCAGACATGCCGACGTAGACGTTGTGCCCGTCCACCATCATGTCGCCGTTCTCGAGGTAGAGTTCGTCTCTCGTGTAGTGAGGCGAGGGGGGTGGCGTCGCGAAGTAGGTTGCATCGCTGTTCTCGAGCAGGGGTTCCAGCACCCTGCGTACGGACCAGACGTAACTCCGCCGGACGGGAAGGTGGAAGGAGTTGAGGAGAAGCACCCGCTTCCCGATGGCGCGGAAAAAATCGGCGCCGCCGATGGAGTAGTTTCCCTTCTGGACGTCCTTGAGGTACTGGTGTTCCTCATGGAAGCCCTCCGGGACGGGCCCGGTTCGGTGGACCGTCACTCCGTGGTCGACGAGCACTCGGTGCAGAGTCTCGACCGTGTGCTTCATCTTCGCGAACTCCTCGGGGAAACCGTCCCGGGTGACAATCCCCGCCTTCTCCCTCAAGCCCTGCTTCCCTTCCTCCGAGACCCAGACGAGGGCGGGAATGTATTCGGGATCGATCATCTCCTCGACTCGGCCGAGGACCGCCTCGCGCAGTCGGCCCCACTCGTTCCAGGCTCCGATGACCCTCTTCTCGCTCACGGAGTGCTCCTTGTTTCCAGAGGGAGAGTCCTCTCCCGTGTCGGCGAGCCCCAGACTACACGTCCGTCGCGTGGGCGTGCAAGGGCCCGGTCCGGTCGATCGGCGGCCAGCACCCGCTCGAGCAGGGGAGGCGTGCCGCCAAACGAGTCTCGGGAGTGGACGAGCTCGCTAAGCATGAGCGGAAAGAGCTCCAGGACCGCGACCCTCCCTGCCAGGGTCTCCCGGACTTTTTTCAGGAGCAAGATCTGGCTCGACCCGCAGAGGATGGAGAAGTCGACCTGGCCGTCGTCGAAGGCGTACTTCAGCTTCTCGAACACCACCGGGAGCTTCTGCGCCTCGTCGAGAATAGCCGGTCCGACGTCCCTTCCCCAGCCAGAGGAAGTCACAGCCCGGAGCGCCTCCCGGTTCTCGGGAGCATCGAGGCTGATGTACCGGACGTCCGGGAACTCGGCCTTCAGCAAGGTCGTCTTCCCGGTCTGCCTGGCGCCGGTGACCACGAGCATGCCCGGGGCGTCTCCACGGATCAGACGCTGAGTCAGGAAGCGATAACGCTGTAAATTCGGCGATATGATCGTCAATCATACAGCATAATATACGTCCGATGAATGCCGGCGAGCCCATGCGACGGGGATGCTGGTCCTGGGCCGCGGGACCAAGGCGACGACCGAGCCCGAGGAAGTCCAGCCCTGACCTCGAGAAGACGATTGTTCAGTTTTCGCCGCACGATTGCTCATTGTGGGGATCGCCTCGAGGCGTCATACTGTCGCCGTCCCGCGATCGTCCGGCTGTCCGGCGAATGACCACGACGACAGGGGGGCGAGCGAAACTCCCCAGGACCGGTGGAAACCAGTGCAGCTCATCGATTCACCGCACACGCGGTTGCTCTTCCAGACCGGCGAGTTCTCCCCAGGAAGATCGGCATCGCCGAGGTGGCGCGGTACGCGGGCTACTCCAGGGCCCACCTCTCCAAGATCTTCCGTCAGGCGACCGGCCAACCGATCGTCCGCTACCTCAACTCCCTGCGTGTCGACAGGGCCCGCGAGAGGATTCGCGCGGGCCAGGCCACCATCGAGGAGGTAGCGCACGAGGTTGGGTTTCAGAACCTCAACCATTTCTACAAGACGTTCAAGAAGATCACGGGCAAGCTCCCATCGGCCTACAAGGAGGGCCTGATGGAATAGTGTGTGCCGGCACTCGGCGGTCTTCGTGCTCGATCACGAGCCATCGAGACGACGAGGATACCAAGGAGGTTTCCAGTGTTCAGCAAGATGACCATCGTTCTGGTTCTGGTGATGCTCCGGGCGGTCCCCGCGATCGGTGCGGACGGGGAGTTCCAGGCCGTGAAGTTCGACGAGGTGGACGCGGGGATG
>JACQZM010000117.1 GCA_016213885.1 Candidatus Rifleibacteriota bacterium | reverse complement strand
GGTGGGGCGCCTGCCCGTGGTCGCTCCGCTGACCCGGCTGTCCCGGGACGACCTGGTGAGGATCCTGGTCGAGCCGACCAGCAGCCTGGTCAAGCAATACCAGGAGCTGATGGCCATGGACGGGGTCAACCTGACCTACTCCGAGGAGGCGCTGACCTCCATCGCCGAGGCGGCGATCCAGGAGGGAAGCGGCGCCCGGGGCCTGAGAAGGATCATGGAAGAGGTGATGCTCGACCTGATGTTCAAGCTCCCGTCGCGACCCTATCTGAAGAACTGCGTGGTGACGGAGGAGCGAGTCGCAGCGGCGCTCAACCAGCGGAAGAAGCACCGCTCCGTCCGTCACGGCCAGGTCGTGCTGCTGATCCAGGACGAGGAGGAAGGGTCGCTGGAGAGCTGAGTCCGTTCTGGTCGACCCAGAGGGGAGGGTACTCCCCATGGGCGATCGAGACACTCCGCCCGGACTGGTAGGGCACCGGAATCCGAGCTAGACTCGCCGCGATGGACTCCTCACCGACGGGACTTGCGGCCGGGGACGAGGTCGCCATCGAGATCGATCCCGAGTGGCTTCCGCTCGATGCTCTGCCGGCGGAGCGCAGCGTCGGCGAGCTGCTCCAGGGGCTGGGCCGACCGCGACGCCTGATCCTGAGGGATGGGGGGGGGCGCGAGGTCCTGCTGGCCGCCGATCAGGAGCCCGACCTGGTGATCGGGGCCGGCCTGTCCGGGATGATCGGCCCCCAGGGCAGGGAGGCCCGCCTCCGGATCATCTCCACGGGCGACACACCGGTGCTGGAGCTTGCGACGAGCTCCCGGCCGGTCCCGGAGGTCCCGCAGACCGCCGGTCGGATCGTCATCGAACGAACCGGTCTGGAGCTGCTCTTCGAGGCGTTGCGCGGCGTTCATCGGGACGACCCGCTGTCGGATCTCCACGGTCGCGCCATGGAACTCTCCCTCGCCCAGGCGCTGGACGTGCTGATGTGCGAGAACCAGCTCAGGGAGCTCACCCCCTTCGACTACCAGCGGCGGGTGGTCCGACGGGTCATGGGCAGGATGCGGGGGCACGTCATCCTGGCCGACGAGGTCGGCCTCGGCAAGACCATAGAGGCCGCGATGACGCTCCTGGAGTACCAGGCGCGCGGCCTGGTGAAGAAGACCCTCATCCTGACGCCACCGACCCTGGTCGGCCAGTGGGGCGAGGAGCTGCGACGCCACTTCGGCGTCTCGCTGGTGATGCAGGACGAGCCGCCCTTCCGCGACGCCCTTCCCGACCCGTGGTACCGGTTCCCCACGCTGATCGCCTCGCTGGCCACGGCCAAGCGCGAGCCGCACCGGAGCCTCGTGCTCGCCAGGGAGTACGACCTGGTGATCATCGACGAGGCCCACCATCTGCGCAACGCCACCACCCAGGCCTGGAAGTTCGTCAATCAGCTGCGTAAGCGGTTCATGCTGCTTCTGACGGCGACGCCGATCCAGAACGATCTGAAGGAGCTGTTCAACCTGGTGACCCTGCTGAGGCCCGGGCAGCTCGGTACGTTCAAGAGCTTCAAGGGGCGGTTCGTCGCCGCCGACGGAGCCAAGAACGTCGGGGAGCTGCGGCAGCTCCTGGAAGGGGTCATGATCCGCAACCGGCGCTCCGACACCGGACTGGCGCTGCCCCCCCGGACCGCCCATACCGTCTCGGTGCAGCCGTCGACCACGGAGGCCGAGGTCTACGGAAGGCTCGGCGCCCTGGTGCGCCGGCGCCATCGCGGCCAGCCCGGCGCTCACGAAACGATGAGGCTCAGGATGCTGCAGCTCGCCGGCGGCTCCTCGCCGGCGGCCCTCGCGGCCACGCTCGCCGCCTCGACGGATCCGGAGCTGGAATCGCTGCGCACGCTGCTGGCCACGGTCGACGTCCCCGCCAAGACGCTGCGGTTCCTCCAGGTGCTGCAGGAGCTGGACGGCGAGAAGGCCGTGATCTTCACCCAGTTCCGGGCGACGCTCGACCACCTCGCCGCCTTCGTCGAACGGACCGGGTTCGGCGCCTGTCTCTTCCACGGCGGCCTGTCGCGGCTCGAGAAGGATCGATCGGTCGCCCGGTTCGAGCAGGAGGTCCAGCTCCTGATCTGCACCGAGTCCGGGTCCGAGGGGAGGAACCTGCAGTTCTGCAGGAACCTCGTCAACTTCGATCTGCCCTGGAACCCGATGCGGATCGAGCAGCGGCTGGGACGGCTGCACCGCATCGGTCAGACGCGGGAGGTGCGCGTCACCAACCTGGTGACGGCCGGCACGCTGGAGCACGATCTGATCGACGTGCTGGAGCGCAAGCTGGACCTGTTCGCACTGGTCGTCGGCGAGATGGACATGATCCTGGGCGACCTCGAGGAGGAGACCGGCTTCGAAGAGGTGGTGTTCGACGCCTGGGCCGGTGCCGCCGACGAGGTGGCGGCGCGGGCCTCGATGGAAGCGCTGGGCGACCGGCTGCACGAGGCCAAGAAGGCGTTCCGCTTCCAGCAGGAGCTCAACGAATCGATCCTGGGCGACCGGCTGGGCGTGGAAGGCCAGGGCGACGCGCCGGAGGACGGGGCCCAACCCCAGGAGGGCGGGTAGCGCATGGACCGGACGCTGATCCAGGATTTCCTGCTGGGCTACCTGGAGATCCTCGGCCACGGCGCCGTCGAGACGGAGCCTGGAGTCTACCTGGCCACGCCGGAGGACGGGGCGCCGGTGGAGCTCACGTTCGATCCGGAGGCAGCGGCGGAGAAGCCGTCCCGCGAGCTGGTGACGTTCGGCAGCCCGCGGCTCGAGGAGGCGCTCATCCGGACGCTCGCCTCCGGTCGGGTACAGCATCTCCACGCGCCGGCCCGATCGGTCGACCCGTCGCTGGTGGAGCACCGGCTGAGGGAGTGCCTGACCTTCGACCGCCTGCGGTTCGCCGAGCTGGGCCCGGGCCGCCTGATGGAGGGTCGGCTGCTCAACGTGCAGTTCGTGATCTCCATCCACGGCGACGTGGTGCAGCAGGTGGCCTGCCCGGTCTGGATCGATGCGACCACCGGCCGGCCCGCGGACCGCTACCGCGCGGAGGTCGACCGACTCAACCTCCAGAGCGGCCGACAGTTCGTCCTGCCGCTGGACGTCGAGGTCGGGCCGGAGCTCGTGGTCGCTTCGACCCTGGCCCAGCTCGACAGGGTCACCACCGAACGGCTCCGGACGCTGGCGGCAGAGCTCGAGCTCCAGCGGGCCGAGGAGGAGCGCAGGGTCAGCGCCTACTTCCGCCAGCGCGAGGAGGAGCTAGCGGCGAAGGCTTCCAGGAGCCGTTCCGCCGACTCGGTCCTCAAGACCGCCCAGATGCTCGCCGCTGTCCAGGCCGAGCGCGACATGCGGCTCAAGGAGACCGAGCTCCGGTACCGCCCCCGCGTCGAGGCCCGGGTCGCGGCGGTGGAGGTGCTGCACGTCCCGCGGTTCGTCACCTCGATGCTGCTGTGGAAGGGGACCGAGACCCACCGGGTTCCGGTGCGCTACGACGTCGTCGTCGGCGCCGTGGACCTCCCGGACTGCCCCTCCTGTGGCGAGCCGACCCAGGTCCTGGTGGGGCACCGGGACCTCGAGAAACCCGGCTGCGGTCGCTGCACGCGCAAGCCGGAGCCGCCACCGTCCGGAACCGCCCCGGGTCCGGCCGCCGTCGCGCCCGCGGCCGAGGCGTCGGAGTCCGCCCCGCGCTCGCCGGGTCGATCCCGCAGGCCCCACGTGCCGGCCGCGGCCGCGCCTCATCTCCTGGAACAGTTCGATGCCTTGCGGATCGCGTCGGACTACTGGCTCGTGGTGGCTCGTACGGTCTCGAAAGCCAGCACCCTCGACGTCGATCGGTGCGTCCACCTGCCGGACCGGGTCGCCCGCGGGATCCTGGACGTTCTGGCCCGGGGCTTCGGCGAGCGCCCCCTCGAGATCCGTCCGGGCCCGCGGGGGGACGGTCGCATCCTCGGCCGGGGGCTCCTGACCTTCCTCGCCTCGCCGTTCCTGACCCCCGACCAGCTCGGGGCGGGCTACGAGAAGGGCCTGCTCGACACGATCCGGGACCGGCTCGTGGCCGGGACGACGAGCGGCGCTCACCAGGTTCTCGGAGCGCACGAGGAGCTGTACCGGACCGGCTACGTCGTGCGCCTCGAGGGCGTCGCCTATCATGTCCGGGCGGTGCTCTCGTACCGTGTGGGCACCGCCGGGTCGCTGGCCCGGACGCTGAGGCCGATGCCGGAGCTGATGGAGCGGGTCCGGGCGGTGCTGCGGCGGGAGCTCGGCTTGACCAGCGGAGGGGCCGATCTCTGGCTCCTGTCGAAGACGACCGACCGGCGGACGTGCATCGACGGAGCCGACCGTGTCCTGGACATCCTCGACGACCTCGATCCGCAGGCGTCGATCGCCCCGGAGAAGCTGCGCGGCAGGCTCCTGACCGCCGCGGCGCTCGCGCCGCCTTCGAAGACACGCCTCTGACGGTCGGCTCGTGCGGCCGTCCGGTGCTACGGTCTGTCAACTTCGCAAGCGATGTATTACAATGGCGACATGCCTGACGAGACCGACCAGCCGGCGCCGCCCGGCGCCCACCGATCCACCATCGAGCGCCTCGAGACGCTGCGGGTCGAGACCTCCCGGGCCGCCAAGCTGGCCGCGGAGCTCGACCGGGCCGTGGCCACGCTCGCCAAGCAGGTGCCACGACTCGAGGCGGCGCCTCGACAGGTGCTCGATTCGGTGAAGCACCTGCGGGACCTGGCCTCGAAGGTCGCCGGCGCACCGAACGTCGAGCCGGCGCTGGACGGCCTGGAAGAGGCGGCCCGTGCCGCGGAGGGCCGCGCGGCTGCCCGTTTCGGAACCGCCCTGGCCGCGACGCTTGCGAGACTGCTCCCGGAAGGGCCGGAACTGAAACCCACGGACAACGGGTTCGCCTGCGGGGCGATCCGCATCGTCATCGACGCGGCGGCGGGCCGGGCCCAGGTCGAGTTCGCCCGGCGGACCGTGCTGCGAGGCCTCGCCCTGGACCCGGAGGCGGTCGGCGAGGCGACGGCCCGGTTCCTGGGCGACCTCGAGATCCCGCCGTTCGATCCCGACGTCTTTCTGCGTCACCTGAGCGCGGCCTATGCTCTTGGCGTCACGGCGGCGAACAGGGCGCCGGGAGAGCTGGTGGACATCCTCGCCTTCTTCGGCCACCTGGCGTGGGAGATGCAGTCCGAGGGCTTCCGGCGCGACCCCAGCGCCAAGCGGTTCAAGGACTACCCGCTTTTCCGCTTCGCCCACGACCTGGCCCGCCTGAGGGCCTCCCGGCGCTTCGAGGTGGGAGGCCGGAAGCTGGAGCTCGAGGTGGCGGTGCACGACCGGGCCTACGGCCGCTCGCTCTGGGTGCCGGACGAGAAGGGCGGCGGCAGCTACTTCCAGGCGATCGGCCTGCGCTAGGAGGCGCGACGACTCCTCATGCTCCCCTCGAAACGTGACGCGACCCGGATCATCCATCGACTCGGGGAGAGCGGCCAGCCTCCGACCCGAGGCGTCCAGTACTTCAACGTCGGCAACACCCGGCTTCTGGACACGCTCACCAGGGAGTACCTCGAGTCATACCTGAAAGAGGGAGGCTCGTCGTTCAAGCTGGTGGTCGGTCAGTACGGCGGCGGCAAGACCCACCTGATGTTCTGTCTCCGGGAGCTCGCCTGGAAGCACGGTTTCGCCACGAGCTTCGTGCAGCTCTCCCAGAAGGAGTGTCCGTACGACGATCCGCTGCGGGTCTACCAGGCCGTGGCTCGCAACATCCAGGCCCCGCCCGGCGATGCCGCCTCGGAGCCGGAGAGGGGGGTCGACGAGTTCCTCAAGGGCCACTACTACGGGCTCTCCAGCCGCCTGTCGGCCCAGGCCGAGAACGCCGACGAGACCGGGGCGATGCTCGATGCGTTCGTGCAGTCGCTGGGGCGGATCAAGGTCGAGAACCCCAGCTTCCGCAACGCCGTCCAGCGGTTCGTCGGCGCCGTCGCGAGCGGCGACGAGCAGACCCGAAGCTCGCTGGGCTCCTGGCTCCAGGGCGACGAGCTGGAACGGGGCGAGCTCCGGTCGTTCGGGATCATCGAGGCTCCCCACCAGCACAACGCCTTTCGCATGCTCCGGAACCTCTGCCAGCTCGTGAGGGAGCTCGGCTACCAGGGGTTGATCTTGCTCTTCGACGAGGGGCAACGGATGGTCAGCATGATGAGCGCGCGCTCCCAGAAGTACGCCTGCGAGAACCTGCTCTCCGTGGTGAACCACTGCGGCGACGAGGAGCTCCCCGGGGCGCTGTTCGTCTACTCGGTGACCCCGGATTTCCTGGAGAGCGTGGTGCCGCGGTACGCCGCGTTGCACCAGCGGCTCGAAGCCCCCACGGTGTTCTCGGAGCGGAACCCCTTTTCCCCCCGTATCGACCTCGACGAGCTCGATCTCCCGGGGGAGGAGCTGCTCGTCGCCATGGGGGAGAAGATCCTGGCGGTGTTCGAGGTGTACAAGGGGCGGTCGTTCGACCGGGGGCTGCAGCTTGCGAACATCGGCGCCCTGGCCCGCAGGTGCTACGAGCAGACGCTCTCGGTGAACCAGCGGCGGGTGTTCGTGAAGACTCTGGTGGCCCATCTGATGCAGCAATCCGTCGACGGCGAGTCGCCGGTTCCTTCCTGGGATGCGCCGATCGAGACGTCGCTTCTGGCGCTCTCGAGATCGGAGACCGAGGCCGAGGCCGGCGGCGAGTACTGACCAGGGACGGCGATCGCTCGTGACGTCGATGATCGGGTTCCGGGTCCTGGTCGGGCGCTTCCGGTGCCACGGCACGGTGGTCGCGGAGCGATTCGGCGGCCACGAGCTCTTCGTGCGGTTGGACCCTCCGATCGGGCTCGTGATCTGGCTCCGGCGCCCGGAGGTCACGGCCGTCGCGGACGGGCCACCCGCCCCGGCGTCGTCCGGAGCGGCGTCCGGGGCTGCGCCGGCGACACCACCGGCTGCGATCGAGAGCTCCCCCGAGCTCCCGCCGGGTCAGCCCGCCGGGTCGGGGCTCCGTGAGCGCCCCCGGGACGAGCCGGCCCGGCCACGCCTAGAGGAGCAGCCCCGGCAGGATCCCGTGGATCCGGAGGAGCGGGCCCGGTGGCGGGGCCGGGTGGGTCGCAACGTCGTGGAGGCGCTGCGGTTCGGCATCGTCCCGCGCTACGCCGTGGAGGCGCTCTCGGTGGGGCTCGAGAGGGAGCGTCGGCTGTTCGCCGCCGACCTGGCCAGGGCGCGTCGCGGTGGATCGGTCAGGGTGATCTCGGCGCCGTACGGCAGCGGGAAGAGCCACGCGCTGGACGTCATCTGGAGGATGGCGCTCCACGAGGATTTCGTCGTGGCGCGGGCCGACCTCGACGCGTTCGAGTGCCAGGCGAACCATCCCCGAAACGTCTACCGCTCCCTGGTGAAGTCACTCAGGGTCCCCGGCGAGGACGCGCGAGGACGAGGGCTCGTGGGGCTGCTCGACCGGGCCGTGCTCTCCCCGGTGGTCGTCGATTCGTTCGCTCGCCGGAGGCGAGGAGCGTGGCACGAGTTCCTCGGACCGACGTTGCTCAACTGGCAGGGATTGTCCGGCGATGCCGCTGGCAAGGACTACCTCTACCAGTGGATCTCCGGCGAGGACGTCGACCTCGACGACCTCCGGGCTCGGGTCGCGGTCCGCACGGCCCGACAGGCGCTGCTCTCCCTCGGCTCGTACACGACTCTCTCGAGCCACTTCACCTACCTGATCAGCGGCCTGGCCGACCTGGTGCGCCTGCTGGGCCACGCCGGTCTCGTCGTCCTCCTCGACGAGGCGGAGCACCTGCGACTCCTCTCCGTCGAGATGGAGGGCCGGGCCGTCGACTTCTTCAAAGGTCTCGTGGCCAGCGCGCTGGGTCCTTCGCTGCCGGTCGAATACCTCGGCGGCTCCTACCAGGGCGGCAGGAAGAAGATCCCGTTCTGCTGGCGGCCGCCGGCGAACCTGGGCCTGGTCGTCGCCTGCACCCCCGCGCCCGGCCAGGACGATCTGGTCTCGTGGTTGCCCGACAAGAGCCTTGTCACGCCCCTGCCGGGCCGTCTCGGCGAGGCCGAGCTGACCTCGTTGATCGAGCGCGTCGACGCGACCTACCGGTGGGCGTTCCCCGCGGTTCCACCACCCGGTCCGCAGGACCGCAGGCGGCTCGCGCTGGCTTTCGAGAGCGGGCTCGAGAGCGGCACGTTCAAGAACCTCCGCGAGGTCGTCCAGACCGTCGTCAACGGGCTCGATCTGGTCCGCGCCCGATCGGGCTGGAGCTGGGCTCGAGTCGCCGACGAGATCGCCTCGTTCGTGGAGGGACCGCGCCGTGACCGCGAATCGTGAGCCCTCGACCCCGCCGGGTCTTCTCGCGAAGCCGGAGAGCGATCGGGCTCTGGAGCGGGCGATCCTCGCCTCCCTCCGGCGTTGCGGCCCCGCGTTCTTCGGCCGGTTCGGGCGACTGACGCCGATCCAGCGGACGGCGATCCCCCGGCTCCTGGCCGGGGAGAGCGCCGTCGTCGCTGCGCCGACCGCCGGCGGCAAGACCGAGGCGGTTGCGGCGCCTCTGGCCGAGCTTCACCTCGCCCGAGCCGACGCCGGAGCGGCCCTTCTCTGGGTCTGCCCCACCCGGGCGCTGGTGAACGACCTCTACCGCCGGCTGGCTCCGCCACTGGAGCGACTCGGCATCGTCCTGGGCCGGAAGACGGCGGACCACCCGGTGAGCCGACAGGGGCGGCTCTCGCCGTGGCTCATCACGACTCCGGAGAGCTTCGATTCGCTCCTGGTGAGAAGGCCCGGGGAGCTCGTCGGGGTGCGTGCGGTGGTGCTCGACGAGATCCATCTCGTGGACGGCACGCCCCGGGGCGACCAGCTGGGCATCCTCATGTCGAGGGTGCGCCGGATCCACCGGGCGGCCGTGGACCGGGGCGATCGAGACCCGCGCTCGACGCTCCAGACCGTCCTGGTATCGGCCACGGCGGCGGACCCGGCCTCGCTCGCCGCGGCGTTCGCACCGGGCGCCGGGGTCCTCCGGGTGGCGGGGAGCCGGACCATCGAGACGATCGGCGCACCGCTCGCCGGGGGCGGCACGGTGCTGCAGGCGCTCCGGCGGATTCCCCGCTCCGGGGCGGCCAAGCTGCTCGTCTTCACCCGGAGCCGGGCCGGATGCGAGGAGGTGGCGGCGGAGCTCGCAGGGCAAGCTCCCTGGGGACACCACGTCTACGCCCACCACGGGAGCCTCTCCAGGAGCACCCGGCTGGCGGCAGAAGAGGCGTTCCACCGGGCCGCCCAGGCCGTGTTCGTCGCCACCTCGACGCTGGAGCTCGGCATCGACATCGGCGACGTGGACTGGGTCGTCCAGGTCGGCGCGCCCCCCAGCGTCACCTCGTTCCTCCAGCAGATCGGCCGTGGCTGTCGCCGGAGAAAGGACGTCACGAGGGTGCTCGGCGTCGCCCGCGGCAGGGCCGACGAGGTGATGTTCGAGGTCATCCTCTCGCTGGCGCGGAAGGGCGAGATCGAGCGCCCCGGCCGGATCTTCGCGGCGTCGGTGCTGGTCCAGCAGATCGCGAGCTACCTGCTGCAGCGCTCCAGCGGCACCGTGGGGCGTCCGGAGATCGAGGCGCTGCTGGCCGACCCCGACGGGGTCGTCGACCCGGCCGGTCCGGCTCTGCACCTTCAGGCCGTGCTGGTCGCCATGACCGAGCAGGGGCTGCTCACCGTGGCGCGGGGCGGACGATACGGCATCGGGCCGACCCTGGAGCGCTGGTTCGAGACCGATCCGCGGAAGCTCCACACCAACATGGGCCAGGTCCGCGACACCGTGGCCGTGTTCGATGCGGGGACCCACGAGCATCTCGGGGACGTCCAGCGGTCCGGCATCCCGGCGGCCGGACCGGTGGCGTTCGCCGGAAGAACCGGGCACCTCACCACGACCGCCGACGGCCGGGCCTATCTCGATCGGTCCGGCCCGGGCCCCGCCCAGGCGCCGCGCTACTTCACCGCCCCGATGCCCATCTCGCTCGGGCTGGCCCAGGCGGTCCGGGAGCACCTGGGCATCCCCGTCGGGGTCGTCCCGGTGATCCCGGCGGGGCCGGGGAGGATCGCCGTGTTCCCGTTTCTCGGGGGAGCCGGAACGCGGGCGCTGGCGGCGCATCTTGCCGGGAGTGGCCTGCGGATCCGTGCCGCAGGCGACGCCAGCATCACCCTGGACGCGGCGCCGTCACCCGCGGCGCTCAGGCTCGATCCGCGGACGCTCGAACGGGCTGTCGCGACCTGCTGGAAGCGGCTGGAGCGTCTCCAGGAGCCCGGTGCGCACGCCCGGCTCGTGCCCATCGACATCCGGCGCCGGCAGGTCGTCGAGCGGCTGCTGGCCACGGGGGTCGTCGAGGTGGCCGCGACCTTCTCGGAGGTGCGGGAGCTCGCCGGTCCCGAGGCGGACCTGCTGGCGGCGTTTCTGGTGTAGTGCCGTGGCTGCCGAGCGTCTACTGGAGACGGCCTCACGGACTCGTCCGGGTGGCGTCGGGCTCCGCGACGACGCCGGTGTCCGGCAGGCAGCTCCCAGCTCCCGTGCGTGCGGTCTGACAACTGCCTGGGAACTTCGAGAGCGATGGTCTAGGATGGACCCGACGACGCTGCGCTCGGCGCCCATCGCGAGGCCCTGGAAGAGCGAGCCCGCCAGCAGCGGCGCCCGGCTCGAAGGAGAGCTCTCGTGACCGACGGCGTGCTCTGTTGCCCTCACTGCCCGGACCGGGTGGCGCTCGTCGTCGACTCCAGCGGCCGCGCCAGCTGCCCTTCGTGCGGACGGGCGGTGGTCGTCGGCGCCGGTCCGGAGACCTGCGCCACCACGACTCCTCCGGATCCGATCCTCGCCCGGTTCTCCCAGGCCTTCATGACCCAGTACCGGATCATCAGGACGCTGGGCGAGGGCGGGATGGGAAAGGTCTACCTGGCGCGTCAGATCGAGCTCGACCGGCTGGTCGCCGTGAAGGTGGTCAGAGGGGACGAGCTCTCGACCGAACAGATCCGGCGGCTCGTCAAGGAGGCGAAGGTCCTGGCCTCCCTGAACCACACGAACATCGTGGCGGTCCACGGCGCCGGCCACGACGGCGGCCTGCCCTACGTGGTGTGCGAGTACGTGGAGGGCTCTTCGCTGCAAGAGCGCCTGAGAGACCCGACGCGCCTCTCCTTGCGACAGGCCCTGCGCATCGTGCTCAGGGTTCTGGGAGGACTCAAGGTGGCCCACGACAAGGGGGTGGTGCACAGGGACCTGAAGCCCGCCAACATCTTCCTCTCGCGAGAGGGTGAGCCCAAGATCGGCGACTTCGGCCTCGCCAGGGCGCAGCACCTTCCGTCCGGAACGGTCGCGGGGAAGATCATGGGGACCCCGGCGTACATGTCGCCCGAACAGTGTCGCGGACAGCGGTGCACACCGGCGAGCGACCTGTACGCCGTCGGGGTCGTGCTGTTCGAGGTCGTCACCGGTCAGCTCCCGTTCCCGGGCCCGACGATCCCGGAGCACCTCTACCAGCACATGATGACCGAGCCTCCCCTGGCCAGCTCGGTCAGGCCCGGTCTTCCCGGGGAGCTCGACGAGGTGATCGAGAGGGCGCTGGAGAAGGACCCCGCGCGACGATTCCAGGGGGCGTCGGAGTTCCGCAAGGCGTTGCTCCGGATCTACCGGACCGTCGCGCCGGGCAAGAAGAGCTCCCCGAAGCGGCCGAAACCGCCCCCGCCGGACCGGTTCGACCCCGTCGAAGGGCGGATGCTGGCGGACCGGTACCGGCTCGTTCGTCTTCTGGGTCACGGCGGCATGGGCCAGGTGTGGCTCGCGAGGGACGGCGCCATGGAGGGGAGCGAGGTGGCCGTGAAGCTGCTCCCCCTCGAGCTCTGGTGCGACAGCGAATCCCGGACGAACCTGATCAAGGAGGCCAGGCTCTCGCTCAAGCTGACCCATCCGAACATCGTCCGGCTGATGAACCTGGAGCCTGGCGACCCTCCCTTCCTGGTGATGGAGTTCGTCGCAGGTCGGACGCTGGCGGACGAGCTGGCCTCCCGGAACGAGAGCGACGCCGGTCCGATGACACCACGGGAGGCTCTGCCGATCCTGGAGGGGGTGGCCGCTGCGCTCGACCACGCCCACCACCACGGGATCATCCACCGGGACCTCAAGCCATCGAACGTCTTGCTCGAGACCGGACCGGACGGGTGCGTGAGAGCGAAGCTGGCCGATTTCGGAGTCGCCGCGGAGCTGGCGAGCTTCCGGACGCGCCAGACCGGGATGGTGCCGACCGGCACCCTCGCGTACATGAGTCCCGAACAGATGGCGTGTCAGAAGCTCGACGTGCGGTCGGACGTCTACGCCCTGGGGGCCACGCTCTACCAGATGCTGACCCTCTCCCCGCCATTCTCCGGCGGCGACCTCGCCTGGGCGATCCAGAACGCGCCCGTGCCGGAACCGGAGGGCGTGCCCTCCCCGGTCGCGGCGGTGGTGCTGCGAGCTCTGGCCAAGCAGCGTGACGAGCGACCCCGGACGGTCGGAGCTCTCGTTTCGGAGTTCAGTCAGGCGCTCGCCCGGGTCGGCCTCGCGGATCGCATCTCCCCTCCGATCGAGAGAGGCGCCCGGGACTCATCGGATCCTGTCTGGCCTGCCCGGCACTCTCCCGAGCGTCTCACGGTGCGCGTCCACCCCGCCGAGGATCCCGCGTACCCCCTGGATCGGCCGGAGGCGCTCACCTCCGGACCGACCGGACCGGCCGGACCGGATCGCTCCGATCGCGCGCCGGTCAGCCCGGTGCCGGAGAGCGCTCCCCCGGAGCGTGCCGGGGTGTCCGGCCCGGCCGCCGAGGCGCCGGAACCGGCCCGGGCTCCTCGCCGATGGGACGGCTTCTGCCTCGCCTGGCTGGTGGTCCTGGTCGCGGTCCTCTGGTTCCCGCTGAGCGGACTCGCCGGGTTGTGCCCCCGACAAGGGTGGTACCCCGAGACGTCATTCTTCATGGGACTCTACGCCGGCGTCATCGCGCTGATGGTCCTGCCCTGGTGCCGCTGGCCCGCGGGCTTTGCTCCCGGCGCCTCGGCGACGGCAGGGTCGCTCCACCTGCAGCTCCCCTGCGAACCGATCGGCAGACGGACCGTTCTCGCCGTCCTCGGTGGCCATGCCGTCATCGTGATGATCGCGATCCCGCTGCTGGTCCCCCGCCCGCAGGGGCAGCAGGCGTTCCTCGTGGGGGTCTGTCTCTCGGTCCCGGCGCTGGTCTTCGCCCTGATGTTCTATCCCGGCCGTCAGGTCGTGCTCTCGCCCTGGAAGCTCCGCGGCGCGCTGCTTGGCCTCTGGCTGGGACTGACCCTCGGGGTCCACGCGATCATCGAGGGCAAGCTCGACCCCCTCGTGCAGCTGGTCGCCTCCTTCGGCCCGGCGGTGGTCCTGTTTCTCTCCCAGCTGCTGTACCCGGCCCCGGAGCTGCCCCCGCGCGTGAGCTACCGTCTGGGCATCCTGGCACTCCTCTGGGTCTCGTTCATCGCCGTCGTGGAGAGCAGGGCGGGTGCCGCTCTCGCGATTTCGCTCTGGGTCGCGACCTACCTGGGCACGCTCCTCGCGTTCCGGGCGTTCTGCGGGCACCCTTCGGTCCAGCCGTGGGTGCTGCTCGTCAGCTCGCTGGCGGTGTCTGCCGTGTCGCTGGCCCTGCAGAATGTCTCCTCCTCCGGCGACCGGGTGTTCTTCTTTTTCGCGGTCACGCCGATCGCCATCGTGGGCTCGCTGGCCCTTCTGGCCAGCGAGATGAAGCGACGGCGGTGGTGGATCGGGGTGCTGAGCACGCTGGGCGTGGCTGTCTTGCAGGCGATCGCCACGCTCTGGTCGAGCCGGTAGGTCGGACCCGAGTTATGCTTGAGCGACGGATCTTGCCGAAGGAGCCAGATAGATGGCCGACAAGCTGAGTTGGGACGAAATCAAGGAGACGTACGCCGACGAGTGGATCGCTCTGGTGGACCACGTCTGGCCGAACACGGAGCCCGTTCCGCTCTCCGGGATCGTCTATGCGCACAGCCCGGATCACGCCACGCTCATCGAGATGGCCAAGCACCTGAACGAGGCAGCGATCGTGTGGACCGGGAAGAAGCGAGGCGAGAAGCTGAGGGCGGCGCTCCGTGTGGACCGTCAGGTTTGACCCCAAGGAGCGGGAGGTCTGGGTCCAGGCGCGAGTTCACGGTCCCTTCGGCTTCCGGGACGTGACCTGCCTGCTGGACACCGGGTCGTCCATCACGATCATCAACACTCCGATCCTGGACGCTGTGGGGTACACCGCCAAGATGGCACCCTCGAAATCTGATCCCAGTTCCGATCCCACCCCCCTGCCCGGCACCCTCCCGAGCGTCTCACGGTGCGCGTGCAACCCGCCGAAGATCCCGCGTACCCCGGGGGCACTCACCTCCGGACCGGCCGGATCGGATCGCTCCGATCGCGCGTCGGTCAGCCCGGTGCCGGAGAGCGCTCCCCGGAGTGTGCCAGGGTGTCCGGCCCGGCCGCCGAGGCGCCGGAACCGGCCCGGGCTCCTCGCCGATGGGACGGCTTCTGCCTCGCCTGGCTGGTGGTTCGCAGGCGATCGCCACGCTCTGGTCGAGCCGGTAGGTCGGACCCGGGGCCTCAGGCGCTCTTCGTCGGCCCCGGCGCGGCCTGGTCCGCGGGCGCAGCCTGGTCCATCGGCGGAGCCGGGGGCGGCGCGGCGGGCTGGTCCGCCGGAGCCTTGGCCCCGTCGGGCCGGGTCAGCTTGGCGGCCAGATCGGCGGCGGCGCTCACCAGGCCGCCCAGCGGGCTCGCCCCCGCCTGACCCGACAGGAACCCCTCGGCCATCTGCCGGAACCCCATCCCCTTGTTGAACGCCTCGGCCAGGTTGGACAGGGTGGCCGGGTCGCCGTAGATCGTGAAGTTGCCCCGGGAGAGCATGGTGCCCAGCGCCTGGGCCCGAGCGACCTCCACCTGGGCCGCCACCTCGAGCTCTCTCATCCTGAGCTGAAGCTCGATGGCCGCGCGGCCGTAGCTCTCCTGGATCGAGAGCCGGTGCCCCTCCACCTCGACCCGCTGCTGCTCGACCTCCACCTGCTTCTGCTGCACGGTCACCTGCACCATGGCCTCCGCGGTGGCCCCTTCGGCCCTCTTCTTGGCAGCCTCGGCCTCCGCCTCGGCAGCCTTCAGCCTGGCCTCGTACTCGGCCTGGGCAGCGGCCTTCTTCGCCTCCGCCTCCTTGAGCACCTTGTACGCCGCCGCATCGGCCTTGCGCTGCTCCCGCACCAGCTCCTGCTCCGCCGCCTTGGAGGCCGCGATCAGCTTCTGCTCGCCGTCGCGCTCCGCCGCCGCGGTGACCTTCACGGTCTCGACCTGCTGCACCGACTTCTCTCTTTCGGCCATCCTGGCGTACTGCTGCTCTTCCGCCTGGGCGCGCTGGGCCTGGGCCTGGGCCACGGCGATCTGCTTCTCCTGGTTAGCCGTCTCGATCGCCTTCTGCTTCTCCACGTCGGCCAGCTCCCGGACGCGCTCGCTCTCCAGCACCTTCTTCTGGGCGTCCAGCTCCGCTGCCTTGATGGCTCGCACCCGCTCCACCTCACGCTCCTGCACCGCCTGCTCCTGCTCGATCTGGGCCTGGCGAGCCTCGGCGTCCTTGACCGCCTTCACCTTGGCGACCTGGGCCTGCTGGTTCGCCTCCGCCTCGGCCTGCTGCTGCTCCAGCAGCAGGACCTGCTGCCGGGTCTTGACGTTGCGCTCCTTGATCGCCTGCTGGGCCGCCTGCTCCAGTTCGTTCCTGCGCACCGCCGCCTCCGTGGTGATCTCCGTGATCCGCTTCAGCCCCTGCGCGTCGAACACGTTGTCCGCCTTCAGGTTCTTGGGATCGGTCTGGTCGAGCTTGGAGATCGTCACGGTCTCCAGGGTGAGTCCGTTGTGCTTGAGGTCTGCCTCCACCTGCTGCTTCACCTCCGCGGCGAACTCGTTGCGGCGGGTGTTGAGCTCTTCCAGCGTCTTGTTCGCAGCCACGGACCTCAGGGCGCTGATCAGTTTGTCGTTCACGATCTGGGCGATGCGTTGCGGCTGGCCCGCCAGGTCGCCGAACGACCGGGCCGCGGTCTTGATGTCCTCGACCTGCGGCATCACCCGGATGTAGAACTCGGCCTTCAGGTCGGCCCGGAGCTTGTCCGCCGTGATGAGCGAGTCGGGGCCGGACCGGTCCACGTCGAGCCGCGTGGTGGTGAGCGGCACCTTGACGAGCTGGTGCACCACCGGGATCAGGTAGGCGCCGCCGTCGAGCACCACCTGGGTCCCTCCCATGCCGGTGCGGACGAACGCCTCGTTGGCGGCGGGGCGGATGTAGAGCCGGGTGATCGTGACCACGGACAGCCCGCCTATGAACATCAAGAAGCCGAACCCGGAGACGATGACCTGGGCAGGGTAGTTCAGATGCTGCTGCAGCACCGGAACCGTGATCGGCCCGAGCATGATCGCGATGGAGAGAAGGATCCAGAGGAACATCTTGAACATGGCTGGTATCGCCCTCCTAGGTCGAAGCGCCGAGCTCCGGGTTGAACGGTTCGGCCACGAACCGGCTGTTGATCTCTTCGTACTCGAGGAGCAGCACCTGCCCCCCTTGCGAGAACGTCGTCTGGCCCCGGGCCACCACCCGCACTTCCAGGAAGTTCTTCTGCGGGTCGTAGACCTGGGCGTAGCCCTCCCGGGGCGACAGCAGGCAGGTGATCTTCCCGACCTGTCCGACGCAGTCCGCCCGGGTCAGTGCGTACGTCTCCATCCGGGGCAGGAACCGGCCGAGGGTGCGGGCGAACGTCCGGGTCACCAGGAGGCTCATCGAGCCGGCCACGGCCAGGGAGATCCAGACGAACGCCAGCGGCGGCAACAGACCCGAGAGCAACCGGTTCGCCACGAGCCCGATGAGCCCGAACGACACGGACAGGACGATGAGCACGAACGACAGCGGCGCCCGATCCGCCCCGGGGAGCGCGAGCACCCAGGTGAGCCAGGGGACATCGTGGCTCGCGGGGGGGCACGGCCCGGCGCCGGTCGCGACCGACCCGTGGCCGGAGGAGACGAGCGCCTTGGCGTCGGCTCCGTGACCGCCGCCGGCCAGCGCCTCCTTGGAGTCCACGGCGTGGGCGGCGTCACCCAGGGCGTCCTTCACGCCCAGGACGTGCCCGGCCTCCAGGGGCGCCTCGTGCCCCACGTCGGTGTCGTGCTCGACGGACGCGTCAGCGTCGTGGGGGGCGTCGGCCGAGGCGTCCGCCCCCATGGTGGCCACCACGGAGAGGAGGCAGGCCCCCGCGATCGGGAGCTCGAACAGCAGGTTCCACCAGGCGAGCCATTCCATAGTTCCGGAGACGCTGGTCGTGAGGAGCCGACGCGAGCCGACCCGGGTCGACGGGAAGCCACGGGTCCGGCGGTCCAGGCAGCATCATAGCGGTGTGAAAGGCCGGTAGCAAGGAAGCCGAGGACCTGGATCCGGCGCCTGACCGGATCCCCTCCACCTCCCCCGTGACTCCGGATCCCGCCAAGGGGTGATCACAGGCCGAGCTCCACGAAACGGGTGGAGCCCTCCAGGAGGAATGACAGCCGTCGCGCGCAGCGCCTGTCACTCTTCGAGGGCCTTCGCTTCCCCGTCGGCCACGATGACTGCGCCCGCGTCACTCCCCCCGGGTCCGGACGAACTCCTCGATCCCCTCCCGCACCGCGGCGATCAGCCGCTTCCGGAACTCCCCGTCCAGCAGCTTCGCCTCCTCCACGGGATTGCTCAGGAACGCCTGTTCCACCAGCACCGCAGGCATCCAGGTCAGCGCCCTCACCGGGAGGTAGTTGAAGTTCCCCACGCACCCGAAATCCGGCAGGCCAGTACGCCTGAGCAGCGCCGCCTGGACCGCCACGGCGAGGTCGCGACTCGTGGAGTGCTTGTAGTACGTGCTGGCGCCCCCGACCCTGAGGAACCCCCGGTCCGTGTCCGAGGCGTTGGCGTGGATCGAGACGAACAGGTTCGCGTTCGCCTTCATGGTGCGCTGACACCGCTCCTCCAGGGAGACCGTCTCATCGCCGTTCCGGATGATGACGACCCGGGCGCCCACGGCGATGAGCTCCTTCGCCAGACCCTCCGTGACGAGCCGGTTGACCTCCTTCTCATCGACCTGCGCGAGCCCCCGGGCCCCCTGGGAGGTCCCGCCGTGGCCCGCCTCGAGAGCTATGGCGAGACCTCTGAGCGGCAGCGCCGGCGCCGGATCGACCGGCGGCGGCGCTCTGACCACGACCGTCAGGGAGCCGCGACCCGGCTCGACCCGCCAGCCCCAGAGACGCCGGTGCTCGAGGTCGACCCTGACCCTCACGTGACCCGTGGCCACCTGGTGGACGCTGACCTCCCGGATGAGCCGAGCGCTGGCCCGGTGGGTGATCCACGTGGCCGCGCAGTGGGCGCCGTAGAAGTCGATGTGGAGCGCCGCTCTGCCGTCAGGACCCTGGGCAGGCTCCACCGAGAACGGGACCGGCTGGGCGTACGGGATCGACACCCGGTCCGCGGTGGCCTCTCCCTCCACGACCATGGACGTGAACGCCAGGTGGGGCACCCGGGCGGTCGGGGACGCCCAGGTCACGGCCTGCAGCGGGACCCATGCGTCGAGCGTCGGGGTGAGCCGCACCCGGTAGTGATCGCCGCGCTGGCCCGTGACTCTCAGCACGGTGCCCGCGGGAACGCGGGTCAGGTAGGGGCCGCCCAGGCGGATCTCGTGGAGGCCGAACGCCAGATCGGCCGACGGGCTCTTCACCACGGCCAGCCGCACCGTCCGGGCCCCGAACATCCCCACCCTGGCCGTCGACTCGACCACGATCGGCGCGGTTGTCAGGGCGGTGGAGATGACGCTCGATTCGATCCCGGCGGGCTGGCCGGTCGGGGTGAGGCGACAGCGCACCGGCGTCGCGGGAACGTCCTCGGCCCCGGCCGGGATCAGCGTGCGGCGGTACAGCCCGGTCGGCCTCCTGGTTCGCGGATCGATCTCCTCGACCAGCGGCGTCCACGGATCGGCGCACACCTGCACCTGGGCC
>JACQZM010000386.1:9357-13266 GCA_016213885.1 Candidatus Rifleibacteriota bacterium | reverse complement strand
ATCCGCGTCCTGCTGGCCTCGCCTCCTGATCGCTGACAGGGCGAGCGTCAGGAGCGCCAGACCGCAGGGGATGACGATCCCCAGGGAGACCGTCTCCTGGGTGGAACGGATGTCCACCAGACCGAAGACGAGGCCACCGATGAGGAGCGCGGCGACGAGAGTGTGCATGGTTCATCGGATTCGTGGAACCGGGCAATCTGATCATAGCCTACCGCTGATCGCCTGTCCTTGCCAGCCGGCATCGTTCCTCGCGCAGGGGTTTGGCTCGCAGCGTCCTGTTGTCGGCTGCCCGTGCGCCCTGATACCCATGGCCAGGCTCGCGCAGCACGAGGAATCACTCTCGAGTGGTGGAGGTCGCCTTGGCGATTATGTCCTTGCGGAAAAGGACGATAATCCGATAGATTGTCCTTACGAGCAAGGACAATTGCTCTGGACATCGAGCCAACCCATGAACCTCCTGCAATCGCTCATCGCCGAGTTCCACGAGCGGCCCATCGCCCCGTTCACGCCGAGATCGGGCAGCCTGCCGGAGGCACCTTCGCACGCCAACGTTCTGATCGGGATGCGACGTTCGGGGAAGACGTACCGGCTCTTCCAGGAAATGGACCGGTTGCTCTCGGCCGGCGTGCCCAAGAAGCACCTGCTTCACGTGAACTTCGAGGACGAGCGCCTGGGGGCCATCGGCGTGAAGATGATGGGCGAGCTGCTCGAGACGTTCTACCGTGGGAGCCCGGACGCACGCTCGCGGCGGTCGTACCTGTTCTTCGACGAGATCCAGAACGTGCCCCAGTGGGAGCGATTCGTCCGACGGGTGCTCGACACCGAGGATGCCCGCGTGTACCTCACCGGGTCGTCGGCGAAGCTGCTGAGCACCGAGGTCGCCACGGCGCTGCGCGGCCGGTGCCTCACCACGGAGGTGCTCCCGTACGGCTACGCGGAGTTCCTCGCGCACGCCGGGACCGAGGTGCCGGTCACACTCCCGGGTGCCCGGATGCGCTCGACGCTCGAGGCGGCCACCCTGGACTACCTGACCAAGGGCGGCTTCCCGGCCGTGCAGCGGCTCACGGAGGGTGAGCGCATCGGACTGCTCCAGGACTATGTCGAGCTCGTCGTGTTCCGGGATGTGGTGGAGCGACACGGGGTCGGCAACTTCCAGGCCTTGCGATACCTGGTTCGCCACCTGCTCGATTCCTGCGCGAGACCGTTCAGCATCAACAAGTCGTGCAACGACCTGAAGTCGCAGGGACTGGCCGTGGGCAAGGACACCCTCCACGCGTACCTGGCCCACCTCGCCGACGCGTTTCTCGTGTTCACGGTGCCGATCTACCGCAGGTCCTACCGCGCCCGGCTGGTCAACCCCCGCAAGGTCTACGCGATCGATCCGGGGCTCGCCAGGGCGATGTCCCACTCGGCGGCGAGCGATGTCGGGGCGCTCCTCGAGGACGCCGTCTACCTGGAGCTGCGCCGGCGAACGGGCCGGACGCGAGAGGGCTCCATCTCGTACGTCCTCACGCGGGGCGGTCACGAGGTGGACTTCGCTGTGGACCGGGGAGAGTCTCTGGAGCTGGTCCAGGTGTGCGCGGACGTGAGCGATCCGGGTACCCTGGGCCGCGAGGTACGAGCCCTGGTCGAGGCGAAGGCCGAGACGGGTGCCGGCAGCGCCGTCATCGTCACGCTTCACGGCGATCGGGTCGTGGACACTGCGGCAGGCCCGATCCGGGTCGTTCCGGCCTGGCGCTGGATGCTCGGGCTCGTCGAACCTCGATGACCCGCGCGCAGCTCGACGACGACGCGCACGCAGGGTCGTGAGGCCGTGGACCGGCTCCTGGGCGAGAACCGATGGGTACTGCGTTCCGGCCGGCGGCCGGTTCTCGATCAGGTAGCAGGTCTCCTCCGAAACATCACGCCAGGGACGTGCCCGCTCGAGCGTTTCTCTCGACCCGGAACCCGGAGGATCCGGTGGCGCAAGGGCGCTATCGCGCGGGCCTTCCGGGCCGCCCTGCGCCTTCGTCGCTGAGGGACTCCAGCGGACCGAGGGCCACGGCGAGCCACGAGGCGCTCCAGAGCTGCAGCGCGTTCGACTCGGTCACATCGTTCTCCGAAGCGCCGAACGGAGCGGGCTGCCACCGGGACCCTCGACGGGCGAACGACCAGAGCTCGGCGAGCCCCCGCTGGGCGTTGCGCTCCAGGAAGGCGCGAATCCTCGCGCGTGCGGCTCTGACCCTGCTCGCCAGCGGCTCCGGCCGTTCGACCTGGAGCTGCCGCGCGAGGCCCATCTCGGCCATGGCGATCGGCCAGGACCAGACCACGGTCCCGTGGTAGTGGCGTCTGGCGAACCGCCGCCACAGGTCCTCGGAGCCGGAGAGCGCCGGGTTGGCCACGAGGAGCCCCGCCTGGTGCCAGAGCCCGGCCGGGAACGGAGCGATCAGGGGCTCCAGGGTCCGGGCGAGCCGTTGATCAGGGAGCGGCGGCCCGAAAAGCGCCAGCACCCCGTCGGAGCACATCACCGGGATCGCCTCGCCGCTGGCGTCCAGCGCCACGGCGGGAAACGCCACTCCGTCGGCCGGCGAGGGCCGGCCGGCCAGGGCCCGGTCGGGCAGCGGCCCCTCCGAGGAGAGCGGACCGGACCGCAGGTAGCGAGCGGTCTGGCTCTCGACCTGGGCCGCGTCGCGCCGGATCGTGAAGAGCTCGCCGACGCCGGCCCACCGCTCGCGCATCGCGGCCAGACCGGCGCGCCGGCGCCCCAGCGCGGAACGCAACCGGGGCGACAAGACGCCGGGGGCTTCGGGGATGAGACCCCGGGCCTCCAGACGTTCGATCGCGTCGAGTGCCTGAGGCACCAGCACGGCGTTGACCGAGCACGGGTAGCGGCCGCCGGCGAGGCCGTCCTCGGAGTCGCGCCAGTCGCCGACAAGACAGCCGGGGTTGAGCGAGACGAGGTCGGTGGATCGACCCGAAAGAGCGAAGGCCTCGGCCAGACGCACGACCCGCTCGAGGTTCCGGACGAGCCTGTCAGCCCTGGCCCCCGCGCCGACGAGCGCCCTGACTCGATCGCTCGAGACCCGAGGATCCGCGGCGTACTCTGCCAGGGCGATGGGGAGGATGAAATCCCCGTCGATCATCTTGTAGTCGAGGACCGCTGCGTCGGGCGGCCCGGGCTGCCCGGCGCCGTCGAGAGCCGATCGGGCCCTCTCGAGCACGGCCTGATCGCCGAGACTCTCCTCGTGAGCCACCTCCCCGTCCGGTCCCAGCCTGTCGACGACCGACGCGAGCGCAGCCTCGATCGCTTCGACGGAGAGGATCTCACGGAGCATCCGCACCGTGAGCAGCGTGTCCCGCCCGAAGTACGTCAGGTACCGCCACGACCCTGCCAGGAGCTTCTCGCGATAGCACAGGAACCGAAGCCGGCCGAGCCCCTCGGCGATCCAGAGGGCCCGGGTCGGGTCGACACGGCCGATGGCGTCGAGACGGTGCCAGACGCGCCGGTCGAACAGCTCCGACGCCGGGAACGGCGTGAGCGCCCCATGGACCGTGTCGACCTCCAGACGGATGAGCCGGCCCGGACCCGGCGTGACGACCAGGGACCGTCCGTCCCGACAATCCAGGGCGCCACCCTCGTCGACCGCGACGACGAGATGGTGGCCGATGCCGCCGGCCAGCGCCCCCCAGGCCACCACGAGGCGGCGCCCCGATCGGCGGACCGACGGCTCCAGCCACGACCTGAAGTGGGATTCCCTGAATCCGGCCCGATGCAGTCGGCGGCAGAGGGTCCCGTCGCACCGGCCGAACCGGTCCAGCACCTCCCTCACCTCTTCGCGGGGATCCCTGTCGCCCTCGCGGTCGAACGTGCGGAGGAACCGCACGCTGCCCCCCAGGATCTGGAACCGGACCTCTCGCGCATTCGTCTCG
>JACQZM010000386.1:0-9332 GCA_016213885.1 Candidatus Rifleibacteriota bacterium | reverse complement strand
GACCCCTCGCGCATTCGTCTCGAGCACGGCCTGGACGGTCTGACGGCGGTCCGGTCCGGCGGGTCGCAGGGTCGGTGGACTGGAGAGCCAGAACGGCCGGCCGCGACCGGAGCGCTCGTCGGCCGGGCCGGACTGGGAGGGCCGGCCCGTGGGGGTCCAGGGGGGGCGATGCGAAGCAGCGCCCCCCCTGGGTCCAGCGCGCCCCGGCTGAGTACCGGCGAAGCCGGCGAGCCCGGAGGGCTCGTCAGCCGGGCCGGACTGCCAGAGGCCGACGCCGGAGTTGCCGCCGGGAAACGCGACGACGATGCGCCCCCGGGGACGGCTGGACACCGACACCGTGGCCGATCCACCGGGACGGACGAGGAAGTGGTGCTCCTCCGTCTCCCCGACGATGGGCGCCGGATCGACAGACGGGGGAGGCGGGACGGACAGCATCGCGGCGAGCGCGAGGGAACCGAGTGTCATGATCATGGAAGCGATCGATCCGTCAGGTTACCGGGCCGGGGGGCCGGCGTCAACCGGCCGGTTGAGGTTCCAGCGCAGCATCGAGAGGGGCGACAGATGAGACCGGCAAGGGCGAGCCTCCGCGAGCATCGAGCTGGCCTTCCGGGTTCCTTGCGGCGGGGTACTGAGCCGAAACGACTCGCCAGGCAGCACCGAGCCGTCCGCCGCGCGCATTCTCCAGCGCGACCACCCGCGGTCGACTACGACGATAACGTATGCCTCCACTCCGCGAGACCGATCGCGAGGGAACTCTCGAGCCACTCGGCGAAGCGTCGCTCGACGCTGTCGGGCGGCTCGGCGTAGTTGAATTGGAACAGGTCGGTACAAGCGGGAAGGACGTTTTCGAGGTCAGTGCCACCCTCTTCGCGTGGCACCCTCCTGGACGTGAAGGCCGAGACTGCCACGACTCCGGTCACCCCATGTCCATAGGCGTGAAAGCTGATCACGTACTCGAACCCGGAACCCGTATGGATCTCCAACTTGACCCAGGACCGGTATCGGTCGAGATTCGCGAAGTAGCGAAACTGCTGCGCAATACGGACTACCTGGTGGTAGTGGTAGTGGCGATGCGGCGAGGCCGGTGAGGCATGCCGCACCACAGCCCGGTAGGCCTCGCCGAGGCCGGACGCACCCGCAAAGCCGTCACGGAGCTTCGAAGCAATCTCCTCGACGCGCGTGCAGGCACATGCAAACAAGCTGCTGCACACCACGGCCAGGCCCTCGCCAACCTCCGCCTCACGGCGCTCACCCTTGTCTTTGAGAAGCTGGAGGGCAGATGCAAGGATCTGGTCAGCGTGCCTTGCCTGTTTGACCTGCTGTTCGATGCCCAGCGCCTGCAACAGAGCGTCGCGCTGTCTGGCTACGAACAGCTTGAGCAAGGGTTGCATGTCTCCGTTGTCCGCGCTCTCGAGGCACTCGATGTATGCCTCTCGATCAGAGTCTCGCGTAACGAAGGGAAACAGCCCAGCCTTCAGGAAGACGAGGCTTGCGAGGGCGCGGGCAACTCGCCCATTGCCGTCCTGGAATGGGTGAATCTGGGTGAACCGATGGTGAAGAAACGCGGAAAGGACCTCGGGTGGCACATCCTGAGCGAGATCGTGATACCACTTGATCAGCGCCTGCATCTCGTCCGCTACGAATTCGGGCGGGCTATACTCATGAACCGCTCCGTCGGATCTACGAGGGTTGTTGGGAAGGCGCTTGTACTCGCCCTTGAGTAGCGGGACAGTGATGAGCTTGCCGTCCGTGGTCATCGCGTCGACGGTGTCTTGGTGAGCCGTGAGTTGCTGGTGGAGCGATCGAATGTAATGCTCGCTGAGACTCCTCTCGTCCTTCACGAATTGAAAGAGCCCCTCGACAGTGGCCAGCTGGTCTTCTATGAGATTGGCGATATTGGAGGCCTTCTCTCGCGGCAGGCCCGTCCTGTGTGCGATCACGGTAGCATCAATCCCGTGAATGATGAGGACTTCCGTGACGCCTCGATCCCACTGGTATAGCCGCTCGATGATGCCGGTCTCGATAGCCCATTCGCGACGAAGCCGCTTGATGAACTCCGTGAACTCCGCTGACGACTCGAGCTCCTTGCGGCGATCGTGCCACACCTTGGCCAATGCGACCAGCTCGGGGTGCACGAGGCTCCGCTCCGTGTCGCTCAGGGTCTTGATCCGATCGTACATGTAGCCTCCCCTTCCCAGGAGCCACTCTAGCGCGCCGTCGTGAGTGCATCAAGACCCACCACCGTCACCCACCTCTGGGGACCACCGACAATGAGGTCGTTCTGCGGGGAAAGACGGCGGTGGCCAGCTTGGCGCCGCAGCGGCGGAGCGGGGATCGCGCCGCGCTGCCAGGCCCGGAGACCGGCTACCCGACCCGGGCCAGCGGACCGACCTGCTGCATGGACCTGGACCGCGCCTCGGGGCCGCGGCGGCCGAACAGCACCTCGTCCAGGGAGAACACCCCCGGCCCCGCCAGCAGCAGCATCACCACGTTGGCGAGATAGACCAGGGCCAGCTCGAACGAGCGCTTGCCGCCCATCGCCACGAACGGATCTCCGGCGGGCAGGTGCACCATCCCGATCGCCACCACCATGGTGCAGGCCAGGCCGAGGCACGCCAGCGGCGTCAGCAACCCCAGGATCAGCGCCAGTCCTCCGCCGAACTCGGAGAGCGCGGCCAGCGCCTGGAAGATGCCCGGAACCGGCGACGTGGGCCCCATCCATCCGAAGGGGTTCTGGATCTTGGGCCAGCCGTGCAGCATGAACGCTGCCCCGGTCACGATGCGGACGAACAGCAGACCGAGGGCAGACCGTCCAGCGAGGAACTCCGGAAACACCGTCGATGACATGCAAGCCACCCCTTCTTCGATCGAGGTCTCGGCAGAACAAGTCCGGGCGACCCTCGCCCGGGCGGCCGGCGGAGCGATCCGGCGACCACCGAAATCGGTCCGCCTCGAGCGGGCCCGCTCGGAAACCGATCGCCCCAACCAGCAGGACCCCGACGCACCGCCCCGGGTTACGCGGCTGGCCTCGACGGATCGGCCGCGGACGCCGGACGGTGTTGCACCGGGAAACGAGGACCGAACGATCCGCGTTCCCGCACGAAACACCGCGGGCCGTCCCGGAAGGGACGGCCGGGGGGGCCCAGGGGGGGCCGGTGCGCCGCAACGGTCCTCCTGGCTTCGACGCCCCCCGGGGAGTCCGGCAGTCTGCTCACCCCCTTCTCCGGCTTGGCACACAAGATGCGGGCGTCCGGTGTGACAACATCCAAGGACGGTGCCTCCATGGCAGAGCAGAGTCGAAACGGCAACGGTCCGAATCTCGAGAAGGAGCACCAGGAGCTCCTGGACCGCTACGGCCGCGATCTGGTGGGCCTGGCCAGGGCCGGAAAGCTCGATCCGGTGATCGGCCGGGACGCCCAGATCCGGCGGATCATCAGGATCCTCTCCCGGCGAACCAAGAACAACCCGGTGCTCATCGGCGAGCCCGGCGTGGGCAAGACCGCCATCGTCGAGGGCCTCGCCCATCGGATCCTCCGTGGCGACGTGCCGGAGGGGCTCAAGAACCGCACGATCTACGCCCTCGACATGGGGGCGCTGCTGGCCGGCGCCAAGTTCCGCGGCGAGTTCGAGGAGCGGCTCAAGTCGGTGCTGGCCGTGATCCAGGCCAGCGAGGGGCGGATCCTGCTGTTCATCGACGAGCTCCACACGATCGTCAACGCCGGGCGCGCCGAGGGAGCGATCGACGCGGGTCAGATGCTCAAGCCGATGCTCGCCCGGGGCGAGCTGCACTGCATCGGCGCCACGACGCTGGACGAGTACAGAAAGCACATCGAGAAGGACGCGGCGCTGGAGCGTCGGTTCCAGCCCGTCCTGGTGGAGCAGCCCACGGTGGAGGACACCGTCTCGATCCTGCGGGGCCTGGCCGAGCGGTTCCAGGTCCATCACGGGGTGCGGATCGCCGACTCCGCCCTGGTGGCCGCCGCGGCGCTGTCGAACCGGTACGTGGGAGACCGGTTCCTGCCCGACAAGGCGATCGACCTGGTCGACGAGGCCTGCGCCACGATTCGCACCGAGATCGACAGCATGCCCGCGCAGCTCGACGAGGCGAACCGACGCCAGATGCAGCTGGCGATCGAGGAGGCGGCGCTCAAGAAGGAGAGCGACCGGGCGTCGAAGGAGCAGCTCGCCAAGATCCAGGAGGAGCTGGCCGGGCTGAAGATCAGGGTGGACTCCATGCGCTCCCGGTGGGACGCCGAGAAGGGCGCCATTCGCAAGGTCCAGCAGCTCAGGGCCGACCTGGAGGCGGCACGCCGGGAGCTCGCCGCCGCGGAGCGCGCCTACGATCTGAACCGCGCCGCCGAGCTGAGGCACGGCCGCATCCCCACCCTCGAGAGGACGCTGGCGAGCGAGGAGGAGGCGCTCGAGGGAGACCAGGGCGAGAAGAGGATGCTCAGGGAGGTGGTCACCGACGACGAGGTGGCGGCGATCGTCTCGCGCTGGACCGGCGTGCCGATCACCCGGCTGATGGAGGGAGAGCGCGACGAGCTGCTGGGGCTCGCCAGGATCCTCCACGCGCGCGTCGTCGGGCAGGACGAGGCGGGGTCGCTGGTGGCCGACGCGGTGATAAGGGCCCGGGCCGGCATCAAGGACCCGACGGTCGCGGCACCGACGCCCAGGGCCGCACCGTGGACTTCAAGAACACCGTGATCATCATGACGAGGAACCTGGGGTCGCCGCTCCTGCTGGAAGGGGTGGGCAGCGACGGCACGATCACCGAGCCGGTGAGGGAGAAGATCCAGCAGCTGCTGCGGAGCCAGTTCAGGCCGGAGTTTCTGAACCGGATCGACGAGGTGGTGCTGTTCAAGCCGCTCACCAGGGGGGAGATCGCCAGCATCGTCGACCTCCTGGCCGATGCCGTGGTCAAGCGGCTCTCGGACCGACAGGTGCGGCTCGAGATCACGGAGAGGGCCAGGGACCTGATCGTGGACCGCGGCTACGACCCGGTCTACGGGGCCCGACCTCTGAAGCGGTACATGCAGCGGGAGCTCGAGACCCGGATCGGACGGTCGCTGATCTCCGGCGACGTGGTCGCCGGGGCCACCCTGATCGTCGACGCGGCCGGCGGCACCCTGGAGGTGTCCGTCCGGGAGCCTCGATCGACGGCCCCGGCCAGGCCTCGGGACAGACGCGCAGGTCCGTGAGGTCGGCCTCTTTCTTCTTCTCTCTCCCGAGCGCGACTTCGAAGGCCCCTTCCTTCCTTGGTGACTCTGCAGCCAGGCCGAGGGCCCGACTCCGCGAAACAGGCGGGGGATCCTGGCTCACCGACGTTCGCCAGGTTCCCCTGCCCACGAACCGGCGTCGCGTGTTACCCTGGGGCGAGCCGGGAGGCCGGGTCGCCGGATCGAGCGCCGTCCGCAGGTCAAGGAGATCGCCCATGAATTGGTTCTGGGACCTTCCCATCGGGAAGAAACACCGGTTCACCCTGCTGCTGGCTGTGCTGGTCATCGTGTTCGTCGCCATCGCCGGCGTATCTCGGATGAACCAGATGGCCACCTTCGTGGAGATTCTCTACACGGACCGCCTGGTCCCGATCCGGATCCTCTCGGACATCGAGTCGGCGACGCTGACCCTCCGCGCCCACATCAGGGACATGCTGCTCAACAAGGATCTGGTGCACCGGCGGAGGCTGCTGGCCGAGGTGGACACCCTGACCCGCAAGGTCGAGGACAGCCTGGCCGCCTACGGCGCGACCAAGATGACCCGGGAGGAAGAAGAGGGCCTGAAGCGACTCGGCTCCGTCTGGGAGTCGTACCGGAAAGACCGGTCGCTGGCCACGGAGCTGGTGGGGCAGGCCAAGGAGGCGGAGGCGCTGCAGCTCGTCGAGGGGCCGCTTCACGAACGGGAGGAGGAGGTCTCCAGGATGGTCGCCGGCCTGGTGAGCCACAACCTCGACGGTTCGAGGAGGCTGGTGAGCGCCCAGAACGAGGCGCAACGGTCGGCCCACTGGTGGATCGGGTTCGTCTCGCTCGGGGGCGTGGTCCTCTTCTGCGGCATCGGGATGTACATCTCGAGCCGGATCACCACGCCACTCAGGCTGCTCACCGAGTCGGCGCAGAAGCTGGCCTCCGGGGACGTGGAGGTGCAGCTGACCGCGGAGGGCCGCGACGAGGTGGGCCAGCTGATCCGGTCGTTCTCGGCGATGGCCGAGAGCACCAAGGCCATGTCGCTGGTGGCGCAACGCATCGCCGAGGGTGAGACGACCGTGGCTGTCATGCCCCGATCGGACCGCGACGTGCTGGCCGGAAGCATGGCCAACCTGGTGGCGGCGGTGAAGGGGATCGTCGGAGAGGTCCGGGAGCTGACCAGCGCCGCCATCGACGGCAGGCTCTCGCTCCGCGGTCGCGCCGACAGGTTCAGAGGGGGGCACAGGGAGATCGTCGAGGGGATCAACTCCACCCTCGACGCCGTGATCGGGCCGCTCAGGGTCGCGGCGGACTACTTCGGCCGGACCGCCCGCGGCGAGGTGCCGCCGAAGATCACCGACGCCTACCGCGGCGACTTCAACGACATCAGGGACAACATCAACACGCTCATCGACGCGTCCAACACGGTGACGCTGCTGGCCCGGGCCATCGCCGACGGGGACCTGACCCGGGAGGTGCAGCTCCGGGGAGAGAAAGACGACCTGGGACAGTCGCTCAGGCGGATGCTGCAGCAGCTGAAGACCCTGGTCGGAGGCGTCCAGCAGGCGGCGTCGTTGATCGTGACGGCGTCCGACCAGATCCTGCAGGCCGCGAGCCAGCACGAGCAGGTCATCTCCCAGCAGACCGACGCCGTCAAGGAGGCCACGGCGCTGAGCGCGGTGCTGGTTCGCAACCAGAGGGTGATGGTGGAGAACACGGAGGGCCTGCGGGGATCGCTGGATCTGACCCTCAAGTCCGTGGGCAAAGGGCGTCACCACGTGGACTCGACCGCAAAGAGCCTCGAGGAGATCCAGGCCAAGAGCATGGCCACGTCGGAGCGGATCGGCCGGCTCTCCCACAAGGTGCAGCAGATCAGCCGGATCGTCACCACGATCCGCGAGATCACCGATCAGATCAACCTGCTGGCCCTGAACGCGGCGATCGAGGCCGCTCGAGCCGGAGAGCAGGGCCGGGGGTTCGCCGTGGTCGCCACGGAGGTGCGCAAGCTGGCGGAGCGCACCGATCGCTCCACCCGGGAGATCGTGGAGCTGATCGAGGCGGTCCAGTCGGCCACGAGCACCACCGTCTTCTCGAACGAGGAGAACCTCAAGAGCGTCGCCGCCGGCGTGGCCAGCATCGTCGAGACGGTCTCGGTGTTCGGGTCGATCCAGTCCGCTTCGGAGGGGCTGTCCGACGGGATCGACCGTATGGTGGCGTCGATCCGTCAGCAGGAGAGCGCGTTCTCCCGGATCGAGCAGACGATCCAGGAGATCGATTCGGCCATGCTCCAGACGCTGGCCGGCACCCAGCAGGACGTCACGTCGGCCCGGGAGCTCAGGGCGTCGTCGGACCTCCTCACGGAGCGGGTCAGCCGGTTCAAGCTCGGCGAGCCGTCCGGCTCGGGCCGTCCCGGGCCCGAGCTCACCGGACCCCGGTGATCCGGATGAGCGACAGCCAGAGACTGCCGCCGGAAGTCCTCGAGGCCAGAGCCCGGGCGTTGAGCCAGCCGGGGCAGGCGGTCATCGAGACGTTCGAGAGCTTCGGCCAGGACGCCCACCTGCTGTTCCACTGCGGCGAGCAGAGGCTCCTGATCAAGCTCGATCGGATCCAGGAGGTCCTGAAGGGCCAGGCCGTGACCCGGGTGCCCTGTGTGGGGCCCGCCGTCGCCGGGATCGTGAACGTCAGGGGCACGATCGTCGATGTGGTGGCTCTGGGCCGGTTCATGGGCCTGGGCCCCGACCCGGACTCGACCGTCGCTCCTCTCCGGGCCGTGGTGTTGCTGTGCGACGTGGGCGGGGCGGTGCTGGGGCTTCTGGTGGACGACGTCATCGGCATCCTCTCGGTCGCCACCGCCGCCATCGAGAAGCCGCCTGATTCGCTCCCCCCGGGATGGAGAGCCGTGGTGGAGGGCGTGGTCCGCTACGGCGAGGAGCGCCAGCATGTGGCCCCCTGTGTGAACCCCGGCAGCGTCTTCGCCTCCCCGATCTTCGACGGCGTCCGGCACGGCCCGCCGTCATCCACCCGGTCCGACGTCCCGTGAGGGTCGCCAGGAGGAGCAGCCGTGTCTGACAGCTCGCTCAGGTCCAGCTTCCAGCAGGAGACCTGGGACATCACCGTCGAGCTCACGGGGCTGCTCCTGAAGGTCGAGCGGGCCAGCTCCATGGACGAGCCCACCCGGGCCTGCTTCCTGAGACATCTCCACAGCCTGAAGGGAGCCGCGGTCCTGGTCGGTGAGTCCGCCGCGGCGAGGCTTCTCCATGCCCTCGAAGCGCTCTTCCAGCAGGAGGGCCTGAACGAGTCCTGCCGCGACAGGAGGTTCTTCGACGCGGTGCTCCAGACGTTCGACGTCCTGGGCCAGCTGGCCTCCGCGAGGCCCGAGGGTGAGCCACCCCCGGTGGAGCCGCTGATCGAGCGACTGTTCGACCTCCAGGTCGACGGAGGGGAGAGCCGGCAGGGCCTTCTCGCCCGGACCTACCCGGGTCTTCTGGAACGGCACCTGGAGGTGCTGACGGACCGGCAGGAGGAGCGGCTCCTGGAGCTTGGTCGGACCGTCTGCCCGCTGTACGCGGTGGAGGTCTCGCTCCCGCAGGACCATCTCAGGGCGGAGCTGGCGGTCTGCGAGAAGACGCTGGTCGAGACCGGGGAGATCGTGTCGTGTTGCGGCCGGGGCAGCGCGGAGGACGGCCGCGTGCGGTTCTGGTTCCTGGTGGCGACCTCCCGGACCGCCGACGAGCTGCGCGCCCTGATGGAACCTCACGGTGGCGTCCCGATCGATCTGAGGATTCCGCCCGCTGCGACCGCTTCACGATCCGGACAGACCCCGGACGGACGGACGGACCGGGGGACCGACGGCGCGCAGACCTCGCCGGCTCCGCCGGAACTCGACCGGAGGGCGTCGAAGCCGGGCGGGCCGGACCCGACGGCGCCCGACGTGACGCAGCCGGCCTCGCCGCCGGCCCCACCGGTGACCGAACGGCATCAGCAGCCGGAGTCGGTCAAGGCGCCCTCGTTCGACGAGGTCACTCAGAAGCTCCTGGACACCTGCCGCAACACCTACCTCGCGGAGTTCCAGGAGAAGGTCGACGACGTGGGCCAGTGGCTCGAGGAGCTCAGGAAGAGGCCCGACGATCCCGGCCTCATCGACGGGAT
>JACQZM010000370.1 GCA_016213885.1 Candidatus Rifleibacteriota bacterium | reverse complement strand
AGATCGAACACCAGATCGAAGCCCAGCCCGTCAACGCCGAGACGAGCAACGTCTGAGGAGGCAAGACATGCACGAGATCTACATAGCCCTGACCATCGTCGCCTCGATCGCCGGTGTCTCGATCATCTACACGCTGATCAACCTGCTGCAGGTCTGCGACCCCAGCGAGGTCCTGATCGTGTCAGGTCTCGGGAAGTCCCAGTGGCTGGCCAACCGGCGGCTGGGATACAGCTGCACCAAGGGCGGCCGCATGGTGGTCTATCCGGTGGTCAACAAGGCGCACCGGATGGACCTGAGAAACATGACCATCGACGTCTCGGTCCATTCCGCCTACTCCAAGGACGGAATCCCGCTGAACATCAGCGGGGTGGCCAACATCAAGATCTCCGGCGACCAGCCACTGCTCAACAACGCGGTGGAACGGTTCCTGGGCCGGTCGCCAGGGGAGATCATGGCGGTGGCCAAGGAGACCCTGGAAGGGACGCTCCGTGGCGTTCTCGCCAGGCTCACGCCCGAACAGGTCAACCACGACAAGGAGGCGTTCGCCCAGAGCCTCATCGAAGAGGCGGAGAAAGACCTCCAGCGGATGGGTCTCGTGCTCGACAACCTCAAGATCCAGAACGTCCGGGACGATGTGGGCTACCTCGACTGCCTCGGCCGGAAGAAGCAGGCCGAGGTCATGATGCGAAGCCGCATCGCCGAGGCGGAGAACCGCGCCACCTCGAAGATCCGGGAGGCTGAGAACCGGGAGCAGACCACGGTGTCGGAGCTGGAGAGCAAGATGAAGATCCTGCAGGCCGAGGCCGACACCCGGATCGCCGATGCGCTCTCGAAGAGGAGCGCGGAGATCGCTCGCCAGAACGCCTTGGTGGCCAAGGAGATCGCCAAGGCCGAGGCGGAGATCGCCGTGCAGAGGGCCCGCATCGAGCAGGCCCGGCACCAGCAGCAGGCCGACATCGTCCAGCCGGCCGACGCGGCGCGACAGAGGATGGTCGCGGAGGCCAAGTCGCAGGTGGCGCCGATCCTCGAGAACGGCAAGGCCACGGCGGAGATGCTGAGGCAGATCATCACCTCGATGAAGAACGCCGGCGGCAACGCCAGGGACATCTTCCTGATCCAGAAGATCGACGCGCTGATCGAGGCGCTGCTGCGGTCCGTCCAGAAGCTGGAGGTCAACCGGCTGACCGTGATCGACCAGAGGCTGGCGGGTGGCGAGGGGCTGGCCAACGCGCCGGCCAAGGTCGCCATGGGGATCGAGCTCTTGAAGAACATGGGCATCGACATCCCGCAGCTGCTGCAAGGGCTGACAAAGGGGCAGGGCGAACCGGCGGCCAAGCCCGCCACCCAGCAGCCGGCCACGCCTGCCGAGACGGCCGCGCCCACACCGTCACGGCCCGCGCCGCAGCAGGCCAAGCCGGCGCAGCTGCCGGAGATCCTGTTCACCGAGCAGCCGCCCAAGCCGCATCCCGCCAAGCCGGCGCCGGGCCGGCAGACCGGCGGGCCCAGAAGAGGCTGACCTCAGCGGTCGCCGCCCGCGGCGAAGACCGGGGCTGGAGAGACCGCCACCACGTAGTCGCCGCGAAACCTCTTCTTGAGGGTCTCCTTCGGCGGGTAGGCGGCGAACAGCTCCGGATCGTAGCGGAGCAGGCCTTCCAGGTGGAGTCTCTGTGGAGATGGGTCCGGCACGATGAGGTTTCCCACCAGGACGGCGCCGGACGGTATCGAGACCCGACCGTGGGGACCTCGCCGGTGATCTCCACGTCGCCGCCGAGGCTCACGACAGTGAGTCTGTGCCCTGCCAGCGACGCGGCGCGGTTCAGGTTGGCCAGAGCGGCTCCACGGGCACCGACCAGCATCACCACCCGCCCCTGGACCTCGCCGGTCAGCGACAGCCGCTCCTCGAGCTGGCTGGCGTCCACGACGCCCTCCAGGCGCCGGGCGCCCGCGAGCCAGTCGGTGAGGGCCGCGTCATGGGGCCGGAGCACCAGGTTCGCCCGGTCGAGGAAGTGCCAGGGGGTCAGACGAGGGAGGAACGGTTCGATCGTCCTGCGGAACCGCTCCGACCGCCTCGGCACGATGGTGAGCGCCCTGTGGTACTCCCAGATGGCGTTGAGCGCTTCGGAGTATCGAGTCACGACACGCTCGAGGGCGGGCACCGCGGACTCGGGGCTCCCCTGGACCGACGCGAGCTCCGCCTCGGCGGCGCGTACCCGGGCGTCCAGGCTCTGGAGCCTCCGGGCGAGATCGAGCCGCTCGAGGGGAAGCTCGCCGCCGTAGAGACCCCAGAGCGCCGGCTCCTCCTCCGGGGTCACCGGCGTGCGTTTCTGCACCTCCTCGGTGGGCAGGATCGCCCCGGCGATGGCGGCCAGTCTCCGGGCCGCGGACTCCGAAAGGCCTGCCGGAGAGGTGGCCACGATCCGGCGCTTCAGGTCCTCCTGCCGGCGAATCAGGTCGTGGCGAACCGTGTTCACCCAGCGCGCATCGGTGATCCGCCCGAGCCGGCCCAGGTAGAGCGCCAGCTGATCGAACGGCCTGGGCGGACCGGCCAGGATCGTCCGGATCTCGTACGACTCCTTGAGCTGTCGCCGCACGGTGGCGGCAGCGTCGACCATCTGGGCGTCGACGGACAGCTCCAGGAGCCCCACCCACTCCTCGCTCCCCTGGATATCGTGGCAGGAGCGAGTGGAGAGGATCCGGGCGCTCCAGGCCGTGACCGAGCCGACCGACGCCCCCTCCCTGGTGCGAGACGCCTGTCGCCCCCACCCGGGGACCAGCTTGTGGTCGGGCTTCGTCAAGAGCGGCGCCAGGTCGATGGTGGTGAACGGCTCGTCGATCCGCTCCCGGATCCGGCCAAACAGCGGCGAGGCCGGGTCGTTGACGCCGCCGACGATCCGGGCGAGGAGCTCCTGGATGGCGGAGCTGGCCTGCTCGCGGGCCAGGGCGGAGAGCTGGGCCCGGTGCACCTCGCCCAGGGTCCGCATGGAGCTCGAGTACTGGACGACGCCGATGATCGAGAAGACGATCATCAGCAGAAGCACCAGAAGCAGCGGGCTCACGCCGCGTCGCCCGGTGGGGCTCGTCGTGGACTTCGGGTGGATCATCGCGGGAGACTGCGATGATTGTAGCCTATCCGCGGCCGGCTTGCATGCCCGGCCGCGGCCCGGGTCAACCAGGATACCCCGCCTGTTTCGCGGAGTCGGGTTTGTGAGCAGGCCTCGGCCTGGCTGCAGAGT
>JACQZM010000369.1 GCA_016213885.1 Candidatus Rifleibacteriota bacterium | reverse complement strand
GGAGGTGACCCTGAGCCCCACGTCGGCGGCGTAGCCGCCCCAGGCGGTGTCGACCCGTCCGATCTCCCTGGCTCCCCGGACGACCACGTCGTTCTGCTTGATCGCGGCGCCCGGCATGAACGTCTGGCCGCCGAAGAAGATCGACTGCCCGGAGGTCTGGTTCACCGTGAACACGTCCAGCTGGGCGCGGTACTTGCCGACCCTGGTGAACGCCGTGACGTTCAGGCCGGTGACCGAGTCCGTGTCGGCCGTGGTCGAGACGCCGCCGGGCGCGAGCCCCCGGATCCTCGACGCGAGGCCGGTGACCCACACGGTGGCCCCGACGTGCCCGGGGGGCCTGATCAGCCCGCTGGGTCTGCCGTCCACGTCCTCGCCGTCGATCCTGACCTTCACCGGTCGGTGGCGGTCGCCAGCCAGCGCTCCGGCGGCGAGCGCTAGGGCCAGCACGATCGACGTGAGTGTCCGTGGGCGCATGATCGAACGGAGCCGGACTCCGGCTCCATGACCATGATCGGCATCGGTGACAGGGGGGATGAGGTGCACGGGCCGTCACGATCGCCGGTCTGCCTGGCCAGGCTCGGCCAGTGATCCGGCGCCTCGCCGTATCCGAGTCGCAAGACCCGGCGCCTCGCCGGGTCCGAGTCGCGCCCCCGAGCGCGACCTCAATCCGGATCCCCTCCACTTTCTTCTCTCCCCCGAGCGCGACCTCCAACCTGATCCGTTCCTCTTTCTTCTCTCTCCCGACCGCGAATCCGACCGGATCCCCTCCACATCGTTCGTGAGCGTTGATTCGGGCAAGAGGGTGATCACAGCCCAGGCCCTGCGAAACAGGTGCAGGATCCTGGGATCCGGTCGGAGTCGCGCTCGGAGGCGCCCGGGCGCTAGACTTTCTTCCAGACGCGCGCTAATGGGAGAGCTGATGACCATGTGTCGATGCCGGTCACGCCTGTTTCGAACACCGTTTCGGGTGCTCGTCGTGGCCCTGGTCGTGGCGGTGGCGACCTCGGTCGGATGCGCCCCCAGCGAGTACGACAGGGCGATCAAGGGCGGCTCGACGACCTCGACGACGCCCACGGTGACGCGCATCTCCCCGAACAACGGCCCGCTGGCCGGCGGGACCAGGGTCACCATCAACGGCACCAACTTCCTGGGCACCGTCACGGTGACGATCGGCGGGACCGCGGCCACGAGCGTGGCGGTCAGCCAAGGCAACCAGATCGCCTGCAACGCTCCGGGCCGGGCCAGCGCCGGGGCCGTGGAGGTCGTGGTCGCCTCGTCCACGAACGGCTCGGTCACGGTGGCCGCCGGCTTCACGTACAACCCGCTCCCGACCATCATCCCGCCGGTCACGCCGGCGGTCGGGCCGCTGGCCGGAGGCACCAGGATCCGGATCGACGGGACCGGATTCGCAGGCGACGTCACCGTCACGATCGGATCGGCGGCCGCCGGGAACGTCGTGGTCACCGGCAGCACCAGGATCGAGTGCAACACGCCGGCCCACGGCACGGCCGAGGCCGTGGACGTGACGGTCAGCTCGTCGACCCACGGATCGGTCACGGCCGGCGGCGCCTTCACCTACAACTCGCCCCCCACGATCACGCTCCCCCTGTCGCCTCCGGCCGGACCGCTGGTGGGCGGTACCCGGGTGAGGATCGACGGGATCGACTTCCTGGCGGACTCGACCGTCACCTTCGGAGGGGTGGCGGCGAGCAACGTGGCGCTCACGGGCACCACCCGGATCGACTGCGACACACCGTCCCACGGCCTGGCAGAGGCCGTCGCGGTCACGGTCTCGTCCCCGACCAACGGCTCGGCCACGGTGAACAACGCGTTCACGTACAACCCGGCCCCGACGATCGCCCCGCCGCTCTCCCCCCAGAGCGGTCCGCTGGCCGGCACGACCAGCATCACGATCACCGGCACCCACCTGTCCGGGGTGACCGCCGTGACCATCGGTGGCACCGCGGCCAGTGGTGTCCAGGCCCTCTCGGACACCCAGGTCACCTGCGTGACTCCAGCCGCGGGCGCACCGGCCATGGTCGACGTGACCGTATCGTCCACGACCCACGGGGACGCCACCCTGGCGAGCGGCTTCAGCTACACCGGCGACTACGGATTCGCGGCCCAGCCGACCGTGTCCGTGGGGCCGAACCCACAGTCCGTGGCGGTCGCTGACATGAACAGGGACGGCCAGCTCGATGTCGTGACGGCCAACGCCAGCGGGGACAACCTGTCGGTGGCCAGGGGCAACGGGAACGGGACGTTCCAGGCCTCGGTCGCCTACCCGGTGTCGGCGGGGTACTTCCCCCGGGGCGTGGCGATCGGCGATCTCGACCGGGACGGATGGCCCGACGCGATCACGGCGAACAACAGCGCCGCCTCGATCTCGGTCCTGCTGAACGACCGGACAGGAGCGCTCGGCGCCGCCACCGATGTGACCGTGGGGTCGGGGCCGATCGCCCTGGCCGTGGAGGACTTCAACAGGGACGGGAGCCTCGACGTGGCCGTCGCCAACAACGTGGACTCCACCGTGTCGGTGCTCCTGGGCAACGGGGGCGGCACCCTGACCGTCACGTCCACCACCGCCGTGGGGACATCCCCCTGGGGAATCGCCTCCGGAGACCTCGACCGGGACGGCATCGCCGATCTCGTCACCGCGAACTCGGGGGCCAGCACCGTCACGGTGATGTTCAGCAACGGCTCCGGGGGGTTCCGGGCGCTCACGCCCTACCCGGTCGGGTCGACCCCGGAGTCGGTGGCGATCGCCGATCTGGACAGGGACGGTGCCCTCGACGTCGTCACGGCCGACAACGGCGCGAACACCGTCACCGTGCTGCTGAACGACGGGTCCGGACAGCTCCGCCAGGCCGGGGCCTTCGGCGTCGGTACCCAGCCGTTCTTCGTGGTCGTCCACGACACCAACGGCGATGGCGTGCCGGACCTGGCAACGGCCAACTCGCTCTCGAACGACGTGTCGCTGCTGGCCGGGACCGGTCTGGGGACGTTCCATCCCGCGGTGGCCGTGGCGGCCGGGACCGAGCCGATCAGCCTCGCGGCCGGCGACTTCAACCGGGACGGCCGGCCCGACCTGGCCGTGGCCAACTTCTCCTCCAACGACGTGTCGGTGCTGCTCAACGTCACCCAGTTCCTGGGCACGTCCAGCTTCGCCCCGGCGACGTCGACCATGGTGGCTGCCGGCCCCGAGCACGTGGCCGTCGGCGACTTCAACCGGGACGGCAGACCCGACCTGATCGCGGCGCTCGGCAGCGACGACAGCGTGACGCGGCTCACCGGCACCGGCGGCGGCACCTTCGGCTCCCCGGCCTACTACGCTGCCGGAGGCTCGCCCCGGGCGATCGCCGTGGGCGACTACGACCGGAACGGCGTCCAGGATCTGGCCGTGGCCGGCGCGAGCGGGAACAACGTCACCATCCTCATGGGCGACGGCAACGGGGGGTTCATCGCCACGGCGATCCCCACGGTCGGCACCAGCCCCTCCGGCGTGGCCGCCGCCGATCTCGACCGGAACGGCATCCTGGACCTGGTGGTCTCCAACACCGGGGCCAGCACCCTGACGGTGCTCCATGGCGACCCCACGGGCGGATTCGCCCTGGACCGCACCATCCCCACCGCGGCCAGCCCTCGAGGGGTCGCCGTGGGCGACATCGACCGGGACGGCTGGCCCGACCTGGTGGTGGCCCTGGCCGGGGCGAACCAGGTCTCGGTCTTCCTTGCGGATCAGCTGGGCGGGTTCCAGGCGGCGCGGACGTTCGCCGTCGGGGCCAGCCCGGTCTCCGTCGCCCTCGGCGACCTGAACAGGGACGGCATCCAGGACATCGTGGTGGCGAACTACGGCGACAACCCGGGAACCGTGTCCATCTACGTCGGGGACGGGGCGGGGAACTTCGCCCACGCGACCTCCAGGGCCGTGGACGTCGGCCCGAACAGCGTGGCGATCCGGGACCTGAACAGAGACGGCGCACCCGACGTGGCCGCCACGAACGCCGGGACCGGCATGGCGACGGTGCTGCTGGGCGATGGGGCGGGCGGTTTCGGGTCGGTCTCCACGGCCACGGTCGGGGCTGGTCCGGCGTCGGTGTCGATCGGCGATCTGAACCGGGACGGGCTACCCGATCTGGTCGTGGCCAGCTCCACGGCGGCCAACCTCTCGGCTCTCCTCGGGCGCTGAGCCGGAGTCGCGGGGCTCGCGACGGCGCTCTGGCCCGGGCTGTCCGGTTCTGCTAGATTCGGGTCGTCCGTCAGCGGTGCTCTTCCACGTCGTCTTTCGCGAGGTGATCCGATGAGCGTCCGTCTAGAGTCCGATAGCATGGGCGAGATCCCGGTGGACGACACCCGCTTCTGGGGCGCCCAGACCCAGCGTTCGCTGGAGAACTTCAAGGTGGGCGACGATCGATTCTCCCGGCCCATGATCCGGGCTTTCGGCATCCTGAAGTACGCCGCGGCCGCGGTGAACGAGGAGCTGGGGCTGCTGAGCCACGACAAGGCCGACCTCATCAAGCGGGCCGCCCAGGAGGTGATCGACGGAGGGCTGGACGACCACTTCCCTCTCGTCGTGTTCCAGACCGGCTCCGGCACCCACACCAACATGAACGCCAACGAGGTCATCTCCAACAGGGCGATCCAGATCTCCGGCGGCACGATGGGTTCGAAGAAGCCGATCCACCCCAACGACGACGTCAACCTGAGCCAGTCCTCGAACGACACGTTTCCCACGGCGATGCACATCGCCGCGGCCGGCGAGATCGTCCAGACGCTGCTGCCGGCCGTCGCCGCCCTGAGGGAGTGCCTCGCGGCGAAGTCGGAGAAGTTCGCCAACGTGGTGAAGACCGGCCGGACTCATCTCATGGACGCGGTCCCGCTCACGCTGGGCCAGGAGATCTCCAGCTGGGTGAGCCAGCTGGACCGGGCGCTCCGGAACGTCGAGGCGACGCTGCCCCAGCTCTACGAGCTGGCGATCGGCGGCACGGCCGTGGGCACCGGGCTCAACACCCACCCGGAGTACGCGGTCCGGACCTCCAGGAAGATCGCCGAGATCGCCGGTCTGCCGTTCACGTCGGCGCCCAACCTGTTCGAGGCGCTGGCGGCCCACGACGGCCTCGTGCTGGCCAGCGGCGCCCTCAGGGGGCTCGCTGTCGCCCTGATGAAGATCGCCAACGATGTCCGATGGCTGGCGTCGGGTCCGCGGTGCGGCCTCGCCGAGATCTTCATCCCCGAGAACGAGCCCGGAAGCTCGATCATGCCGGGCAAGGTGAATCCCACGCAGTGCGAGTCGATCACGATGGTGGCGGTCCAGGTGCTGGGGTACGATGCGACGATCGCATTCGCCGGCAGCCAGGGCAACTTCGAGCTGAACGTGTTCAAACCGGTCATGATCCACAGCCTGCTCAAGTCGATCCGTCTGCTCGCCGATGGGTGCACGAGCTTCCGGCTCCACTGCGCCGAGGGGATCGAGCCGAACCACGCCCGGATCAAGGAGCACCTGGACAGCTCTCTGATGCTGGTGACGGCTCTGAGCCCCCGCATCGGCTACGACAGGGCCGCCCGGATCGCCAAGAAGGCTCACAGGGAGGGCACCACGCTGAAGGCGGCTGCCGTGGCGCTGGGATTCGTCAGCGAAGAGGAGTTCGATCGCTGGGTCGACCCGGAGCTGATGGTCTCCCCCGCGGGGAGGTAGGCCAGGATCCCCCACCTGTTTCGCGGCGTCGGGCCTGTGATCAGGCCTCGGCCTGGCTGCAAGTCGACAAGGACGTGGAGGGGATCCTGATCGGAACCGGTCGACAAATCTCTTCCATCATCGTGCAACTCCTGTCGGGGGTGAGCCGTAGTCAGTTATGTAGAGGATGGAGGAGAGAGAAGCGATGAGGGCGATCAGCACGGCTCTTCTGGTTCTGGCCCTGGTGTGTCCGGCGTGGGCTTCCCCCCAGCTTTCGAGCACGGTCTGGGCGCTGCAGATCGATGGAATGGAGCCCATGACCGCCCGCGATCTGGCAGGGTTCAGCTCGTTCGCCGTCAGGCTCTCCGAGGCCTCCCGCACCGATCCCAGGGTCAGGCCCAGCCTCGAAGAGGTGCTCTCCCAGACCGACCGGGGTATCGTGAAGCGCGCCATCGCGTACATGGCGCTGTCGCACATGGGCCAGGAGGACGCCGCCCGCTCCCTGATCGGCGCCGGGTTCCGCGACCAGGCCGTGCTCAAGATCGTCGGCGCCTGCCAGAAGATGCAGGACTCGATCACGATGGTCCCGACCCGGTGACCGCATCGGGTCACGAGAACCACGCCAGCGCCGGCCGGTCCCTGGACCGGCCGGTCGTGTTTCCCGTGACCTGCGGGGGCGCTACCGCTTTGCGGACCTGGCCGCCTGGATCTTCTCCCGGATCGTCGTCGCTCGCCCGCGCAGCGCTTTTGCGCTCATCGTGTCCCCGAGCATGACCTTGACCGCCGCCAGGGCGTCGAGCTCCTCGGCCAGCTCCTGCGGGTCGCCCCCCTTGAGGCGCTCCCGGATCGCCAGCCCACGGTTGTAGAGACGCTCGGCTCTGGCCCACTCGCCGCCGCTGGCCAGCACCTCTGCCAGGTCGTCCAGGATGTCCGCGAGCTCCGGGTCGTCGGGCCCGACCACCTTCTCGTGGATCGCCAGCTCTCGTTCGAACAGCCGCTCCGCTTCCTTGAGGTCCTTCTTCTTCCTGGCCAGGCGAGCCTGACTGTGCACCACCGTGGCCACCACGGGATGGTCCTTGCCCAGCGCCGTCTCGCAGATCGCCAGCGACCGATCGAGCGCCTTCTTCGCGTCGACCTTTCCAAGGTGCTTCTCGTGGATCGCCAGAGACCGGACCAGGAGCTGCTTGGCCCCTTTCGAGTCCCCCTGCTCCAGGGCGGCGAGACCCATGTTCTTGAGCAGCATCCCGACGCTCGGGTGCTCCTTTCCGAGCGCCTTCTCGGTGATCTCGAGCGATTGGAGCCACGCCGCCGCGGCGCGAGGGTGGTCGCCCAGCCTGTACAGCACGCCGGCGAGGTCGTTCAACGCCGTCCCGAGGTCGGGATGGGAGGCGCCCTTGGCCTTCTTCTGGATCATGACCACCTGTTCCAGGTAGCCGACCGCCTGCTTGGGGTCTCCGTCATCCTTGAGCGCCAGGGCCAGCCCGGTGAGCGCCCCGGTCAGCCTCGCATCCTGGCCGGACACCTTCTTCCTGTAGGCGGCGAGCGATCTTTCGAACAGGAGCCGGGCCAGCTTGGAGGCTCGCGCTTCGGCCACCACGTTGCCGAACTCCTCCAGCACGGCGGCCGAAAGGAGCGGGTCCTCTCCGAGCTCCTTCTCGCAGGTCTTCAGGAGCTCTTCGACCACCGGTTCGGCATCGGCGGCCTTCCCCTCCTCGATGAGCTTCATGACCCTGTTCTCCAGCTCGAACACCGCTCCAGGGATCGGCGTCGGCGAGGAGGTGGTCAGGCCCTTTCGCGGCCGGACCTTCTTCTTGGCCTGTGCGGCCGAGGGAGACGGCGACGGATCGATCTGACCCTCGGGGCTCGGGGCAGGCTCCGGCTCCTGGCTGAACCCCGGCCCGGGCCAGAGAGACAGGGCCACGACGAGGAGCCGAACGACCGATCGTTTCATGTCTGGTTACTCTGTTAAGACCTCTCGCGCGGGCCGGCAACCGACGGTGGCGCCCGTCCGGCCTGGCAGGGTCAGAACCGCCTCAGGAGCTTCTCCATCTCCTGCTTGTTGTGAGCGTACTCCATCGCCGTCTCGGGCATGATGTAACGGCCCCGCGCCAGCTGCGCCAGGTGCTCGTCCCGGGAGATCATCCCGTCTTTCCGGCCGGCGATGATCGCCGTGTCGATCTGGTTGAGCTTGGACTCCCGGATCAGGTTCGCCACGGCGTAGTTGACCAGCAGGATCTCCAGGGCGGCCACGCGCTTCCGGTCCACGCTGGGCACCAGGTGCTGGCAGATGATCGCCTTGAGGGTGGAGCCCAGGGAGGTGCGGATGGCGTCCTGGTGCTCCGCCGGAAAGACGTTCAAGATCCGATCGACGGTCTCCGCGGCGGTGGACGTGTGGAGGGTGCCCAGCACCAGGTGGCCGGTCTCCGCGGCCCTGATCGCCAGGTTGATCGTGGTCCGGTCCCTCAGCTCGCCGACGAGGATCACGTCCGGGTCTTCCCGGAGCGCGGACCGGAGCGCCTTGGAGAACGAGCGGGTGTTCTTGCCCAGTTCCCGGTAGGAGATGAGCGCCTTCTTCTTCTGATGCCTGAACTCCACCGGGTCCTCGATGGTCAGGATGTGCTCGTCCCTGGTCTCGTTAATGTAGTCGATCATGGCCGCAAGGGTGGTCGACTTCCCCGACCCGGTGGGGCCGGTCACGAGAACCAGACCGTCGATGAAGCTGCAGATCGTCTGGAACACCGGGGGCAGCGAGAGATCGGTCAGCGACGGCACCCGGGAAGGGATCACGCGGGCCACCACGCCGATACCCGAGAGCTCGGAGAAGACGTTCACGCGGAATCTGGATACCCCCGCCATCTCGTGCCCCATGTCCAGCTCTCGGTTCTTCTCGAAAGCCTTCAGCTGGCGCCCGGAGAGGATGTCCTTGAGCAGCGACCGGATCTGCCCGTCGCTCAGGGTGGGAAGCTGCGTCGGGCTCAAGACGCCCTGGATCCGGAAGACCGGAGCGCAGCCGACCCGCAGGTGGATGTCCGAGGCGTTCTGGTCGAGCGCCTGGCCGAGGATCTCGTTGAACGTCACGGGATAGGTGACCTCGGGCGCCGGCTGTTGCGCGGCAGCGGCGTGAACGCCGGACACGCCCAGCCCTGCCAGCATCGAAGAATGGAACACCGCCGAGGCGTCGGCCGAGGACTCCGCCGAGAAGCCGGCGACGATCTCCTGGAGGCGATCCACCGTTGCCGTGCCCTTCTTCAGCATCTCCTCGAGCATCCGCGGATCCATCCGCTTCAGGCCCTGGATGAGGAGCTCGGCTCTCGTGGGGTTGAGCTTGTCGAAATCGGCGATGAACTGGTCGACTCCCGCGACGCCCAGACTCTTCAACATGAGTATGGAGAACTCTCGCGCCTTGGAGTTGCCCGACTTGAGGTAGCGCAAGAGCGGTCTCAACGCCACGACCCCGAACCCCTTCAGGTGCTCTTCGATGCGGGACTGGAGCGCCGGCTCGTCGGCTCCTATCTCGATGAGGCGTTTCGCGCAGGTGTCGGTCTTGACCCCGGCGAGCGCGTCCACGACCCAGTCTTTCACCTCCGGGTCGAGGTCGGTCCGGGCGAGCAGGCGGGCCACGGGGCTGACGACCCTCTCGTCGCCGATCTCGCCCAGGGTGCGAAGCGCCCAGAACAGCCGATCATGATCGCTGCTCTTGAGCACCTCCATGAGACACCCCACCGCCTGCTTCCCTTTCTGGCGCAGGATGTGGGACGCGATCTGCCGGTTGGGCCACGAAGGGTCGGCCAGCGCCTTGGAGAGCGACTCCAGAGCCCAGTCCTCGTCGGACTCTCCGAGCGCCCTGATGGCGTAGTAGCGCAGCGTCTGGTCCCCCTGCTCCATGGCGTGGGACAAGAGCGAGAACCCCTCGTGCTTCAGCACGCGTACCAGGAGGCGGAGGCTCCAGTACTTGCTGTCGCCAGGGCCTTCGCTGATCCCCTTGGCCAGGTACGGCAAGATCTGCTTCCCCCGACGCTCCAGGTGCTCCGCCGCCGCGTACCGGTTGGGCCAGGCGTCGTCGGCCAGCGTCTGGAACAGGAACTCCGTCGCCTCTTCCCCGGAGATCTCGCTGACCGCCGAGATGACCGATCCACGGGCGCCCGGATTCGGTGAGCGGTAGAGCTGCTTGAGCCAGCTCAGGCAGCCGGCTCCGAGGATCCGGGCGATGACCCGGATGGACCAGTAGCGCTGGTGTTCCGAGAGCTGCAGGAACCGCGCCTTGATCTGCTCCACCACTGCCGGTCCCTGATTGGCCAGTGCGGCGGCCGCGCGTTTCCGGACCGTCCAGATCTCGTGGTTCAAGAGCTCCAGCAACTCGTTGAACGCCTGGGGAGCGGTCGACCTCTCGAGGCGGGCCAGGGCGACGAGAGCATCGTCGAGAGCCTTGCTGGGGGAGCGCCGTTTGCTCGTCGTCATGGTCCACCACCACCGGATGGCTTTGCGCCGGATGAGGGGTTCAGGTTAGAGCAGAACGGCTCAGTTGTCCAGACGGTCTCGAGAGGGGGTCGTGCCTCCCGGCGCCGCCGCCTCTCTCGCCAGTCGATGCTCCCCCGACCGGACGTGGGCCCGTTGACCCCGGTGGGTCACGGGTGGGTGCGCCCCGAACGTCCGTTCTGTGTCACGGCGACCGGTCCCGCGGACGATCCCCGCGGGCTGGTCATGGCTATTGATGCTGAGCCAGAGCCGTTCTTGCCCCATCGAGCCCTGAGTTGGCACGCAACGTGGAGTGGGAGCGGCACACGGAGGGATCGATGTTCGGAAAGATCGAGTGGACCGACGAGCCGGGGTCACGCCTCGCGGCGCTGGCCGTGGTCGCCGTGCTAATCTGCCAGATCGTGGGCATGGTCTACTACGTGAAGAAGACGGCGGCCCGACGAGCGGCCAGAAGCGCCAGGGTCCGCACCGAGCTCTGCTCTGGCGGCGCCTCGTCGGGACCGACCGTGTTCACCCGGGGTCGGTTCGACTCCCTGGTGTCGACCGCGACGGACCGGACCATCGGCTGCGACACGACGACGGCGCTGGACGATCTCCTGAAGGACAACCGGCGCCCCACGGCAGAGGACGAGGCGCAGTCGCTCAGGGACGCCCCGCAGGACGGCGTGGTCGTGGACGCGGAGTCGGCCCGCCTGGTGGCTCTCGCCTCTTGCGACCGGGAGTACCAGGAGTCGCTCCATGAAGCCCGCGCCCTCATCGAACGCGGCAGCTGGCGAGAAGCGTACGACCTGTTGAAAGAGGCGCTAGAGACCACGGCGCCCCAGCACCGGGTGGCCCGGCTGGCGCTGCTGGACGCCATGACGGCGGCGGCCACCGCTCTGGGAGACGCCGGTCTGGCCGCCGAGACCGCTGCCGGCGCCGGCCGGGAGCGGGCCGCGCTGGCCCGGCTGCTGGGGGAACACGGCGCCGACCCCTCCGCCTGCCTGCTCGACCGGGCCCGGCTCGCCCTGGGACCTCTGGCCGCGCTCCAGGCGGTCACGGCGACAGAGGCGTCCGGCGCCTCCGACTGACCCGCGCCATGGAACCGGCGCCCTGCCCCCCGAACCCCCGACGCCGATCCCTGACCTCGCCGGCTGCGGTCGGGGCCGGACGGGTCGGCTTCGTGATGGGGTTCCTCTTCTTCTTCGCGCTGTGCCTGTCGCTGCTGGCCTTCACCCTGGTCTCCAGCGCCACCACCGGCTACGGCCTCGCCTACCACGACGTCACCGGGCTGAAGCTCTCCACGTCGGCGGAGTCGGTGGTGGAGCTGGCGCTCCTTGCGGTGTTCGACCCGACGACGCCGGAGCCCCAGAGCGACCTGACCGCGCTCAAGGAGGAGCTGTTCGAGAGGCTCCAGGCCGCCATCGGCTCCACCGGCGGGAGCTCGGTCTCCACGGCGCTCGCCGGCGTCCAGGCGACCCGGAGGATCGACCCGTCGCGGCTGGGCCTGTCGGCCGGCGCCTCCAGCGACGTGGCGGTGGAGCAGGTCATGGCGACGCTCCACTCGTTCCGCCCCATCGTCCACGGCGATGGCGGCGCCTACGACATCCCCGAGGCGTTCTACGGCGAGCCGGCCTTCGAGGACCTGAAGAAAGACCGGGTGCCGCGAGACTTCACCGGCTACCTGACCCTCTCGGTCACCGTCGCGACTCGCGAGAGGGGGCTCTCGACCCGGCGGGTGGTCCAGGTCATCCGGGACGTGAAGGTGCTGGACGTGACGCCCCCGGCGCGCGAGTTCGCCCTGTTCAGCTACGGCGTTCCACGGGACGTCCCCCACATGCTCAACGACCTCAACACCGGCGGACGCATGACCACATACCCGCTGGGCTCCCGGGTCCTCGTGAGGGGGCCCATGTTCCTGAAGGTGGAAGACGCCTCCGACCCGGTCCACATCGGCGGCGAGTACAGAGGCCGCGATTCACTCTCGTACCCTGAACGAGGTCGTGACTGGCACGGGTGGGCGTTCATCCCTGGGCCGCGGGCCGTCCACAACTCCAACTTCGCCGGCGACATCCGGGAGATGCTGGGCGGGCTCGGCCCTCTCCTGGCCGGCCAGGGCTGGACCGCCCACCCTCGCCGACCGCCCAGCGAGGCGGACAGGGCCAGGGCGTCCATCCTCGGGTTCCAGTTTCCCGGCGTGCTGCTGGTCGGCCCTGCCCTGGGGCCGGCGATCGGGGCCTTCTTTCCGATCCCGCCGGACGAGACGATCGCCTGCTCCAACCCGTGGGTCTATCTCACCGGGACCGTGCCCCCATCCCGGCAGCGGTTCTCCATCTGCGGCGCCCCGGACCCGCTGCGCGGTCCGGCAGCCTCGAGCCGGGTCAGCATGTTCAGCGGCATACTCACCAAGAAGGGCGGGGCGTCCAAGGGGATCTACCAGGAGAACCTGAGGTTTCCCCACGTGGCCTACGGCGGGGGCGCCCGCGTGGAGGACGGCGATGCCATCTACCCGGAGCCGTTCGACTACGGCACGCTCTCCACCAGGCAGGAAGCCCCCCCGACGGATCGGGGGATCGCGGGCTACCCGTCGGATCAGGGGATCTACGGCATCTACAAGATCGCCTCGTTCAAGAGAGAGCCGGTCTGGTCGGAGCAGCTGCTCCGCTTCGTCTCCAAGCACTATCCCCCGGCCGGAGTGCTGGTCCTGAGCGCCCAGTCCATCCTGAGGGCCATGGGCTGGAATCCCGACATCCACCTGATCCTGGTGCACTGGGCTGCCACGGCGGCGCCGGATCTGGTGAGCGAGCTCAGGCAGGAGTTCATGGACCAGGTGATCGCCAGGAAGCAGTACTTCGTCGCGCCCTACGGCCTGTACTTCGAATCGTCGATGAACCGGAACGTCCTGGAAGAGGTGCGAACGGTGCTGACCGCGGCCGGCTTCACGCTCCTGTCGGGCAAGGTCACCGGTTTCATCGTCGGCAGGATCTTCCGACCGGCCTCGGCTCCGGCCGGCCAGGTCCGGCCCGGGGACAAGGCGGTCGACGCCCTCAAGGACAAGGTGTTCACCCAGGTCACGCCCAAGCACGCCGACACGCTGAGCGGTCTGACCCATGGCGTGCTGGTGTGGGCCAGCAAGACGTTCGTGAGCCAGGGAATCAACTCGCTCCTCACCGAGATCATGAAGGCCACGTTCAAGGGCGCCGTCGAGGGGCTGTCGTTCGTGGCCACCTGGAAGGTCGTCGGCTTTCTGAGGATCCGCCGGCTCAGGAGAGCGCTCGACGAGATAGCCTCCTGGACCCCGCCGCCCACGGTCGGCGAGCTCAAGCGGGAGTTTCCCAAGGGGCTGCTCCCGCCGAAGTACCGATCGTACGAGCGGATCGCGACCCGCGCATACGGGACGTTCCAGGAGCTGGTGACCGACCGCACGCAAGACGGAGTGCTGCAGCTCTCGGAGGTGATGCTCGTCCGGGAGCTCGACTGGCGCTCGGCGCAGCCGCTCCGCTACTCGGGTCGAGGGGTCATCGTGGCGCTGGGCGGGCGGGGAACCGAGCCGCCGGTGCTGGACGCGCCGGTGCTCAGGGCCGACCCTCGGAGCTACCTCACCCTGGTGTTCGAGGACCTGGCCATGACCACCCTGGAGCGGCCGACGGCCCGCATGCTCGCCCTGGGGCCCGTGTTCCAGGGAACGGTCTACGCCACCTCAGGCGTGCGTCCGGCCGCCGGGAAGTCGCTCATCGCTGGGAACCTGGTGGCCTTCCACATCAACAAGGGGAAGATCGACGAGAGCGACACCCTGGAAGTGGTCTACGATCGCGACAGACTGCCGCTGGCCACGGACCGGGCCCGGCAGAAGGACTGGTGGATCCTCTCGGTGTCCCGTCGGTCCGCGGGCCTGGCCGGCGAGTGAGCCCGGAGGACGAGCCCGAGGGGGGATGAGCGGAGCGAAGGGCCCCCATCTCGGAAGATCCGGCCCGGCCGCAGTCGGCCCTCCGACCGTGACAGGCTCGAGCGCTACTCGCGCGGGGCAGGGTGCTTCTTCAGGAGCTTGGCGGCCTTCTTCCCATCGAGGGTCTCGGGGCCGGACTTCACCGCGGCCTCCCAGGCCTGTCTGGCCTTGACGATGTCGCCCTTGGCCCTGAACCCCAGCCCCAGCTTGTGGTGGACCTCCGACGGGTCGATCTCGACCTGGCGGCTCAGCGCAGGGTTCTCTCGAAGCCGCTTGCCGACGTACTCCAGATCGGCGATCGCCTGGTCGATCCGGTTGAACTCCCGCGGCGCTTCCAGGCCGACCGTGGCCCGGAGCACTCTCAGGTCCAGGTTGTCCGGCTCGCGATTGAGCGCCCAGTCGAGCCTGTCCAGCCCTCGCTGGGCCGCCTCCAGGGAGACCCCGTTGCGGGCTTCCAGACACTGGACCAGACCCAGCCACGCCAGCGCCGCGGCCCCGTTCGGGTCGAGCTTCGCCGCCTCGTTCAGGTACTTCTTCGCCAGGTTCATGTCCTGATCGGTGCCGGTGTCGGCGTACTTCACCGCGTAGTTCGCCCCCAGCTCCGTGACCACCTTGGGATCCCGCTGGTTCTTGTAGTAGAGGGTCAGGTAGCGGTCGATCCGCTCCTCCGACCCCCTCAGGTCCGCCAGCACCGGTCTTCCGCCGAGCAAGACCAGCACGACCACCAGACCGACCCTCAGCATGCCGGCCTCAAGAAGTTCGCAACGCGCTCGACACCCGGGGCCGGCGGGGGTGGGTTCTTGGAGTGCTTGGTGGTGACCAGGACTGCGATGCACGATGGGAAGGCCTCCTTGAAACTGTTGACGTTCTCCGGCTCGTTGTCGAAGAATGCCACCAGCTCACCGTATCCGCGAAGCTGCTGACAGGTGCTCGACTTGAACTCCAGGTCCCTGGTGGCCTGGTCCGGCTTCATCAGCAGATGGACATCCGGCTGATCGAGCGGGAACGCATGAGCGATCAGGCTCGCCACGGTCCCCGCGTGCATGCCCCCGTGGTCTCGACCGGTCAGGTAGACGACGATGGCGCCCGCGCCGCGACAGTCCTCGACGAAGGCGCGAGCGCCCGGGTGTGGCACGTCTCGATCGAGGTACTCCGACGAGAAGAACAGCGCTCTGAGCTCCTGCCTCAACCTCGTGAAGTGGGGTTCCTCGTCGACCCCGAGGAGCCTCAGCGTGTCCGAGTGATCGAACGGGACCTGATCGGGCGACAGCTGGAGCAACCGATCGAGCAGACCGGGCACCCTGGCGTGGTGCTTCTCGGCCAGATGC
>JACQZM010000368.1 GCA_016213885.1 Candidatus Rifleibacteriota bacterium | reverse complement strand
TCACGGCGGCCCTGACGCGGCGCACGGCCTGGACGGTTCCCTTCACCTTGAGCGGCTTGTCCAGCGCGTCACGGGCCGCGATCCGGACCGGGAGCTGCTCGCCGGTCAGCACGACGTCCCGGGCGAGCGTCAGCTTCGGCTTCACGCCCACGGAGGCGATGGAGAAGCTCGACGAGGCCTGGACGGCCTCCTGGTCGATCCAGGCTCTCAACGTGTAGGTGCCGTCGGCCAGATCGCGGGTGTCGACGCTCACGGCGAGCTCCCCCCTGTCGGAGGTGGTGCCTCCGAACGTCTCCCCCTGCCCGTCGATCCGGTACCTCAGCGGCATCTCCTTCACCGGGGAGCCGTCGGCCCGGGTGACCACGAGCTTTCCCTTGAACGGCTCGTTCTCCGAGAGGACCGTCGCCTCCGGGTCGATCGTGATGATGACGGTCGGAACGGTGTAGGCCGAGACCCTGAACGACCCGGTGAAGATCCTGGGACCGACGTTTCCGATCCGGATCTGGTAGTCGCCCTCCGGAGCGCCCTCCGGGACCGACACGTCCGCCGTGACGGCGCGGCCCGGGCTCGACGCTCCGGTCGCTCCCGCTCCCGCCCCTGCCGAAGTCGAGGTCGTCGAGCAGAGCCAGACCGTCGAGACCGACGCCGGGGGTGAGGCGGCGCTGGCGCTGACGCTGACCCGCGGCGGCAGCTACTCGATCCGGTTCTGGGCCACGGACAGCAGGGGCCGCCGCGCCCAGGCCGACGCGGCGCTGACCGTGACGGCTCCGGACGACCCGGTGCGGTTGCGCATCCTGGCCGACGGCGACACGTTCCGGGCCGGCGAGAAGGTGACGTTCCGCGTCATCTCCTGGGCGACGGAGCAGCTCGCCCTGGTCACCGTGGAGGCCGGCCGGGTCCTGGACTACAGGCTCGTGCCGCTCACGACCGGCGAGAACAAGGTCGAGTGGGAGATGAGAGACTCCTACAGCCCCAACGTGACGTTCGCGGTGGCGCTGATGGACCAGGACCGCCTCCACAGCGCGAGCCGGGAGATCACGGTCCGGCACGGGCTCGAGGTCACGGTCACGCCGGACAGGCTTGTCCACGAACCGGGCCAGCAGGTCACCCTGGGACTCGAGGTGGCCGATCACCTGGGCCGGCCGGCCGACGCCGAGGTCTCCGTGGCCGTGGTGGACGAGGCGCTGCTCTCGATCTTCCCGGATTCGCAGCAGCCGCTCACGGAGACGTTCCAGCAGCGACGGGCGGGGACGACGCTCTCGGTCGCCTCTTCGGCCGGCACGTCGTACACCGCCGTGCTCCGTACGCTGTCGGAGGAGCTCCTGTCCGAGGAGAGGAAGGAGCTGAGGCGGGCGCACCGCGTCATGGAAAAGCGCCCCCGGGGGGCGGAGGGTCAATCCGACGGCCGGCCCGTGGGCGACCTGGGCTCGGAGATCGAAGGGGACGACGACGCCGGCAGCCCGGACGAAGGCGGCACAACCCGGGTCTCCAAAAGGAAGTACGAGAGGATCTGGAGCGAGATCACCGCCGCCATGAGCAAGAAGAGGGGCATGATCGTCCCCAGGGACCAAGAGGCCATTCTCAAGAGGCATGGCATCCCCCAGGCGGACTGGAAGGCGGCCATCGACGTCTACGGGGTCTCCGAGGAGATCCGGACGAAGCAGCGAGATGCCATGGAGCCGGACCTGCAGTCCAGCTCGCCGAACTCGGGGCTCGTCAACCTCACGAAGAGCTACGTGGACAAGCTCACCCGGATGACCCCGGAGGAGCGCGAGAAGCTCAAGAGCTCGATCCAGAAGTTCAGCGGAGTCAAGGAGCGCGGCCGCAGGGCGCTCCGGCGGGAACTCCTGTCGGCAAGGCTCAGGGACGTCGGCACCGGCGGGGCCGCCGACGAGTACGGCGAGGCCGAGCCTGCGGTCCGGGACTTCTTTCCGGAGACCGCGTTCTGGGTCGCCGCTGCCAGGACCGGGCCGACCGGAGAGGTCAAGGTCGCCTTCTCGCTGCCCTCCAGCCTGACGAGCTACCGGATCGTGGCCCGGGCCGTGACCGCCAGCACCATGGTGGGACAGGCGACCGCCCGGGTCACGGCGGCCAAGTCCCTCTCCCTGGACATGCTCCGTCCACACTTCACGGTGACCGGAGACGACGCCGGGGTGATCGCCCTGGTCCGGGGTCGATTCACGGCCAGCACCGGGGTCGAGCTGGCGCTCGAAGGCCAGGGCGTGGACAGGCAGACCCGGCGGATCGAACTCTCGCCCGGCGCCGAGGCGCGGGTGCCGTTTCGCTTCCGCGTCCCTGCTCAGGCCGAGTGCGCTCTCACGCTCACCGCCCGGGCCCGGGAGGGATCCGACGCCCTCGCCCGGACCGTCCCGGTGAGGCCACGGGGGGCTCACCACTACGATTCGACCTCCGGGCTCGTCACCGAGGCGACCCGGTTCACGCTCACGCTGCCTCAGGCCGGCCTCGCCCGGCGCAGGCTGCAGCTCACGCTGGGGCCCGGTCTGCCGGGGATGCTGGCAAGCTCGCTGGACAGCGAGAGCTTCCAGGCACCGGAGGCGTCGGTGCTGAACACGGTGCGTCGCGAGCTGGCCAGCTACCAGGTGCTCAAGGTGCTCACCGCGGCGGCGGGGGAGCGCGAAGCCAGGAGGGAGAGGATCAGGACGCTCTTGGGGCAGCTCATCGGCGAGACGCTGACGAACGAGCCGGTCCAGATCGCCCTTCGCCTGGACCTGATGGTGCGGGCACGCAACGAGGGGTTCTCCGTGCCGGACGACGTGCTGGCCGAGGTCCGGCAACGGGCCGGGACGCTCTACGGGCAGGCCGACGATGACGCCAAGCTGTGGATCCTGTTCGCCCAGGCCGGGGACGGCACCGCCGACTTCGGCCATGTGAACCGGTTCCTCAGGGGGCGACATCCCGCCTCCCTGCGAACCTCCCTTCTGGCCCTCACCCTGGTTCGCCTGGGGCGGCGGGAGCGCGCCGCCGAGGTGGCCGCCTCGCTGCTCGAGCCCCGATCCGACGAGGAACCGATCGACCCGGGTGCCGGCAGGGTCGCGATCGCCGGAATTGACGCAGCCTGTGACGCGGCGTTCGGTCTGATGGCTATCCTGGCCGCCAGGCCCGAGCCGGAGCCGCTGAGTCGGGAGCTCGCCCGGCTCCTCGGTCTGAGAGGGCCCGGTGGCTTTCCGTCGCCGGCCGGGGGAGCCGCGGCGTGCGAGGCGCTGGCCGCGTACCTGGCGATCCACGCGCCATCGGCCCAGAGCTACCGGCTGACGGTCAGGGTGGCCGGGGTCGAGGAGAGGGTCTTCTCCTCGGACGAGCTCAGGAGTCCGGTCGACTGGGTGCTCGACGGGAGCCGGTTCGCCGACGGGCCGGGTGCACAGGGGACGGGAGGTGCCGCGGGGGTCCCGCTGCGTCATCGGCGCTCATTCGGTGCCGCGAAACAAGGTCTCCCAGCTGGAGCCGGGTCGCGTGGCGCAGGTCGACATCATCGCCCACGTACCCCACGGAAGCACCCAGGAGGAGATCCTCCTGGAGGAGGCGATCCCGCCGGGGTGCGGCCTCGTGGAGAGGAGCCTCGGGGGCAACTACCGCCATGTGCGGGTGGCCGACGGCAGGATCCGGGCTGTGTACAGCGTCAGCCACGGGCGGGCGATCCAGCTCGGCTACCGGATGGCCGGCCGTCTGCCCGGTCTGTACGAGGTGCAGCCGACCAAGGTCGTGTCGCTCGACAGGCCCAGGCGGTACGGCTACGGACCGACCGGCACGCTGGAGGTGCTCGACCACGGTCGACGGTCCGCCGACATCTACTCGATGACGCCGGACGAGCTGCTCCATCTGGGCCAGGCAGCGTTCGAGGAGGGCGACAAGGAGCTCGCCTGGACCCACCTGAACGGTCTGGGCAGGTTCACGTTGCGGGATGACGCGGCCAAGGAAGTGTCGCGGATCCTGCTGCTCGTCGCCATCGAACGCTCCGACTGGGCCGCGGTCCTCAAGCACTTCGAGACGCTGAAGGAGAAGCACCGCGACCTGGCGCTGCCCTTCGACACGGTGCTCCTGGTCGGCAGGGCCCACCGCGAGATGAAGGAGTTCGAGCAGGCCGCCTACGTGTACCGGGGCATCGCCGAGGCCAGCTTCATGCTCGAGGGCCAGCTCCCGGGCGAGTGGGAGCGGGCCGGCGATCTGAAACGGGCCGCGGCCTACACCCGGTCGCTGATCGTCGAGTACCCCGACCTGTCGGTCGTCCAGACCGCCCATCTGGGGCTGGCCCAGATGCTCCTCGACCGGAGCGACCGGTTCGACCGATCGATGCGACGGCTCGGCTGCGAGCTGCTCGAGTCGTTCCTCGAACAGAATCCCGGAAGCCCCATGGCCGACGAGGCGACGTTCGCCCTGGCCCAGGCGTGCCTGGACGACGAGCAGCAGGACGACGCGAGGCGATGGGCCGAGGCCGGCGAGCGGCGATACCCGCGAAGCCGGCTCAAGGACGCCTTCCTCTACATCCAGGGGTGGGCGCTGTTCGAGAAGGGCGACCACGAGAGGGCGCTCAGGCTGCTGACCCCCGTGGCCCAGGACGTCTTCCCGGGGTCCGGCGGCCAGGCCAGCGAGAGCCGCGCCCTGGCCACCTACCTGATCGCCCAGATCCACCACACAATGGGGTGCGTCAAGGAAGCGCTGGAGCTCTACAGGAAGGTGTCGGACCAGTTCGCCGATGCCCGGGAGACCGCCGAGGAGCTGTCACGCAAGGAGGTCGCCTGTCCGGAGGTGACGCGGGTCGACCCGGGAAGACCGGTGGAGGTGCCGGTCACGGTGCGGAACCTGCCAGGAGTGGAGGTCCGGGCCTACAAGGTGGACCTCATGCGGCTGTATCTCAGCGAGCGAAGCCTGTCGGGCATCACGAAGGTGAACCTGGCGGGCATCCAGCCGATGTACGAGGCTGAGTTGCCCGCTCCGGGCAACGCCCTCGGGTTGCGACAGAAGCTGTCGCTGGCGCTCCCGTTCAAGGCGGAAGGGGCGTACCTCGTGGTGCTCCGGGGCGCCGAGGCGTCGACCGCGGGGCTGGTCCTCGTCTCGGACCTGTCGCTGGCCGTCGGAGAGAATCAGGACACCGGCCGGGTGCGCGTCCAGGTGCAGCGCGAGCCGGCGGCGACTCCGGTGTTCGGTGCCTCCGTGCGGGTCGTCGGGTCCGCGTCGACCGGCATCTCCTCCGGGAGGACCGATCCGAGCTCTCCGGAGCCCGGGCTCCGGCGCCTCGGGCCGCCGGGGCCGCGACCGAGCCCCCGCGGTTCGAGGAGAATCTGAAGGGCCAGGTGCTCTCGGGCCTGAAGAGCCGCGCCCGCCTGCTGAGCCAGGGCAGGGTCGCTGACCTGGAGCGCCAGGTGTTCCGCAACGACGTGCGGGGCGTCGAGGTGCAGCAGATGGCCAAGTGGGCCGGAGACTACTTGATCAGGGGGGCCAGCCAGGGCTCGACGGCCTCTTTCTGGCCTCGGTCGAGCATCTGCCGCCACTTCTCGTCGGTCAGCCTGTCGTCGATCGGGTGCCGGAACTCGGTGTACGAGTACGCGGCTCCCTCGAACAGGTACCGGCGCCCCCGGAACGGAAGGACCACTCGCACAAGGAGCGGCCAGCCCGTGGCTTCTTCCATGGCTTCCCTGGCATCGAGGTCGGTGCACACGTCGGCCACGATCGCCATCTTGTCGTCGTCCTCGCCCCGGAACGGGTGGTGGACGTCGGCGTAGTGTCTGAACGACGTGATGCCCGCGATCACGGCGCCGAACTCCTCCAGGACCTTCCGGTCGTCTTCGGAGATGAACCGTCCGGCCACCTCCTCCCGGGCCGCTCGCTCGGCGCACCGGCAGAGAGCGACGAACCGCTCGAGGTTCCCTGTCGAGGCGCGATCGCCGGGCAGCCCCAGCGTCTCGAGCTTCCCGGCGAAGCGTTCACCGAGCGTCGCGAGGCGGGCGAACACCTCCGGGAACGGTTCGACGTAGACCGGGAGCGGGGGCGGCGGGGGCGGGGGCGACTCGGGCATCCGGCTCTTCCCGAAAGCGCTCATCGCGGACTGGCTCATGGTGCTGTACGGCTGCTTGACATACAGCGTCGTGTCGTGCCGTAACTCCGTCCAGGACCCGCACGCCGTGGCGACGAGCTTCCTCTGCCAGCCACGACCCTGGAACACCCTCTCCAGAGTCGCGGCCGGGCGGCCGAGGAGCGGCTGGATCGCCGAGAGCATGTGCGCGAAGAGGCTCTCCTGTCCGGCCCGTTCGAGCCGGCTCCTCAGCTGCTGCATCCCAAACTGGAGGTTCTCGCGGTAGCGGTCATAGCCGGTGTCGAGGTCGCCGTCGAGAAGGGCGAGCGCCTCCGTGGAGCCCAGGGCGGCCATGAGGTCCAGCCCTCGGAAGAACCCGCGACCGATGCCGATCGGAGGCTTGGGAACCGCTGTCTCGGGAAGCCGGTCCGGCGGTCCCAGGTAGCGGCCGACCTCGTCGTACAGCAGACGCTGCAGGACGACGTTGTCCAGGGTCGTCCGGCTGCCCAGGAAGCGAAACCCCTCCGGCCTGGGCTCGTCGGCACGCCGTCGGGTGTCCAGGATCGCCGCTCGCGGGAGCGCCCGGGCCGCCTTCGCCAACCTGCCGAGGAAAGGAGCCGCGAGCACCTCCTCCGGGGTCGGTAGCCCACCCCGTTCCCGCTGGAGCAGCTGCAGCATCGCCTCGGGCGTCGGGTCGTCGGAGCTCCCCACGAAGAAGTTCAGCACCGCGTCGATGCGTCGCCAGACCCGGAGCGCCGGCTGGTTCTTGATCCGGACCCTGGCCAGATCGAGACCGATGAGAGCGACCCGGCCGAGCGGCTCGTACGGGCCCTCGTCCCGCACCGGGAATGAGATCCGGCCGAGCCACAGCATGGCGCGGAAGTAGTTCTGGAAGGTCTCGTTGCGGGTGTAATGACCCCTGGGCCTGAACTGGGAGTAGTCCTCGGCGTGGCCGAAGAGAGGCGACGCGCCGGGGCCGCTGGCGGCACGAACGAGCTCCAGCTCCTTGCGGATCTTCTCCGACATCGGATGGGGGACGTCCACCTCCGGGTTCTTGCCGAGGAGCAGGAGCTTGGCCACGTAGAAGTACGCCGAGTTCGCCATGGCCGCGGCCCTGACGCCGGGGTCGGAGGTCTGGTCCGCACACTCGACCGACGCCGAGAGCATGGCCGTCGACAGGTCTTTCAGGTCGTCGATCAGGTAGGCCGCCTCGAGATAGCGGAAATAGAAGTCGAAGAGGAGGTGGGCCACGTGGAGCACGGCGTCGGTCGTCACCAGGATCGGCCGCTCGGCGGCCTTGGACCCGGAGTAGACCTGACGCAGCCGGTAGGAGTTCGACCGGGTCAGGACGAACCCGTGGGTCTCGATGGCGCTCCACTGGGCGGCCGGCACCCGGGCGAGGTGCTTGGTGTTCGTGTTCGCCAGGTCGGACACGGAGTATCGTCCCTCGGTCGCCGGGCGACGAGCCCGGGAGTAGCCCTGGTATGGCGGCACGGCCTGCTGCCCCATGGGCACCTGCTGCAGCCCCTGCTGCGCTGCCTGGCCCTGGGGCATCTGGCCCTGGGAGAACTGGCCCTGGCCGTTGTCTCCGCGCAGCGGCGAGGCGAAAGTGAGGAGCAGCGGCACCAGACAGATCTTCCCGGTGATGGAGAACCAAGACATCGTCCACCTCGCTGTCACGGACCCGGTAGTTCTCACCGGGGCGACTGCACCATTGTATCAGCGACCGGTTGAACCTGCGACCCGCTCCGAGGGCCAGGATCCCCCGCCTGTTTCGCAGAGTCGGGCCTGTGATGAGGCCTCGGCGTGGCTGCAGAGTCACCAAGGAAGTGGAGGGGATGCCTTTGAAGTCGCGCTCGGGGGAAGGGAAGAGGAGGGGATCAGGTTGGAGGTCGCGCTCGGGGGCGCGACTCGGACCCGGCGAGGCGCCGGGTCATGGGGAGCGCGGTCGCTCAGGCCAGGAGGACGTTGCCCCACCAGTGGAGCATGATCGGGAACAGGAGACTCCGGTGGCGCATCCGGAGAGATCCGAACACGAGACCGGCGGGCAGGAGCACCCCGAGCTGGTGGACGAGACAGGCGCCCCAGTGAAACGGGAATGCGAAGAGCAGCGCGGAGAGCGACCAGCCGCGGAGAGGACCCCACGCCTGCGCGATCCGCCCCTGTACGATGCCCCGGAAGAGCAGCTCTTCCCCTGCCGCGACCCACAGCCAGTTGACGAGGCGGAGAGACAGCCCGGCGGTATCCGGTGGAGCCGCGAGCCCCAGCAGAGGAGGAAAGAGCCAGAGGTAGAGCAGGAAGAGAGAGCCGAGCGCGGCAGACTCGGCCCAGGGACGCCAGCCCGGGGTGCCGACGGGAAGGCAGAGACCGAGCTCGTGAAGCGGTCGCCGCCCGACGAGAGACTCCCACGCCAGCGGCGCCAGGCCGAGACCCAGGAGCACCGGCATCAGCTGCAGAGGCCCGACCTCTTCGGGCCATCCCGTGTCACGGCCGGCGAGGGTGAGACCGATCGCCGCCCAGAGCCGAAAGAGAGCCAGCGTGAGCCCGCAGGCCGCGGCGCCCAGGACCAGCACGCCGGTCACCTGGCGCAACGGGAGAGCTCCGTCCGTCCGTCCGGTCTTCGCATCTCCGCGAGAGATGAACCGGTCGAACATGTCGGCTCCCGGGGATGGGATGGCTGGGGCGTCCACCCGTGACTCGTTCCGACGAAGGATACTCCGGAGGAGGCTGCGGATCCACAAGCGAGCTCCGGGTCGAGATCTGCCTTTCCATGCTGGTGCTCACGGTGGACACGTCGCTCTTCACCGAGCAGGCCGGCCGGGGGGGGGAAGTCGGTCGCCTGTCGTTCGGTGAGGAAGTCGGGCAGGGTTCGGATCACTGGAGAGCACCTCCCGGCAGACGTCCTCGTCGATGACCATCAGAGGGCCGTCGGTGGGG
>JACQZM010000367.1 GCA_016213885.1 Candidatus Rifleibacteriota bacterium | reverse complement strand
GGGAGCTGAAGGACGGCGTGGAGCAGGTGGACGAGAAGCGGCTTGTTGGCTTCGCTGCCGAACAGCCATTTGAACGCGAAATCCACCTTGGGGTCGATGCCGAGGCGCATGGCGGTGTCGGGGTCCCTGACGGGCACCGGGCCCTCCCTTCTGAACTATACCATCGGGTGGGCGTGGCCGGCGACACTGCGGGCTAGCAGGAGTGCCCACACCCAAGGTCAAGATACCGACCAGGTTCGCGGCCTGAACGGTAGGCGACGTTCCTCGTGGGCCGTGGGCCTCGCGTGCTGGCACTCGAAGCGGTTGGCGGTGGGTCTGGCGCTCGCCTGCGCGAGGGAACCCTGCTCACGTCGCCAGAACAGGGGCTGGTGACCCAGACCTGGGGAGACTGCCCGCGATGTTGAGCTCGACCTTACGGGCATATCCCTCGGCACCCGCGACCGGCTCGCGCTCCGCCCGGGTAGGGCGCCTCGGTGTCACATTTCTGGTTCCGCACCGTCCGAGGGGGTTGTCCCGGCGATTTACGACACGCCGAACCATATGAGTAGCGAATTGCGCGGGGCAGAAGGGAGGCGATCAATGTTACCTGCTTTCACCATGAGGAAGGCGCCGCGAATCGGCATGATGAGGTAGATAGAAGCCAGGGTGAGCAGATACCAGGCGAAGCTCAGCACGACGGGAAGCCGCGTGGACGTGGACATGGTGTGGTTCAGCTCTGCGTTCGGGCCGTCGGGACGAGGGTGTCGAGGCCTCGGGTCTGAAGCTCGTGCGGGTTCAGCCCTCGAGCTCGATGACGTACACCCCCACCGTCTTTCCCTCGAAGACGGTCCAGGTCACGGCCTTGAGTCGGACCCGCTTGAAGCACTGCCAGCGTTTGAGCTCGTTCAGGAGTTCCGTGGCTCCGGTCATGCACCGCCGCGCGCGGTCCATGGATGAGATGCCGTAGACCGTGACGGTCCGGCCCGCGCGCTCGAGTGGCGCGAACCGCAGGCGGTCCCCCTTGATCCCGATGACGACGTTCCGGCCGGGCTTGCCGGTGAGCCGTCGGAGCTCGTCCACGAGGGGCTGGATACCGCTCAGAGGGTAGGCCTCCTTGATGGCTGGGTTAGGGGTCGGCGTGGGGGCAGGAGGGCGTGGCGGCTCGGTCGGGTACGGCTTCTTGTCGTTGAGGCAGATCCAGAAGCTGGCCGCCGCCGCGCCTTCGAACCGTTCGATGCGAACGTACCGGACATCCGATCGGGGGGAGCACTTCAAGCTCTCGATCACTGCGGCCAGCTTCTCTATGTGATTCGCAGCCTTTTCCACCAGGGGCGTGCCCATGATCTTCTCCGGATCCTCCTTCGTCTGGAGGGAGTAGATGCCGAGGATGAAGTGATGGCCCTCCCTGACGCTCGGCGGGTCGAACCGGAATCTGTCGCCGTCTTCGAAATTGGCCAACGTCGGCACAGGCCGTCCGATAGCCTTCTGGATCTCCGCCGCCAGCGCTCCGGTTCCGCGCAGAGGATACCCCCACCCCTCGACCGGGGCATCGACCACCATCGCAGACGGTGCAGGGCCGGAGCCGGGTGTCGGCTGGCTCCCCTCGACTCCGCGATGGTGTGGCCCGCTCGAAAGGGCAAGGGCCAGCGCGAGAGCCGCAGCGAAGATCCGGGGACAAGACCGCCCCGAGACCACCATCACTCGGAACGAGCCGGTGAGTCCCAGAATCACCAGGAGCACGGCGAGCGCCACGACCCAGACGAGGGCGAAGACGGCCCGACGATCGTTCGCTGTCCGCAAGGGGCTCACCTCGCAGGCATGCTATCACACCGTCGGCGATGAGGCGTCGTGCCGCCCCCCGAGGGCGTGAAGGAACCGGTCCACGAGACGCCGTCGGTCCGGAGGGCGTTGAAGCCGGGCGTGGATCGGTCCAGGGGTGCTACGATGTGCTCCGGGGCCTGCCCGACGGAGCGGCCCTCGGACCACCGCATGCTGGAAGACAACCTCTCTCGCTGGCGCCCGGACCGGTCGGGGTTCTACGAGATCTGGTACCTGAAGCTCAACCACCTGCTGACCGGCGCCGCCCTCTGGGTGCGATACGGGATCGTGGCCCCCCGGGACGGCTCGGTGGCGCCCTGGGGCGAGCTGTGGGGCATCTTCTTCGACCCCGACGATCCCGCGGCCAACCGCGCCGGGCTCGAGCGCTTCGACGTCCCGGCGATCCGGACCGGCGGGGAGGCGATCGTCCGGATCGGCGGGGCCAGCCTCGGCGCCGGCCGCGCCACGGGACGGCTCGTCGCGGGCGGGACCGAGCTGGAGTGGGACCTGCGGTTCGCGGAGAACCCCACCACGTTCCACCACGTGCCCGGCTACCTCAGGGCCCTGGGGATCCTGCCCACCCAGGTCTGCACACCCAACGTGGACCTCGCGGTGCACGGGTCGTTCCGGGTGGGCGGCCGGTCGTTCGAGCTGGGGGGCGACCCGGGCCAGCAGGGTCATATCTGGGGTAGACGACTCGGCCATCGCTGGACCTGGGCCCACTGCAACTCGTTCGCCGGCGCTGCCGGAGCGGTGTTCGAGGGGATCACCGCTCAGGTCCGGGTGGGGCCGTTCGTCTCGCCGCCGCTGACCAGCATGTTCTTCAGGCTCGACGGGGTCGACCTGACCCTGAACTCGCCGGGCTTCATGGTCCGGACACGATCGGACCACGGGCTCGCGTTCTGGCGCTTCGTCGCCGATCACCGCGACCGGAGGTTCGTCGGCGAACTCTCCGCACGGCTCGAGGACATCGTCGTCGTCGGCTACACCGACACGGACCTGTCGAAGGTGTACTGTCACAACACCAAGCTGGGGTCGATGCGACTTCTGGTGCAGGAGCGGTCCGGCCGCTCCCACGAGACGCGGCGGGCGCTGGAATCGCACCGGTGCGTGGCGCTCGAGTACGTCGATCGGACCGTCCACCCGTCGATGAGAGTGTCGGTTCCGTAGCGGCGGCCGGCGGACCGATGGCACGATGCTCGTCGTGTCCCGGCGGTCCTGGTAGAATGTCGGGCGCCGGCTGGTTCTTCTGACGGGAAAAGGGGAGTCCGAGCGATGCGACCGGGTGGCGACGGCGGAGTGTTCTGCGTGGTGGCGCGGCTGTGGGCCGTGGTGTTCTGCTTGGTCGGAGCCTGCTTCCTGGTCGCTCCGGGACTGGTGCCCGACCTGGTCTCGGCCCTGGCGGGCCGGCTCGGCCTGGGTGGCCGCATCCAGTCCGGGCCCGGCGGACTGTGGTGGATCCTGGCGCTCTCGCTGATGGCGACCATCACGGTCCTGGCGGAGACCTGCGCCCGGGAGCCGTACAACCTGTTCGCGTTCAGGGCGCTCGTCACGGCCAAGCTGGTGAGCACCGCCGGCTTCGTGGGGCTCGCGACGACCGGTGGGGCCGTGTGGCTGCTCTGCGCCCTCGGCGACGGCTTCGTGGCGGCGACGCTGCTGCTGGCTCGTCGGGGGATGCCCCACCCCGGCTCCGGCTCCGCCACCGGGCCGTCACGAGACGGGCCAGCGCCCACGGAGCGTCCGTCGTGACCGGCGGAGCCGGGAGGGGGCTTGGGGGGCAGGATGAGCGAAGCGAAGGGCCCCCCATGTCGAACGATCCCGCCCGGCTCGGCCGCGACGCTCGCGACGCGGACGAGCCGGAGCGGTCGTCCCCCGCCGGTTCGTTCGCCCACCGCTGGCTGGAAGAGGCGGGCGTCCCGCAAGCCACTATCGGGGCCTTGCTGAAACGGGCCTCCGATCGGGCACGGCGCTACCCTCTGCCCATCTGGTGGTTCCACGTCGTCGTGACCTGGCTCGCGAACTGGGTCGGTCCGCTCCTGCTGCTGGGGTGTTTCCGGCGGGCCTGTGGCCTCGACACGCCCCGGTTCCTCCAGCTCCTCGACCGGTTCCAGGCCAGCCGCAGCCCCCTGGTGAGAGCGCTGGCGTTGCTGGCCATCGCGCCGCTCTTCGAGGTCGCCTACGGTGAACCGGCTCCGGCGCCGGTGGCGCATCCGCTGCGGGGGCCCGGCGGCACTCCGACGCGATCCGCCACCGGCGACTCCTTCGACGTCGTCATCGTCGGCTCCGGCGCCGGTGGAGCGCCCGCGGCCTGGTGGCTCGCGGCCAGGGGGCTCCGGGTGGCTCTCGTGGAGCGCGGGACCCTGGTCGAGGCGCGGTCGGCCAGCGACGCCATCGAGACGTACTACGTGAACCAGGGGCTCGTCGGGTCCATGCTCGGCGGGCTCACCCTGGTCGTGGCCGGGAACGCCGTCGGCGGCTCCACGGCGATCAACTCGGGCACCTGCTTGCGCCCCCCGGCAGAACGGCTCCGGGAGTGGGACCGATCGCTCGGCACCTCCTTCGCGGCCGGCGACCTCGACCCCTGGCTGGACGAGGCGGAGAGGAAGATCGGCGTGACGGTGCCCGACCGGGCGCTCATGAGCCGGTCGTCGCAGCTCTTCGAGAAGGGGCTCGCCCACCTGGGCCTGGGCGAGTCGCACCTGCTGCCGCGGAGCGCTCCCGGCTGCGTCGGCGCGGGGCGCTGCTGCTTCGGCTGCCCGACCGGCGCCAAGATGAGCACCGACCGGGCGTTCCTGCCCGACGCCGTGGCCTCGGGACTGCAGCTCTTCGAGGGCCACGAGGCGGTGACGATCTCCGAGCAGGCCCGGTCTGTCCAGGTGATCGCCAGGGGCAGGGATGGAACCTCTCGGAAGCTCGAGGCCCGTCACCTCGTCCTCGCCGCGGGCGCCCTGTTCACCCCCGGTCTGATCCGCCGGAATCGCCTGGGCGACCGGTGGTCCCGGGCCGGGGACTGCTTCAAGACCCATCCGGCCACCAAGGCGTTCGCCCACTTCCCGGGCTTGCCACCGATGACCTGCGAGGGGGTCCCCCAGGGTCTCGGCTACCGGGACCCCGGGATGGAGCGGGTCTCGTTCGAGGGGATCCACACCCCGCCGTCCGTGTCGGCCTCGCTCCTGGCCTTCACCGGCTCCAGGATGCGGTGGTGGATGGACCGGGTGCACGACCTGGCCTGCTTCGGTCTGATGATCCGCGATCGGAACACCGGGCGCGTCCGGGAGATCGCCGGGATTCCGGTGATCCTGTATCGATTGCACCCTGACGATGCGTCGGAGATGGGCCGGGCGCTTCTTCTGATGGCCCGGGTGTTCTTCGCCGCGGGGGCAGAGCGGGTGTTCCTGCCGGTGGTGGGGGTCCCCAACGAGTTCGCGCAGGAGCGGGAGCTCTCGCAGATCTGTCCGGACGACTTCACCCCGCGAAACCTCGCCGTGGCGGGATTCCATCCGCAGGGTACCGCGGCCATGGGTCGGTTGGTCGATACCCGGCTCGGGCTGTCGGGCTGCGATCGCATCTGGGTGTGCGACGGATCGGTGCTGCCCGATTCACCCGGGGTGAACCCTCAGATCACCATCATGGCCCTCTCCCTCCGGCTGGCCGATCACCTGGTGGCCGCCGGGTCGTGAGAGCGGGGGCGCGACCAGTGGGATCCCGAGGCCCCGATTGGCGCACGAGGCGTTTGAGCCAGGAGCGCCGTTGGTGCGCACCGGCCCCCCTGGACCCCCCCGGGCCGTCCCTGACGGGCCGGCTCCTCTACTGGCCGCCCGGCTGCCCCACCGGCCGTTCGTCGGCGAGCAGGACGCGGACGTTGACGTCCTCGTTGGGCACCATCCGCCGCAGCTCCCAGCAGAGGGCGCCGTCGGGCCGCCGGGTCGGCGTGATCGCCTTCGCCCCGAACGGCTCGATCGTGAGCCCGCGATGGGCCTTCACCCGGACCGTCTCGTGCCCCACCACCTGCCCCCATCCGGCGGCGGAGCGCAGGATGTACGTGAACTCGCACCCTTCGGCGCGGACCGGGATCACGAGCGTGTAGGTCACGTCGATCACCGGCTCGCCGCCCTGCTTCACCCGGGCGCTCCAGATCTGCCCGCTGTAGTGGACCCAGCTCCCGTCGGCGGCCTGGCTCCTCCAGTCCCGGGTCCCCTCCGATTTCACCGGCTGGCCGTCGGTGACCACGGAGAACTCCTTCACCTTCGCTCCCGGGGCTCCGCCGGCGTCCTCCTTCTCGAAGTACGACAGCGGGAACGCCATCAGGAACTCCGTGGTCCGCTGCCCCGTATCGGCCTGGACCGTCGGTCTGTTGACCTCGAGACAGAGCATCCGGAACCGGCAGCTCACCCGCGCCACGACCCATCCCCGTGGAGGCGTCAGGCCCTCGGGTCGTCCGCCGCGGGCGTCGTAGAGCTTCCAGTCCTCGCCAGCGACCGGGCCGCCCGGCGTCGTCGGTGGGACAGCAACGGCTCCGGTCTCACCGGCGGCGGGCGCGACCGAGGCGTCGAGGCCGTGTCGCTCGAGATCCACGGTGACCGTCGCCTCCTGGATCGCCATCCGCACGTCCGGAGCCGGCGACGGAAACGGCGACGGAAACGGGGACGGGGACGGGGACGGGGACGGGGACGGGGACGGGCTCGGCGGTCCCGGGATGGCGTACCGGACGGTGCTCTCCTCGGGGCGTCGCTCTTCGCCCTCTCCCCGGTAGGTGGTCCGGGGCGCCAGCGGGGGCACCAGCGGTCCCAGCGGTCTCGGCACCCCTGGCCGGCTCCCGGGCTGGAGCAGATGCCCCCCCGGGAGGACGCGCTGCCTCTCGTCCGGAAACGGCAGGACGTCCGCCGTCGCGCCGGAGGCGATCGTCAGGGCCAGCAACGAGAGGTGGAGGTATCGGACGGTCTTGATCCGCATGGTCTACCTCCGATGGTCACGGCGCGAGCCCGGCGACGGCACCGGGCATCGCGAGCAGAGCCAGACCGGAGGCAGACACGCACCGGGTCGGCTGGACGGCTCGCTCCCGGGTCTCACGGCCTGTGCGACGAGAGCGCGTTGTGGATCTTGAGCGCCAGCCGGGAGACCCAGGGGGACTGGTCGGTCGGCGCCTCGGTATAGACCACGAGAACGTAGCTGTGGCCGGCTCCCGTCACGATGGCGGCGTCGTTCGCCACCTCCCGGTCGGACCTCATCCGAGCGCTGCCGGGCAGGTTCAGCGTGGTCACGTCGCTGCGGGCCCGGATCAACCGGGGGATCGCCTCGGTCCGGCTCTGCTGGCTCAGGACATCCATCAGCGTGCGGCAGGCGGCCTTGTCGGCGACGTCGTGCCTGAGGACCTTGTAGAGCAGCCGCGCCGCGTCGGCCGGGGGCATCATGTTCGGCTCGCCCCTGGCCGGGCCGGGATCGTTGAACCGCCTCGAGAGGGAGGTCCCTTCGAGCCCCAGGTCGCGAGCCCCGGCGTTGACCCGATCCATGCCCAGGGCGTCGATCAGGGCGTTGGTCGCCTCGTGGTCGCCCTGGGCGCCGGCCCTTCTCAGCAGGTCGTGGAGCGCCGCCCGGTTGCCGAACGTGCGGGAGAGCCGCCGGTCCGCCGCGTCCGGGACCCGCAACGGGCGAGCCGGGTCCAGGTCTCCGGTCGCCTCCTGGCGGAGCGCTTCGGCCAGGATCGCGAGCTTGATCACCGACGACGGGTAGATCTCCACATCGGGCCTGTACTCGGCCTTTCGTCGTCCCAGCAGGTCGTAGACCACCACGCCGGCCGTCAGCTCCGGCACGGCCTCGACCTCGGAGCGGATGAGCGCTTCGAGGTCGCCGTCGACCGGCAGCGCCGCCGGGTCGGACGGCTCCGCCGCGGCCCCGGCGGGCTCCCGGGCCGGCGAGGTCACAGGCGGCCCGGAGGGCGGGACCGGCGAGAGCTCCGCCGGCGGGGGGGCCGACTCGACGGTCCGGGCCGCGGGCGGCGGGGGCGGGGGCGGGGGCGTCCGGTCCGACGGGAGCGGGTACCGATCCTTCAGGTAGACGCCCCGGGGCACGTACACCGGGGGCACGTACGGCACGGCCACCACGCCGTAGCCCGGGGTGTAGGCCGAGGCGTACGGCCCGACCGGCCCCGTGAGGCTGTACGGGATCGGGTACGCGATCGTGGGAGGCGGAAGCGCCGGCACCCTGCCGACGGACACGTCGGTGGTGCTGACGCCAGCGGCCCGGTCGACCCGCTGCGACGCCGGCGCCACCCACACGGCGGCCGCGGGCTGAACCTGCCAGCGGGCGACGGCTCCCACCGGCGCCCCGGCGTCCACGGGTCCGACCGCCACCATGAGCACGAGCGCGATCGGAGTCACTGCCGCCAGGTCGAATCTCACCCAAAAATGATGAACCAGTCGTCGGGAAGTGTCAATCTGGAGTCTCTTCTCACCCCCTCTCCGCCGCCAGGGAATAGTGTCCATTCCCAGGGGGGTCCTGGCCGTGGCCCCCCGAAGCCTGGTAGAGTACCACTGTCATGGCCTCGTACCGCTGTCCGCGCTGCCGCACGTCGTCGACCCGGAAGGACACCGATTCGCACGTGTGCAGCTCCTGCGGCTTCGAGTACTCCGTCGCCTCCCCCACGAACATCCAGCGGACCGAGGACGGAGGACGCGCCGTTTCCCAGACCGCCGTCCCGGTCCCGCGGGCCGAGACTCGCCCGATCCCCAAGCCCGGAGCGGACGTTCCCCGGGACCTGATGGTCCCGGGATACCACCTGCTGTCGCGGCTGGGAAAGGGCGGCATGGGCGAGGTGTACCTGGGGGAGCAGGAGGGGCTGGGCCGCCAGGTGGCGATCAAGGTGCTCAACGCCGAGCTGTCGAAGTCCAAGCAGCTGATCCAGCGCTTCGACAGGGAGGCGCAGGCGCTGGCCAAGCTCGAGTACCCTTCGATCGTCCGCATCATCAACAAGGGACGGACGTCGAACGGCCAGCTGTTCTTCTCGATGGAGTACGTCCGCGGCGACGCGCTGAGGAAGGTCCTCTCGGCCGGCAAGTTCACGGCGGAACAGCGTACCCGGATCGTCTTGAACATCGCCGATACCCTGGCGTACACGCACAGTCAGGGGATCATCCACCGGGACATCAAGCCCGAGAACATCATGATCCTGGAGATCGGCGGGAAGCTCCAGGTCAAGATCCTCGACTTCGGCCTCGCCGCCGTCGTGAAGAGCGGGAGCGACGACGTCCACCTCACCCGGGAGGGGGTGCTGCTGGGCACCCCGATGTACATGGCCCCGGAACAGCGACTGAACCCCAAGAACGCCGATCACAGGGCCGACATCTACTCTCTCGGCGTGGTGTTCTACGAGCTTCTGACCGACAAGATCCCGGTCGGGGCCGCTCGCCCGCCCAGCCAGGTGAACGGGCAGGTGAACCCGGCGCTGGACGCCATCGTGGCCAGGATGCTGGAGCCGTCGCCCCAGACCCGCTACCAGCTCATGAGCGAGTTGATCACGGCGCTCCGGGCCGTGCTCAGGGGCGACCAGCCGGTCGCGACCCCTGTCCCGGACCTGGCTCCCCCGGTGCTGAACACCCAGCCGTTCACCACGGAGAAGAGCCGGATCCTCGTCGACGGGCGCGCCAGGCCGCGATCGACGGTGGTGGTCCAGGTGAACGCGGAGTCGTGCACGACCCAGGCCTCGGAGGTGGGGCACTTCTCCGTGGAGGTGACGCTCAAGGGGGGCCAGAACACGATCGTCGCCCGGGCCACGGAACGCGGCAGGGAGTCGGCCAGCTCGCCACCCGTGGCGATCCTCCTTCTGCCGGAGGCGCCGGAGCTGGCACCGATCGCCGCCTCCACCGCCGACAGGAGGTTGCCGGTCTCGGGGCGGGCCCACCCGGGTGGCCTGGTGCACATCCTGGTCGCAGGCCAGGAGTACAAGGTCACGGCGGACCCCCAGGGCAGGTTCAGCGCGGAGTGCACTCTGGACGAGGGGTCCAACACCCTCCACTCGTTCGTGGAGGTGGACGGGCTCCGGTCCAGAGAGGCTCCGGTGACGACGGTGGTCTGCCCGCTCTCCACGCCCGTGCTGGAGCCGCTGCCGGAGTCCACCCGGGACTCGTTCGTGGAGATCAGGGGCCGGTGCGCCCCGCTGGCAGAGGTGGTCGTGACCGTGGGCGCTTTCCGGTCCATGACCACCTCCGACATCGACGGGCAGTTCGACGTGGAGGTGCCGCTCTCCCTGGGCGTCAACCCGATCCAGGCTGTGGCGTCGCGGACCGGCGTGCAGAGCGCGCCCACGGCGCCGGTGCCGATCCGTCGCGGGCTCCCGCTGACTCCGAAGGAGCTGGCCTGTCTGGTCGGCGCCGTGATCGTGGCGGGCGTCTGGGCCCTGGCGCTGTGGCTCCCGACCATCGACGTGAAGCCGATCGCCCCGGCGCGAACCACCCTGGTGAGCGGCCAGGCACCGGCCAACTCGGTCGTGCAGATCTTCGTCAACGATCGCACTGCGCCCCAGGAGACGCTGGTCGGATCCGACGGCTCCTTCCGGGCAGAGATCACCCTGCGGTTCGGACAGAACTCTCTTCGAATCGTGGCGAGGCGCGGTCAGAACAGGGTCGTGGAGAAGACCATCCAGGGGATCGGCGTGAAGCCGCCGGCGCCCACCCACCTCATCGCCCGGCGTTCGTCCGGCCGGAGAGTGGTCGTGACCGGCCGGGTCGAGGAGGGAAGCCAGGTGCTGATCGTCGCGGCCCAGCGCGAGCACCCGGCGACCGTGGCGGTCCACCCGATCCACGGAACGGTCCACACGTTCCAGAGCGGTCCTCTCGAGCTCGCCCCCTGCGCCAACCGGCTGCAGGTCTTCGCCGTGGCCGACCGGGTCCACTCGCTGCCGGCGGAGCTGACGGTCCACACGCCGCCGGCGCCACCACGGATCGTCGGGTACCAGCTGGGCCCCGACGGCGACACGGCCGTCGTTCGAGGTCTGTTGCCCACGGCCGGGAGCAGGGTCCAGTTCAAGGGGCGGCAGACCCGGGAGGCCCACTCGGCTCTGCAGCTCGGCGCCGACGGGACGTTCGAGGCTCGCCTCCCGGTGGAGATCGGCGAGAACCGCTTCCGGTACTGGGCGATCTTCGAAGACAGGACCGAGCTGAAGAGCGAGGAGAGCACCCTCGTGGTCACCGGAGCCCCGCCACGACCCGAGGGGCTCGTCACCACCCAGGTGCGGAGGGGGTCCAACCGCGTCGTCCTGTATGGCACGGCCAGGGGCGCGTCGCTCGTGAGGGTGCGATCGGGCTCGAAGCTGGTGAGCGAGCAGAAGCCCGGACCGGGCGGGCAGTTCGAATGCCCCCTGGACCTGGCGCCCGGCCGCAACACGTTCAACGTCTCCGTCCAGATCGGAGCCGTGGAGGGCCAGCCGGCCCCGATCACCGTGCCGCTCTGCCCTCCCGAACCGGTTCTCGACCGTGTGGACCTGGCGGCGGACGGGCGAAGCGGTCGCCTGCTGGGTCGGGCCTACCCCCGGTCGATCGTGACCATGACCTCGGCCAGGGGCCAGCGTGTCAGCACTCAGGTCGCCCTGCGCGGCACGTTCGGCAGCGAGCTGGGTCTGGAGCCGGGCGACAACGACATCGCCATGGTCTCGTCGCTCGGCGGTCTGGCCAGCGAGGAGGTCTCGGTGGTGGTCACGGCGCCACCGCCGCCTCCCCGGGTCGTCCAGACCGCGGTGACCCCGGATCGGCGGCAGGCGCTCCTCAAGGCCCGGGTGGAGATGCCGGGGGTCCTCGTCATGATGAGACGGGAGCGGTCCGCCGCCTGCACCGGGTTGAAGCCGGTCTCCGACGATCTCTTCGAGACGCCGGTTCCGATCCCGCTGGGGCCGGGCGACAACAGGCTGTTCCTCTTCTCGGAGTTCAAGGGGCTGCGCAGCGCCGAGGTGATGGCGATCGCCACGGGCGTCTTGACGGCCCTGGCAACGCCCAGGATCACGGTGAGGACGATCGACGCGACCCGGGTGCAGCTCTCGGGCAGCACGGAACCGGGCTCCGTGGCCGAGATCATCCGGGGATCCGATCGGTGGGACGTCCGTCCCGACTCCGGCGGCGCGTTCACCCGGGAGCTGGAGCTGGGCTACGGGCACCACCTGGTCCGGGTGTACGCCTTGAAGAAGGGCGTCCGAAGCACCTCCGTCGTGGCCGACGTGCTGCTCAGGCCGCCCCGCCCCGCCGGTCTTGCGTGGGTCCACGAGACCGGTCACCGCGGGCGGCTCGCCGGCACGGCCGGGCCGGCTCTGCGGGTGGAGATCCAGGCGGAGGGCAAGACGCTGGCCGGGGTGACGAGCGCCCGCGACGGTCGGTTCGAGGCCATGCTCGACCTCGGGTTCGGATCCAGGGCGCTGGCCGTGACCACCGTGATCAAGGGGGCGAGCTCCGAGGCCAGCTCCCTGAAGGTGGACAT
>JACQZM010000116.1 GCA_016213885.1 Candidatus Rifleibacteriota bacterium | reverse complement strand
CTGGAGATTGCGGGTTACCCGGTGGCAGGGCTGACGTGCCTGGACTTTGTCATGCCCCCGCCTCAAGTGGGAACCGCTTCCAGAGCCTAACGAGGCCACATTCGCCGCACCTATGAAGGACGGCGCCTTGGCGGAGCCTGACCCTCAATCGGCATCAACGGCTGATCTACGAGAAACTGACCCGGCTCGCCCTACAACTCGAAACCGCCAAATCGTCGCGGAGGCGCTGCTGGCCCCAGTTCCGCGCCAGGAGCAAATCATGGCCACCGCGCAACGGTCACGCGAGGCGCCGGGTCTTGGGGTCAGGACCGGCTTGACTCGGCCGGGGTCGAAGGCCCATCTTCAGTCCGCGCACCTCCCGGGGCCGTGCCGGGTCGACGAAGCCTGTCCAGGCTCCGGACCCCGCCTGGCTCTCCCCGGAACGCTCCCGATGATCGAACTCGGTTTCCTGGCGGCCTGCGCCGCGACGCTGGGCTCAGCGATCGCCTGGCGACGATGGCCGCGATCGAGGAAGTGGCTGTGGGCAGGGCCGGTCGTGGTCCTGCTGGTGCACGGGTCCCTCTACTGGCAGTATACCGTCGACGACGCGTTCATCTTCTTCCGCTATGCCCACAACTGGGCCAGTTCCCTCGGTCCGGTCTTCCAGGCCGGCGACCGGGTCGAGGGGTTCACCAGCTTCTTCTGGGTCGCGGTGCTGGCGCTGGCCGACAGAGCCGGGTTCGACCTGGAGTGCACGTCGAAGATCTTCGGCGCATGCGGCGCCGTGCTGACGCTCCTCGGGGCGCACTCCCTGGCCGTTCGCCTGTGTTCGCCGGGGCCCGGCGGCGATGGGCGGTCCGGTCTCGACACGGCCTGGGCCGCTCTGGTGGCGCCGTACTTCCTGGCGATCTCTCCGCTGTTCGCCTCGTGGATGTGCGCCGGCATGGAGGCCCCGTTCTTCGCTGCCGTGATCACCTGGGCCACGGTATGCCTGATCGACGAAGAGAGCGAGAGGCGGGAGGTGCCGTGGAGCGCCCTTCTCTTCGGGCTGTCGGTGCTGGTGCGGCCGGAGGGCATGCTCCTCGGGTTCCTGACGTTCTGCGTGCTCGTCCTCTCCGGACCGGGACGCAGACGGGCGCCGGGCTGGGCAGGGCTGTTCGGGCTCGTGGCGGTGACCTTCTGGCTGTGCAGATGGAGCTACTACGGCTCGTTCTTTCCGAACACCTTTCTGGCCAAGACCGGAACCGGCCTCGAGCGGTTCAGCTCGGGGTTGACCGGCCTGAGGGACCTCGGTCTCGATCTGGGTCCCCTCTTCGTGGCGTTCTCGCTCCTGGCGCTGCCAGCCCTCCGCCACGGCAGGACGCCGCAGAGGGCCGTGATCTTCCCCGTGGCCGGGTTCCTGGGTTACGTGGCCTGGACCGGCGGCGACGTCCTCCATCTGCGCTTCTTCATTCACATCTTCGGCCTGCTCGCCGCCTGCATCGCCGCCGGAGTCCACGAGTTCGTCGCTCTCTCCGGCGGGCTGCTGGGCCGGCTCAGCGGACGCTGCCGGCTCTGCATCTTCGTCTTCGTGTCCCTGGAGGGCATCCTGGTGGGCTACTCCCGGGATGCGCGGGCGTTCCGGGTGCCCGAGCCGTTCGGGGCCGGCTACGTGGTCAACGGCGGGACCAGCGTCCAGAAGGCGATCCTGCCGCTGGGCAGGTGGCTCCGGGACAACGTCAGGCCCGGGAGCCTCCTCGCGACCTGGGACGTGGGCGGTCTGGGCCATCTCTCCGGCCTCCCGATCATCGACATGTGCGGTCTCACCGATCGGACGGTGGCCCTCTTGATCCGGCACGACGCGCCCAGGAGTCGATTCCTCGACTACCTCAGGGAGCGCCGTCCGGAGCTGATCGTTCCCTACTACGTCGAGGACAAGGCCTGGGGCCCCCGCCTGCTGCCGGACGCTCGAGACTGGCTGGAGCGGAACTACCGGTTCCACTCGGCGTGGATGGGCGGGCCGGATGGTTACGGGCTGGGGCTCTACGTCCGCCGGGACGTGTCGCTGCCGCCGGTGCGGATGGATCCGCCCGGTACCGGCTCTCTTCCGTCGGTCAGGCCCCGATCGCGCAAGGCCGAGGCGCCGAAGAGCCCCGGGTGTGGTAGTCTGCTCACCGCTCGTCGTCCCCCGGAGCAAGGAGCCGTCAGTGAAGCTGGACATCGTCATCCCCGCCTACAACGAGGAAGCGGGGATCGGGCAGATCGTCGAGCGATGCCTTGCTGCCCGCGACACGATCGTCCGGGACACCCCTGTCACGATGGTCACCGTCACCGTCGTCTCGGACGGGTCCGGGGACAGCACCGCCGAGCGGGCGAGGGCGTTCGAGCCTGAGGTCAAGGTCATCGCCTACCAGCCGAACCGGGGATACGGCGCGGCGCTCTCGACCGGCTTCGCCGCCGGCGACGGGGAGCTCGTGGCGTTCCTGGATGCCGATGGCACCTGCGACCCGCTGTTCTTCGCCCCGCTGGTCGACGCGCTGCTCCGGCACTCGGCCAGCGTGGCCATCGGAGCGCGCCTCGGCGCCGGGACCCGGATGCCGCCGATCCGAAGGCTCGGAAACCGTCTCTGGCGGTTCCTGGTCAACTGGATCGCCGGCACCCGGATCACCGACGCGGCCAGCGGCATGCGGGTCGTCAGACGGGAGGCTCTCCCGTTGCTTCAGCCGTTGCCGGAGGGCATGCACTTCACCCCGACGATGAGCTGTCGCGCGGCGCTCGATGCCCGGCTCTCGATCGTCGAGGTCCCCATGACCTACGAGGAGCGCATCGGCACGTCCAAGCTGAGCGTCGTCGTGGACGGCCTCCGCTTCCTCAAGGCGATCATCGATGTGGGGCTCACCTACCAGCCGTTCCGCCTGCTCAGCGTTCCCGGGTTTCTGCTTCTGGTCGTCGCAGCGGCCCTTCTCGCACCGTGCGCCCTGAGGTACCTGACCGAGAGAGTCGTCAGGGAAGGCGACATCTACCGGCTGCTGACGGTTCTCGTGCTGGGCACCGTGGGGCTGCAGCTCTTTCTGGCGGGGCTGGTCGCCGAGCGAGCCGTCGAGATGGTCCATCCGAAGAAGTGGCACGGCGGCACGCTTCTCCAGTGGCTCAACCGCATCGTCACGGGGCCGCACCTGCTGACGGCCGGCGCGCTCCTGATCGCCACGGCGCTGGCGATCAACGCCGGGGGGCTCTACACCTACGTCACGGCCGGCTTCGTCTGGCAGCACTGGAGCCGGGCAGCCATCGGGGGGCTCCTGGTGCTGCTGGGGTTCCAGTGCCTCGCGGCCTCGATCCTCGATCGCGTGTTCAGCCTCCTGAGAGGCTCGGCCGCGGAGCTCGCGACGCGGTCGAGCGCCATCCCGGGATCCGGCGCCTCGCCGGATCGGATTCGCGCCTGAGGGCGCGACTCCAACCGGATCCTGTCCACTTCCATCGTGACCTGGGATCCAGGCCGCAGCCCGATCACGAGCCAGGCTCCGCGGTCCAGGCGGGGGATCCTGGCATCCGGGGGAGGAGTCGACCCGATGCCCACCCGCTTTCCCATCGCTCTGGCCCTGCTGGCCGTCATGCCCGGACTGCGCGTCGGCCCGCCGGCCGCGGCGCAGCCCGCCCGCCCCGCCTGGGCGGCCCGGCCCGCGCTCTCCGCCCCGTTCGAGAGCGCCGCGGGCTGGCGAAAGCTCTTCAACACGAGATCCGCGTTGCATTCGCCGCACCCGGCTGTTATACTCCCGCGCATCGTCGACCCCCGGCCGCGAGACCGGGGCCCGGCCCCGCAGGGCTCGCCAAGCGTGTCGTGGGCGATCGGCGGTCGACACCCCGCCACCCGGCCCTGGGGACCGAAAGCCCGACAGCCTCCTGGCACTCCAGGAGGCGACCCCGGCCCGATCTCGAACCTCGGAACATGGACGTCCGCAGCATCCGCAACTTCTGCATCATCGCCCACATCGACCACGGAAAGTCGACGCTGGCCGATCGCATCCTCGAACTGACCGGCGTGATCTCGGCCAGGGAGAAGCGCGATCAGTTCCTCGATTCCATGGAGCTGGAGCGTCAGCGCGGCATCACCATCAAGGCCAAGGCGGTGCAGCTGTCGTACTCCTCGCGGAGCGGGCAGAACTACATGTTCAACCTCATCGACACCCCTGGGCACGTCGACTTCACCTACGAGGTGTCCCGGAGCCTCGCCGCCTGCGAAGGGGCGCTCCTGGTCGTCGACGCGGCGCAGGGGGTGGAGG
>JACQZM010000366.1 GCA_016213885.1 Candidatus Rifleibacteriota bacterium | reverse complement strand
GCCGGCGCCGAGCGCCATCAACAGGGGCAGAAGCGCGCCCAGCAACGCACGGCCCGGCCGGTGGCGATCTCCGCTAGCCGGGCCACGACCATCGGGCTCACGAACGGTCAGGGGCATGGGGCTCCTTGTGTGCCATGGTTTCCAGATAAGGCGCCCGACCCGGGTCGTCAACCGGGCTCCCGGAGAGGAGGGCCGCGCCCTGTCGAACCACGGCCCGGACCATGGGCCGGGACAGACATACGAAGGTCGCCCCGGACCTGGCCACGATCCGGCGCATCGCCGGATCCGAGTCGCAAGACCCGGCGCCTCGCCGGGTCCGAGTCGCGCCCCCCAAGCGCGACCTCCAACCTGATCCTCTCCTCTTTCTTCTCTCTCCCGAGCGCGACCTCCAACCAGATCCTTTCCTCTTTCTCTCTCCCGAGCGCGACTTCAAGTGAACCCCTTCCACATCCATCGTGACCTTGGATCCAGGCCGCCGCTTCGTCACGAGCCAGGCTCTGCAGAACAGATGGGGGATCCTGGCTGCTCGAGAGAGTGCACCCCTCCCCCCGCCGCGGGGTATACTGGCCGTCCGATTCACCGGAGCCTGGAGCTGCCGGCCGAAGGAGAGGACCACCCATGGAGAAGAAGCCGTTCAACCCGTTCGAGATGGCTCAGCAGCAGTTCGACGCCGTGGCCGAACAGCTCGACCTCGATCGGGCCACCCGCGATCTGTTGCGCAACCCCATGCGGGAGTACCACTTCAACATCCCCGTGTGCATGGACGACGGGTCCCACAAGGTGTTCCGCGGGTTTCGCGTCCAGCACAACGATGCCAGAGGCCCCTGCAAGGGGGGCATCCGGTTCCACCCCCAGGAGACCGTCGACACGGTCCGCGCGCTGGCCACCTGGATGACTTGGAAGTGCGCCGTGGTGAACATCCCGCTGGGCGGGGGGAAGGGCGGCGTCATCTGTGACCCCCACAACCTGTCGGATCGCGAGCAGGAGGCTCTCTGCCGCGGCTGGGTCCGTCAAGTGGCGTCCAACGTGGGCCCGCTGCAAGACGTCCCGGCCCCGGACGTGATGACGCACGGACAGCACATGCTCTGGATGCTCGACGAGTTCGAGGCGATCCACCGGCAGCGGCTGCCGGGGTTCATCACCGGGAAGCCGATCGGCATGGGTGGCTCCCTGGGCAGGACGGAGGCCACGGGCTACGGTGTCATCTACACGCTCCGGGAGGCCATGAAAGAGCTGGGGCTCGACTTCTCGAACGCCACAGCCTCGGTCCAGGGGGCGGGCAACGTGGCCCAGTACGCCATCGACCTGTTCACCCGCTACGGCGGCAAGGTCGTCGCCGTGGCCTGCTGGGACAACAACGACAAGACCTCGTACACCTACCGCTCCGCCGATGGCATCAAGTTCGCCGACCTGATGGACGCCATCGACAAGTTCGGCACGGTCAGCCAGAACCGGGCCAAGGCCAACGGCTGGGAGAGGCTCGACGGGAACGCCTGGATCGAACAGCCGGTCACGGTGCTGATCCCTGCCGCTCTCGACAACATGATCAACGGAGAGAACGTGGGCAAGATCAAGCCCAGCGTCAAGGTCATCGCCGAGGGCGCCAACGGCCCGACCACGCCGGACGCGGACAAGGCGTTCAGGGAGCGCGGCGTCCTGGTCATCCCGGACTTCCTCTGCAACGCCGGCGGCGTGACCTGCTCGTACTTCGAGCAGGTCCAGTCCAACACGAACTACTACTGGGAAAAGGAAGAGGTGCTGTCCAAGCTCGACACCAAGATGACCGCGGCGTACCGGGCCGTCTCGGAGCTGGCGCGGCGCAGAGAGGTCTACATGCGCGACGCGGCGTACATGATCGCCATCTCACGGGTCGCCGAGGCGTGCCGGCTCCGCGGGTGGGTGTAGCGGCTCGGCTGGTGGTCCCGGGTGTGGCGCGGCGTGGTCGGCCCCCTCGGCCCCCTCGGCCTTCTCGGCCCCTTCGGCCCTCGGGTTGCGGTTCCAACGAGTCGATCGGGTCCGGAGGTCGCTTCGCCAGGCTCCGGGCCCCGGACTCCAGCCACCGGACTGGAGCCGGTCGGACCGGAGGTCCGACGGGCTCCCGGGAGATCAGCCTATGGACCCTCAGGACCTCTGGAGCGTCGCGCAGGTGGTCGATCGGCCCGACGGCCGGGCCAAGGAGCTCAGCTGCCTCTGTGCCGTGGCAGAGACCCTGAACCGGGCGGAGGTGCCGCTGGATCACCGTCTCCAGCTGGTGGTCGAGCTCATCCCCAGTGGGTTCGAGCACCCTGCCCGCTGCCGGGCCAGGATAAGCTGGGGCTGGACGTTCTACCAGACGCCGGGGTTCCAGGAGTCGGCGACCATCCACCGGGCCAGCATCGGCGTCGCCGGACAGTCCGCGGGCCAGATCGAGGTGGCCTACGTGGAAGCCCACGGCGAGGAGCCCCCCGGCCCGTTCAGCTGGGAGGAACGCAAGCTGATCGACCTGATCGCCCGGAAGATCGGCCAGGCGATCGACTCCCGCACCGCCGAGACCGAGGCCGGCGGGGCTGCCGGAGCGGCCAGCGCCGCGGCCAGAAAGCCCGAGTGGCAGGCGGTCCTCGATCTCATCCGGGAGACCGACGGAGCGCTCTACCAGCGCATCATGCGCCGCCTGATGAACTACCTGATCCGGCTCGGCGTCCCCGGGGTCCACAGCCTGATCACGGAGTGCGACCCGGCGAGCCATGCCGACCGGGAGCGGGACTCCCGGGGGCAGAACCAGCCGCTGCCGAAGCGCAACCTGTTCTCCATGGACCTGACGTTCGCCGAGGTGCGGCAGGTCGCCGCCATCGCCCTGGAGGACGCGGACATAGCGGTGCTTCTCAAACAGTGGATCCGCCAGGACAAGCTGGGGTTCCTGACCCATGCGCTCGAGCGCCACAACATCTCGTTCCTCGGCATCTCCGAGATCGTCCAGCGGTTCTGCAGGGAGACCCGGGAAGGGGACCCGGCACTGTCCCCGTCCGACGACCGGAAGGTGCGGGTCGCCCTGGCCCGCCGGTTCCTCTCCGACAGCCTCTCGTACATACGCATCGCCAAGGACCACATGCGGATCCACGATTTCGGCCGACTCCTGTCGCGGGTCGTCGGTCCGGCCCAGGGGAGGGGTCGGCTGGGCGGCAAGGCCACCGGCCTGATCCTGGCGTCCCACATCCTGCGGAGCCGGGCGCAGGCCGGCTCGTTGATCGAGAAGGTCCGGATACCCCACACCTGGTACGTCACCACCGATGCGCTCTTCGAGTTCATCCACTACAACGCCCTGGACGACCTGCAGAGCCTCAAGTTCGCCTCCATCGACGAGGTCCAGCACGGCTTCCCGTACCTCGAGCAGGTCTTCAAGCGGTCGTTCTTCCCGCAGGAGCTCGTCCAGCAGATGCGGGTGGCGCTGGAGGATCTCGGCGAAGGGCCGCTCATCGTCCGCTCCTCCAGCCTCCTCGAGGACAGCGAGGGCACCGCCTTTTCCGGCAAGTACCGGAGCCTCTTCCTGGCCAACATGGGCACCCGGGAGCAGCGGCTCGCAGCCCTGCTGGACGCCATCGAGGAGGTGTATGCCTCGGTATTCGGGCCGGATCCGATCCAGTACAGGGCCGAGCGAGGGCTCCTGGATTTCCAGGAGGAGATGGGGATCATCATCCAGCAGGTCGTGGGGCGTCGCGTGGGGAAGTACTTCTTCCCCGCATTCGCCGGGGTAGCCTTCTCGAACAACGAGTTCCGCTGGTCGCCCACGATCCGCCGGGAGGACGGGGTGCTCAGGCTCGTCCTGGGCCTCGGCACCCGGGCGGTGGATCGGATCGGCGACGACTTCCCCACCCTGGTCTCGCCGGGTCGTCCGGAACTCAGGGTCAACGTGACCCCGGAACAGATCATGTACTACTCCCAGCGGAAGATCGACGTGCTGAACCTGGAGACCGGCCGGTTCGAGTCGCCGGCCATCGACCGGGTGTTCAAGGAGGCGGGCGACGCCTTCCCCATGCTCGAGAAGCTGGTGAGCATCCGCGACGGCGGGTCGCTCCGGAAGCCGCTCAAGACCATGCTCGACCCGCGCACCGACGATCTCGTGGTCACCTGCGCGGGGCTCCTGGAGAGCACCGACTTCGTGAAGCAGATGCGGGAGATCCTCAAGGTGCTGCAGGAATCCCTGGGCATGCCGGTGGACGTCGAGTTCGCCCACGACGGCAAGGACCTGTACATCCTCCAGTGTCGCTCACAGAGCCGGTTCGGCGACGAGGAGCGCGTCTCCATCCCGCACTACATTCCCGACGGGAGGAAGCTGTTCAGCGCCAATCGCTTCGTGACCAACGGACGGGTGTCCGGGATCCGCTACGTCGTCTACGTGGACCCCGACGAGTATGCAGGCCTGGGCTCCAGGGACGAGATGGTCGCGGTGGCCGACGCCGTGAGCCGGCTGAACGCTCTGCTGCCCAGGCGGTCGTTCATCCTCATGGGGCCTGGCCGATGGGGCAGCCGCGGCGACATCTCCCTGGGCGTCGGCGTGACCTACGCCGGCATCTGCAACACCCTCATGCTCATCGAGATCGCCCGCAAGAAGGGCGGCTACGTTCCGGATCTGTCGTTCGGAACCCACTTCTTCCAGGACCTGGTGGAGGCCAAGATCCGCTACCTGGCCCTGTATCCCGACACGCCCGGCGTGCTGTTCGAGGAGAGGTTCTTCAGGGAGTCGCCCAGCGTCATGTCGACGCTTCTGCCTGACCACCAGCGCCTCGATCGGGTGATCCGGGTCATCGACGTGCCGGCGGTCACGGGGGGATGCGAACTCATCATTCTCATGGACGGCGAGAAGGAGCATGCCCTGGCGTTCTTCTCCGAGCCCGGCCGGTCGGCCTGATCCGGTGCGGATCATCGACAGCGACGTCGCAACCTTTCCCGGCGAACCATCGTATTGAAGTCAGGCGGCCTCCGGGGCGTCGCTTGTCGTTCGGCCAGAAAGACCATATCCCCGGCAACGTGGAAGGCACGGTAGTCCGGATGGGAACCACCGCACATTCGAAGCCGCACGCCTGCTGGGCCAGACTGCTCGGCACGGCGATCCTCGTCTGGTTCGGGCTCGCCGCGATCGCTCCGGCGCCGGGGTGGTGCTGGGGCGCCGTGGCCCACGGTCTGCTGGCCAGGGCCGCGGTGGACCGGATGCCCGGGCCGGTGGGCGACCTGCTCCGGGCCAACCGGGACTTCCTCTATTGCTACTCCGTGCTACCGGACCAGTGGTGGGGCAGCCCGGATCTGATCCCGAAGCTGCCCCGGGGGCTCGAAAACCCGTCGGGCATCATCGGGATCCGTGAGCAGGGGCGCCACCATGTCGCCGTGGATGGCGACCTCTACGCCCCGCTGAGGGACCCCCGGAGCGGTTTGTTGCCGGTGATGACCAGAGACCAGGCCCGGCTGCTGTTCAAGAAGCACGTGGACCGCGAGGGCCGGGCGGCGCTCGATCGCTTCAGGGCCGAGAACAAATGGTACAAGGGCGGGCTGAAAGAGCTGCCCCAGGCCATGTTCGAGAAGGCCGGGGAGCTGCCCTGGGTGACCGTGGAGACGCTCGACGAACTGACCAGAGCGATGAAGGCGAACGACTGGTCCAGGGCCGCGTTCCTCGCCACAGTCTTGTCGCACTACGTGGGCGACACCTACACGCCGCTCCACACGGTCCACAACTACAACGGGCAGCTCCACCCGAACCCCCTCGTCAAGGGGATCCATGGCCGCTGGGAGTCGGGGCTGGTGGAGAACTTCGAGGACCGGTTCGTGGCTCGCCTGGCGAAGACTACCCGGGCCGGCGGCCCGCCGGCGGCGCTCGACGGCCCCGAAGGGGTGGCCGCCCAGGTGTTCCGGACCGTCAGCGAGAGCTGCAGCCTGGTGGATGCGATGCTCGACCAGGAGGACGAGGCGCTGAAGGCCAGGCACCCCGGCGTGACGGTGGTGGAGAAGGGACAGTGGGGCCAGATCTACGACTCCGTGTACTACGCCTCGTTCTTCGAGCGGCAGGGCCAGAGCTGCATGGACAGGCTCGACGCCTCGGCCGACGCCTCGGTCTGGCTCTGGCGGGTGGCATGGGAGCGAGCGGGCAGGCCCGAGCCTCCCAGGGGGTTCAAGATCAGCATCCCGCTTCTCTTGATCGACTGGCGGAACAACACGATCGTCCCGTTCGATCCGAATGTCGGGTTCAGACGGGACCCCTGAGCCGGCTCACTCCTCGTCCTCGTTCATCCAGGGACCGATCATCCGCTGCGCCGCGTCCCCCTGGGCGATCAGCTTCCCGGTCTCGTCCACCACGGCGAAGTAGGGAAGGGTCTCGATCCGGTACTTCGAGATGAGCGGGGCGTCCCAGTTGATGCCTCCCTTGGGACGCAGCCCCACGTCGGCGTAGACGATGCGGCCGTTGGGCTTGTTCTTCCGGATCGCCTCGAACCGAGGCCTGGCCTTGTGGCACGCCGGTCAGCCCGGGCTGGTCACCATGATGACCGTGGTGCTGCCCGGGGAGCCGAGGCTTTCGAACGAGTCCCCGGACGTCGAGACATCGACCTTCGCGGAGGAGGGATCGCCGGCGACCGGCCTGGCCTTCTTGGCCCGAGCCTCGGCGCGGAGATTCTCCAGGAGCGGGGCCACCGCCCCGGGCTCGCCGCGACCCACCTGGGCCCCGGCCTGGTCGATCAGTATCAGGTAGGGGACCTTGTCCACCTTCGCGACCGTGGCGCCGGGGAGCCCGAGATCGGCTGCCGGGCGATCCCCCTTCAGATCGACGATCCGCAGAAAGTAGACGCCGTGGTCCTCGACGTCTGTCAGGTACGCCTCGTACTCGTCCCGCCTGGCGGCGTCGACAGCGAAGTAGAACAGCGTGTGGCCCTCGGCTCCCTTGAACTCTCCCGGGGCGAAGGGGCTCTTGCCCGGGATCGTCCAGACACGATCCCATTCCGAGTACCTGGCGGGTCCACCGCTGACCACGACGGTGTTCGCCTGCATGTCCGCCCGGGCCTGCTGGAGCACCTTTGCGGCGCCCTTCATCGTGGGCTGCTCCCGCACGACCCGCTCCGCGTCGGCCAGCGCCGCGTCGTACCAGCCCAGGCGCAGGTAGACCTTGGCCCGCACCAGCCGCGCCTGGGCGTGAGAGGGGTCTTGCTGGAGCACCTCGTCGATGATCTTCAGCGAACGGGGAAACTGCCTCGCCTTGATGAGCTCCACGGCCCTTCTGAGCGGCTCCTGCAGGGCCTGACGCGCCGCTTGCGACGGCGCGGTCGAGGGCGGCGCAGCCGCGGTCCCCGGGAGGGGGAGTGTCGACAGGAGGAGAAGAGCCAGCCGGTACGCGATGCCGGCCCAGCGGTCGGGCATGGCTCCAGTGTACCAGCCGCCCGGGGCACTTTCACCTCGGCCGGGGCGCTCAGGGTCCCCCACCTGTCTAGCGGAGTCGGGGCTGTGATCGGGAGGCGGCCTCCACCAGCCCCAGCTCCCGGGCCAGCGTCGCGCCGTCCCTTCCACAGGCCTGCTTCATGAGGTCGCGCAGATCCGTCGACAGCGGCGCGGTCCGGGAGGCCTCGAGGAGAGCGGCACACAGCGGCGGCAGCACCGAAAGCCCCTTCCGGCGGGTCTCGGCCGGGATCTCCCCGGTCCGGGCGACCTTCAGGCTCAGCTGCAGAAAGCCCGCGAGAGCCGGAATCCGCCACGGTGAACCGGCGGGCCACCGACCGATCCCGGGGACGTACGCCACCGCGAGCCGGGCCACGGTGGTGAGAACCCGCACCCTGCCCGCAGCGGCCTTTCTCGTGGTCGCATCGTCCACGATGGCGTCCAGGATCCGACCCCACTCCCTGTCCGCACGACCCAGGAGCCGGAGCGCGTGGGTCAGCTCCTGGGGCGGCGGTGGGGCTCCGGCCAGCTTCCACCGCGCCTCCAGCAGCGCCACCGCGGCGGCGGCGCCCTCGGCCCGGCCCCCGTCGAGCCCCCACCGGCCAGCCGTGTAGCTCTCGAGCCAGGGGAGGAGCGACGCGGCGCAGCCGCTGCGATGAGCGTCGGCGGTTTGTGGCGAGCTCTGGCCCGAACGCACGTCGGGCCGGTCGGGGCTCCGCGCCCGGGTCTGCCATCGAACGGTCCAGACGCCGGCAGCGGACAGCAAGATGAGCACGGCCAGGCCGACTCCCAGCTGCCGGAGCCGCCTGGACCATCTCCGGCCGGCGCCGCGGTGGGTGCGGCCCCGAGGAGTGTCGGCCCGGGGGGGGAGCGATCTGGGCCCGCTCTCGCGGTGCGCCGGGGTCCGTGGCGGCGCCGCCGGCCCGGCTCCGGCCGGCTCCACGACGCTCTCGGGAATCTCCCGGAGTCGGGCCAGCAGCTGCTCCGCCGAGGCATGCCTGCTGCCCGGATCCTTCGAGAGCGCCTTGTCCACGATCCGGCAGAGCTCTTCCGGGAGCCCCGCCCGGACCGTCCTGAGGTCGGGAGGCCTGTCCACCAGGTGCTTCCGGAGCATCTCGTCGAGGGTCGTGGCCTGGAAGGGGAACGCGCCGGTGAGCATCTCGTGGATGACCAGGCCGATCGAGTAGACGTCCGCCGCTGGCCCCACCCGTCGGCCGAGGATCTGCTCCGGAGACATGTATCTGGGCGTGCCGATCCGCTCGCCCAGCTCCGTCAGCGTCTCGCCCTCCCGGAGGCTCCTGGCCACTCCCAGGTCGACCAGGAGCGCCCTGCCCGTGAGGTCGAAGAGGACGTTCTCCGGCTTCACGTCGCGGTGCACGATGTCGGCCCCGTGGCACGCCCCGAGGCCCGACACGATGTCGATGGCGACGGCGAGGGCGTCGGGCACGGCCAGCGCTCCGGTCCGTCCGAGACGCATCCGGAGCGTCCCGCCCTCGACCAGATCGGTCACGATGAACAGGTGGTCCGCGAACGCCCCGAGGTCGAGGACCCTGACGACGTTGGGGTGGCAGACCCTGGCCAGAAGCCTCGCCTCGCGCACGAAGCGAGCCGCGATCTCGGGGCCGTCCTCGTCCCGGAGGAACTTCACGGCGACCGGTCTGCCCGTCGACAGCTTCACCCCGGTGTAGACGGCGCCCATGCCGCCGCTCCCCAGCAGCGCTCCGAGCCTGTACTCCGCCAGGAACTCCGCCGGCGGCGCGCACCGGTCGATCACGAACGGGGCGCCGGCGTGACGTCTCGTCACGATCGTGATCGCGGTGGCATCCTGGACCGAGAGCGTGGCGTCGCACGAGGGGCACGCGGCGGGCGACCCGACTCCGTCCGCCGAGGACAGGGGGTGCTGGCAGACCGGACATGGACCGAGGGGCATGCTGGAGCTCCGGCGAGCGGTTCAACGCGGCGAGCCGCACCGATGGCGCGTCGGCTGCGCCCGGACAATCAAACAGCATCCGGGTCGCGAGGGCAAGGGGGTCGAGATCCGGCGCCTCGCCGGATCGTGGTCGCGCCGCTACGCCGGACCGGCCGTCACCTCGAACAGCCAGACCGGTCGCACCGACGCCACGATCCGCGGCGTCGGCGACAGGCAGTGGAGCGACAGTCGGATCGAGTTGTCCCCTTCGAGCAGCCACCCCGGCGGGAACCGAACGACGATCCAGAACGAGCTCGCCTCGAGCGTCTGGCGGGAGGCGTTGTCCCAGGTGAGGATGTTGAGCGGCGGGCTGCACCGGGCCGGATCCGCGGTGAGATGCGCGCTGAACCGGTCGTTGAGCGTCGCCTCGATCCAGTTCTCCATCCCGAGCGTGCAGACCTTGAGCCCCAGGACCAGCGCCTTGTCGGCGTCGGAGGCCTGCACCCGCAGGGTCAGCACCAGCGATCGACCGGGTCCCTTCAGGAACCGGGTCTCCTGGACCGCCCGGCGCACCACTTCCGATGCCACGCTGCGGTACATCTCGTCGGTCGCCTCGGGGTCGCCGCACCAGATCGTCAGCCCGTGACGCCGGACACGGTCGGAGAGCTCCGGGTCCGGATGGCCCGCGAGCAGCGATCGACCGCCCGGCGAGGCGGCCTGGAACTGCACGGCCAGTAGAGGGCAGCTGTGGCAACAGTTCCGCGAGGTCGACGGCGGGCACCCGGCGGCGGAACCAGCCGCGCACCGAAGTCCGGGCCCGTTCGAGTCGATCGTCGGCCTCGACGGTGCTCCGGTCGGGCCGGGGAGTCGCCTGGCGGACCGACCGGTGTCTGGCCTGCACGACGAGGTCGACGGCCTGCTGCAGCTCCTCCTCCCGGGGGCCCACGGAGCGGGGGTCGAGCGCCAGGACCCACTGTCGCAACCGATCCTCCGATTCGTGAAGAGCGACCGGGGCGGGGGTCGCGGACGGCCGGAACGGCGGCCGCTCCGACCCGGATCGGACGACCCAGGCCGAAAGGAGCGCCATCGTCAGCGCTGCTCCGACGAGCCCGGGGGCCCATCGACGACCGGCCCGGGCGTGCAGGGTCGGACGCCGGGACCCGGAGCGGCCCGACGGAGTCGCTGCGCCGGCGCTCGCTCCCGCGGCGGCCCTCTCCCGTGGGCGCCCCCCCGAGGCCGCGGCGGAGCCGGAGCGCCGGAGCGCCTGCAGGAGCTCCGCCGGGGTGGGACGGCGGGCCGGGTCGAGGGAGAGCGCCTGCATCAGACAGCGCTCCAGTGCATCCGGAAGCGTCGCCCCCCGGTCGGCCAGGGGCGGGATCTTGCCCTGGACGCGCTCGTCCGGCCGGACCGTCCCGGGCGCGCCTCCGACGAAGACCGGGGCGCCCACGGCGACCTCGTAGAGGATCAGCGCCAGGGAGTAGAGGTCGGACTCCCGGCTGTGGGGCTCACCCCGGAGGATCTCCGGCGCCATGTGGGAGAGCGTCCCCAGGAGGCTTCCGTCGGCGGTCAGCGCCGTGACGTCGGCCCGCAACACCTTGGCGAGGCCGAAATCCCCCAGGAGCGTGGAACCGTCGGCGCGGAGCAGGACGTTCGATGGCTTCAGGTCGCGATGGAGGATGCCCCGTTCGTGGACGTAGGCGAGTGCCGACGCCAGCTCCTGGCCGACCCGGTGTGGAGCCAGACGCCGGCCGTCGACCAGGGCGTCTTTCAGCGTCGACCCGTCGACGTACTCCAAGACGATGAACGGCGGCCGGGCCGCGAGCTCCGCGTCGTAGAACCGCACGAGATTCGGATGCTGCAGCGCGGCATAGAGTCGCGCCTCCCGGGAGAACCGCAGCATCTCGCGCTGCCCGCCCTCGTCGGCGTCCAGGACCTTGATGGCGACGGCGCGACCGAGGCGCCGGTCCAGCGCCAGAACCACCACTCCGGAGGCCCCCCGGCCCAGGATCCGTTGCGGCTCGTAGCCCGGGAGGACTTCGGTGAGCCAGAGCAGCTCGTCGTCAGAGGAGACCATCGCGGGCCGTCCGGTGGCGGGATGAGCGGAGCCGATCGCCGTCGGTCCGCAGGGACGTCATTGTGCCACGGCTCGTCCAGGAAGGGAAGGAACCCAGGATCCCCGACCTGTTTCGCTGAGTCGGGCCTGTGATCAGGCCTCGGCCCGGCTGCAGAGTCACGATGGAAGTGGAGGGGGTTCATTTGAAGTCGCGCTCGGGGGAGAGAAGAAAGAAGAGGGGATCCGGATTGAGGTCGCGCTCGGGGGAGAGAAGAAAGAGGGGGGGATCCGGATTGAGGTCGCGCTCTGGGGCGCGACTCGGACCCGGCGAGGCGCCGGGTCTTGGAGAACCACGGGCGCCGACCTCTCGGCCGTCCTGACCGGACGGGCCCGACAGGGGTGTCGCTAACGCGGGATCTTCTTCAGGTGCGGGCGCGCCGGAGGCCCGGACGGAACGGGCGAAGCGGCGCCGAGGACGTGGTTCCTGAAGCCGTCCGACGCGGACCAGGCGTCGAACGCCTGTGACAGCGCCCGGTTGATCGCACCCGGGGTGGACACGACGACGCGGAGGTTGAGCCCGGTGAGGGCATGGACGTCTGCCAGGGCGCTCTGATTCAGCGGGTCCGCGAAGGCGACCACCAGCCTGTCGCTCACTTTCATGACCGGAATCAGCCGGTACCGTTCGCACAGGTGTTCGGGAACCAGCGCGACCACGGCCGGGTCGATGATGCACTCCTCCAGGTCGAAGTACGGGATGTCCAGCTGGCGGGCCAGCGTCCTGGCGAACGCCTCTTCGGAGACGAACCCTCGCTCGGTGAGGATGTTCCCGAGGCGGCGTCCCGTCGTCTCCTGTAGCTCCAGCGCCTCTTCCAGCTGGGTCTGTTTCAGCGCCCCCTCCTCGACCAGGATCTGGCCAATGGCCATCTGGGACAGCACCCGGGCGTTGCAGGAGGGGCACGTGTCGACGCCCCGCCCGAGGTGGGAGTGGCAACGAACGCAGCGCTTGCCAGCGGGGCGCCTCTTCTTGTGGGACAGCATAAAAAAACGGCCTCTGTGCTGGGGACCATCGGCCCCCCGGCAACTCTACCGGCCTCATGAGCATTATAATGGGGACGGTGCGAGGTGACAACCGGATCCTAGACCCGGCGCCTCGCCGGGTCCGAGTCGCAAGACCCGGCGCCTCGCCGGGTCCGAGTCGCGCCCCCGAGCGCGACCTCAATCCGGATCCCCTCCACTTCCCTTCCCCCGAGCGCGACCTCCAGCCTGATCCCCTCCACT
>JACQZM010000365.1 GCA_016213885.1 Candidatus Rifleibacteriota bacterium | reverse complement strand
GGTCAGCGTGACCTCGCCTGACCGGGCGGCGACCGCCCGCACCGCACGGGCCGCCGCACCGTTTGAGCCAAGTGCCGCGTTCACCGGGGCCAGGCCGATGACCAAGGCGGGGATCGGGGCCGAGCCGGCCACGGTGGGCCCCGGCTCGAGGGTGATCTCGGTACTGTCGAGCAGATCAGCACCGATGTGAACGCTCTTCTGGACGGTCAGAGCCGGCCCCGGTACCACCACGGACGCCGTCGTGTACACGAGGGAGACCGCGTCGGCCGCCTTCTGCGTCGTCGAGAGACGGTAGCCCCGCTCGCCATCGTTCCAGGTGAACTTCACCCACCGCACGGCCACCAGGTGCTTGATCGGCTCCGTGGACGCCAGGGACTGGCCAGGCCGCGGTACGTGCAGGGTCAGGTCCGGTGGTCGGGTCGAGGACCCTGCCGCCAGGGAGTCGGCCCCCCCCCCAAGAGCCACGATGACCAGAGCCACGCACGCCACCGTGAACCGCGCCAACACCTGAGAACTCATCCCCAACCCCCGTTTCGCTGGAGTCGGCATACCAGTATTTGTTCAGTAGCCTAACCCGAAATACCACGGATTGCCGCTCGGACCAGCAACTTCACCCGAACCTGTTGCACCGTGGTGTCGATGACGACATGGAGCCGGCTTCGGAGGGGCACACCCGGGTGGCACTCGGCGGCCGCTGATGCTGATGGCGCGACGGACCCCCTCTCCGACTCACCTTTCCCGCAGTGCTCACGAAACCCGTGGTGTCATGGTTTCGACTTTCGGGCCTGCTTCTGACAGGAACTCCGGCGGAGGCCCCCCCCTTCTCGCGCGGGGGAAGTCGCATGACGGCGAGAGGCGAAGACTCTTCGGTAGCGGGTTGAGGCCATGATGGATCGGCTTCATGTGGGTATCAGGCCGCGCCTCTCGACCCCTTCTTCGAAGGGTGCCCCCCTGCTGCTTGCAGGGGTGGCTGGAGTGGCACTGGGTGCCCAGGACCAGCCCGGTGTCGACGACCGATTGTACTCTTGAAAAAGTGGCTCTGGAAGGCCTTTCCGGCCCAAAATGCCCATGAAAAGCCCGGTCCGTGGTCCCTGGGGGCGTTGCGAGGCGAATCGCGTCACTTTCACGCCTTCCGCAAGCCACATCCGGAGCCCGCTTCCGGATCCAAGGGCCCTCCTGGGCACGGAAGGGGGTGTCTTTCGGAAACGCCCGCCGTCCTGTGAATTTCTGCTCGACCGCGTCGCAGGCTCCGCGGCCGAGCCGGACGGCATCTTCCGAGATGGGGGGCCCTTCGCTTCGCTCATTCCGCCCCCCAAGCCCCCCTCCGGCTCGCCCTGGGGGCTCACCGCCCGGGGCCCGGGACCGGACCTCCACGGGTGCACACGCTCGCGAGCACGTCGTCCAGGGCGTCGATCTGGAACGGCTTGAGAAGGTAAGGCCGACCGCTCCTGTCCAGAAACTCCACCGTGGCCTCGTCGGAAGAGTCGCCGGTCATGAAGACCACCCGCCCCGCCTGGGACGGGTTCTCGGCGCTCAGCTTCTCGAACAGCTCTCGCCCGCCCATCTGCGGCATCCTCAGATCGAGCAGGACGAGGTCGTAGGCGTGGTTGCCGATGAGCTTCAGCGCCTCGCTGCCGTCGCCGCAGTAGTCGACCTCGAGCTTGTAGCCACGGAGGTACAGGCTGCAGAACTCCAGGATGCCCTCCTCGTCGTCCACCACCAGCACCCTCTTGCCCGCCAGGTCGAGCTCCAGGACCTGCCTCCGCTGTTGCGTCTGGGCCAGCTCCTCGGAGACCGCTATCGGCACGACACACGTGAACACCGCCCCCAGCCCCGGCTCGCTCCTGAGGGTGAGCTCGCCTCCGTGGGCCTTCACGATGCCGTAGCAGATCGAGAGCCCCAGGCCGGTCCCGATGCCGACCGGCTTGGTCGTGAAGAACGGATCGAACACCTTGCCCTGGATCTCCCTAACTCGTCGTCGGCCCTGCAGGTCACGGTGAGCTGCCGGCTGCCGCCGTGGCCTTGCAGCGCCTGGTAGGCGTTGTTGATCAGGTTGAAGAACACCTGGAGGAGCTGATGCCCGTCGGCCATCGTCGGAGGTGTGAACTCGTAGTTCCGCACCACCTCGATGTCGTGCACCCGACACTGGTAGGCCCTCAGCTGGACCGCTTCATCCAGGATCTCCTGGATCAGCACCAGCTTCCGCTCCGGGGCGTGCTGCCGCGAGAAGGTCAACAGGCTGGCGACGATCTTCTGGCATCGGACAGCCGAGCGCTGGATCTCGATCAGCGCCTTCTCCACCAGGGTCGGCGTCGGTGGACGGCGCGTCAGGAGCTCCGCGTATCCGGTGATGACCGACAGCGGATTGTTCAGTTCGTGGGCCACGCCGGAGATGAGGCTGCCCAGAGACGACAGCTTCTCGTTCTTGAGGAGCTGATCCTGGTACTGCTTCCGGGCCTGGGCGGAGGCCACGCGCGCCGTGATGTCCTCGATGACGCAGACCAGGAGCCGCTCTCCGGACCGGGTCGAGGTGACCCTGAGATCGCGCTGGCCCTTGGGCAGCAAGACCTGGAGCACCTCGAACGCCGCGGACGTCTCCTGGCCCTGGTCCTTGGCCCGGGACACGATCTCGCCCAGCGGCATCCCCTTGAACACGTCCTCGACCTTGGCGCCGACCATCGTGGAGATGGGGATCCCGGTCAGCTCCTCCAGGGCGTGATTGGCGTGGACGATGCTCCCCGAGGGGTCCGTCGCCATCAGCCCCAGCGGGACGGTCTGGACGACGGTCCGGTTCAGCGACTCGAGCTCCAGCAGCTTCCTCGCCTGCTGGAGAGCCTCGGCCTGCGTCTTGAGCTCCATCTGGAGCTGGTCGGCGATCCGCTCGAGCACCACCCGGGACTCCAGGAACGACGGAACCCAGCGGTAGAATCCGTAGGCCACCAGCAGGGGCCCCGCCATCTTTCCCAGGACCTGGACCAGCAGGCCCCTGAACCGACCCGAGGTGGCCGTGAGCGGGCTCTGGAGGAAAGGAACGTACTGGCTCACGTCCACGATGCCGCCGAAGGTGATGAGGTTGAACCCGATGATGATGTAGGCCCAGCCGCGTTGCCAGAGCACCGGAAAGCGGCGTCCCAGGATGACGACGTAGCCGAACAGGAGCACCAGGATACCGGCCTGGAGGACGTCCACCAGCGAGGACGACAGGTGCGTGGAGAACGAGAGCAGCACGATGATCGCAGTGACCAGCACGAGCTGCGCCGGTGCAGTCCCGCGGCCGTCTCGTTCCATCGTCCTCCTCCGGTTCAGGGGATCGCGTCACTCTCCAGCATATCCCAAAGTCGTCCTCTGCGGCGAGGAGCCACAGGTCCAGGATCCCTCGCCCGTGTCGCGAGGAAGGGCCCGTGTTCAGGCCTTCGGCTGGATCGTGACTCACCAGATGAGTCGCGTCATGTGACCCACCCCGAGCAGCGTGACGCCACCGCAGGCCGCGGCCACCATGGCCGTGCAGAACGTCGATCGCACGCCGACCAGGGCGCAGACGCCGAACAGGGTGGCGTACAGGTTCGGAAGGTACATCAGCGGCGAGGCCCCGACCGTGTCCAGCCACCAGAGGTTGAATCCGTTGCGGCAGGTGTCGTTGGGAACCAGCACGAGGAACGAGGCGAGGAGCCATCCCAGGATCGCCCCTTCCCGCCGGCCACCCAGGTAGAGCGCTCCGAAGGCGGCGGTCGTGACGAAGCCGCCCACCGCCAGCGCCAGGTTCAGCTTCATGAAGATGTCCAGCGAGCCGTACCGTACCGGCAGTGGAAGCCTGAACGGGTGGAAGCCGTGCACGGCGGTCGTGCAGACGAACGACAGCGACAGGAGCGGCCAGATCACCCTGGGAACCCAGTCGGAACGGGGCTCGAGAGCCCGGCTGGCTCGCAGCGTCAGGGCCATCAGGCCGCTGACCGAGACCAGTCCCACCACGCCGAGTGCGAAGGTCGGGGCGAACCAGCCAGGGAACTGCCGGTGGCTTCCCAGGACATCGAGGGCGGTCTTGAGCGACAGCACCGTCACGACGATCCACATCACGATCGTCAGGGTCGCTACCCGGCGGTGGAAGTCAGCTGTCCAGCTCATCCAGGTTCAGTTCGATCTCGATGGGCTGCTCCGGGGGGATGCCGTAGACCTCCCGGAACGTCTGCATCACGGTCCCGGCGAGCGCCCGGACGCCGTCGTCGTGGTCCTCGGTCCACTCCCGGTGGTAGTTGGTGCAGTTGTCCTCCGGGGGGAGCCAGCTCAGCTCTTCCAGGCGTTGCTCCTGCCGTGGCCCCAGGGCGTTCCCGGTGGTCAGCGACTCGTTCGAGACCGCCTCTCCGAAGAGCGAGGTGGAGCCGCATTCGGACGCGAACTGGATGTAGTAGTTACGCCTCTCGTCCGCGGTCATGATGGCGAAGTTGCCCTCGCCGCCCTCGGTCATGATGCGCCGCAGCGCCTCTGCGATCCGCTCCAGGTTGTCGTCCACCTTCAGTCACCTCGACCCTCTGGCTGATCCGGCGGCTCCGGCCCCATCGACAACGAAAGACCCTCCCCCGCGACGGGAGGGTCTTCGCCGGAACGATCGTCGGCCAGGAGACCGTCGGAGCCAGCCTCCTGGAGGCTCCTAGTTCCCGTGGAGCCTGTCGAAGTTGCCGATCCTGAGGTCGGGGGCGCCCGGTCCGTTGCGGAGGATGTCGTAGGCGCTGGCGCCGAAGATGTTGCCGTTGTTCTTCAAGACGTACAGCTGGTTGTCATCCGCCTCGATGGCCCTGGTGCCGGTGCCGTCGTCCACCATGGTCCACCGCTCGTTGGCATAGCACCAGATCTTGCCGGTGTTCTTCAGGGCGTAGAACAGGTCGTCGTCGGCGACGACGGTCTTGGTGCCGGTGCCGTCATCGATCATTCCCCAGCGGCTGTACCAGCGCCAGATGTTGCCGTTGTTCTTCAGCACGTAGAGCATGCCCCTGGCCGCGGCGATCTGGCTCGCCCCGGTCCCGTCGTCCATCAGGTCCCACCGGCCGTACGACCTGTACTTCCAGATGTTGCCGTTGTTCTTCAGGACGTACAGGTTCTCCTGCCTGTCCAGGGCGATCATCTGCGAGTTGATCCCGTCGTCCTTCTGGTCCCACCGGGAGCCGTTGTGTTTCCAGATGTTGCCGTTGTTCTTCAGCACGTACAGGGCGCCGGGGGCGGCGCAGAGCTGCTTGGTGCCCGTCCCGTCGTCGATCATCTGCCAGCGTGCATACCCGTACCGCCAGATGTTGCCGTTGTTCTTGAGGGCGTACAGGTAGCCTCCGCCCGCGTCGAGCGCCTGGGTGCCCGTCCCATCGTCGATCATCTGCCAGCGCCCGTAGGTGCGGCTCCGGGCCCAGATGTTGCCGTTGTCCTTCAGCGCATAGACCGTTCCGTTGGCAGCCACGACCTGGGTCGTGCCGGATCCATCGTCCAGAAGGTCGAACCCGCCCCAGGCGTTCGCCACTCCGACCAGGAGCGTGAATCCGACGAACAGGGTCACCGTCCACTCGAAGCAGGTCTTTGTCATTTTCTTGTCCTTCCTCCCCTGAGTCCGGGTGTTTCGGGGCGCAGGGTCGACCGAGGGTGCACGGGCTCCGTGTCGCCACACCCTGTGGCGAAACGCACAAGAACACCGCTTTCTCGTGACCGTTCCGGTTATCAACTACGAAAGGGACTTGACATGGTTGCAGCGGAATTCGAGATTTCGCATTTTCTGGTCCGCCTGCCGGCGTGAGAGGGGCCGCGAGCGCCCGCGGGTCACGGCTTGACATCAGCCGCTCCGTCTGGTAGAGTGCCTTCCGGTCGGTAGGCGATCGTTCTCCGACAGGTAGCTTTTTTTCACGATCGGGCTCTTGCCATTACCTATTGATCATGCCCGGGCGACCCCGCGAGGCGAGTCCGGGCACGGTGCGAGACAGAGTAGCTAGCCGCGGGTCCTGGAGTAGCGTGAAGACCTGTGGCACACAAGTAACCGACGCGAGTAACGAAAAGCAGAGTAAGGCGCCGCCCAGGAAGAGACGCCTGCGGTGCCGTTCGTCGTTGTCTTCGACCCGCCACGGCGGGTGGAGGGACGATGAAACTGCTAAGCCTGATGCTTTCAGTCTCCGTTCTGTTCTTTGTTGTTGGTTCCGCCAGCGCTGCCCACCTGAACGAAGCCCAGAGGGCCTATATCGATAGGTCCCTCCAAGAGCGTGATCTGAACGTCTACGGCGATCCGAAGGATACGGTCTACGCGGGCGGCAATCCACTGTTCGACGAAGTCAGCGGACAGTCGATCGACCGCTACGACTACATCCTGAAGAAGCATCCCGGCATCCTCGACGGTTTCGTCGGGATCCTGCCCGTGGACGGTGTGGAGCGCGTCGTGTCGTCTGCGGCGCGACTCGGGGGCGACCTCGGAACACGTCGATCGCCGGCCCAGCTCATCTCGGACGCCGAGGCGCACGGGATGACCACTGGCGATCTGATCGAGTCGATCCGTGTCGCCGTCGATGCCCGAGACTATCAGGCGATCAGGGACCTGCTCTCCAAGGTATCCGGGTTGAGGGACGACCAGCTCCGGCCGTTCTCATCGGTGTTGAGGGAGACGCGGCGGATGCTCTCCATGCCCACGATCCAGCCGATCGGCGTGACCTCTCAGATCGCCGAGCTCATGACCGTCATCGGCGGTCTCGAGCGACGCATCCGATAGGACCGCCGACGCCGGCGCGCGCGCCCCCGTGGCGAGTCCGCCGGAGCACCCCCGTCCCCGAGGGCGGGGGTGTTTTGTCCGGACGGCCACTTCCGTTCATCGGTCCGGTACATGAGCTCGCGCGGTCGCGCCCCCGGGTGCACGAGGGGGTGGCGGTCCGACCCGCCCCGGTGTACGCTCCGGCTAGCTGGACCCTGTCGCCGAACAGGCGAAGGCGCCGTGCCGTCCGCGCGCGGCGTCCGGGAGCCGCGGCTCGAGCCGCGACCGTTCCAGCTCGCGAGACGGAGCGCCACCTGTCCAGTGCGCCGCCGGAAGGTGAGCCCGGGAGACTGTGCCATGACCAAGCAGAACTGCTGGGAGTTCCAGAACTGCGGTCGAGAACCGGGGGGGAAGAACGTGGACGAGCGCGGCGCCTGCCCTGCTGCTGCGGCTGCCCGCGCAGACGGCATCAACGGCGGGCAGATGGGCGGCCGGGCCTGCTGGGCGATCGCCGGCACCTTCTCCGGCGGCCAGCCCTGCGGGGTGGTGGCCAGCACCCTGTCCACCTGCATGGACTGCGAGTTCTACAGGCTCGTGCTCAGGGAAGAGCGGCCGCACACCAAGCACGCCAATCAGATCACGGCGGTGCTCGGCGAGGCCATCGGTTGCAGGAACCAGGCCGCCGACTCCCGGGGCCCGCGCTCCTGACCTGTGGTCGACCCCCGGAACCCTCTGGGAGCAGCGCTGGTGGCGCTGGCGGTCGTGCTGACCGGTCCGCTCCACGCCTTCGCGGCGACGATCAGGAGCGCCGAGGACCTGGGGCGGCTCTCCCGCGACCCGGCGGTCGAACGCTTCCTGGCGTGCCTCGAGCGAATCGAGCTCCTGGACGGGGCGGCTGACAGCTTCAGCCCGTTCGAGACGGCGGAGCTTCACAGGTTCCGGATCAGGGGCCAGCTCTCCGGACGGACCCTGGTCGGCGTACCGATCGTCGTGGAGTCTCCGGCCTGGTCGGCGAACGGCGCCCTGAAGCTCGGGCTCGATCGGCCCCTGCTCGAGGGCGTCCTCGAGCTGGCGGCGTCTCACCTCCCGGTCGAGGTCATGGCCAGCCAGGGGCTGCCGGCCCGGGCGGCGACGATCCGCGGTACCGGGGTGGCCGGCCTGGCCCAGGTCGTCCTCCAGGTGGAGCGTCGGCTGGGGCCCTGGACGTTCCGGGGGCCGGTGGGCTTCACGGTCTCACCGGGTGCCGGCACCCTTCGAGCCTCGATTCCCGGCTGGCGGGACCTGGTCCACCTCCTGGCCCGTGGAGCCGCCGATCCGAGATTCATGCACTTTCTCCGGACCGCTCGCCAGGAGCCGTGCACAGGTGATGCGTGCCCGTTCATCCCGGTCCGTCAGAACGGGGCCTTCCTGGAGGTCGATCTGACCTTCGACCACAGCCTCGGACCCGCGGCGGTTCTGACCTTGGGGGGGGTCTACAGGCTCGATCTGGCCTCGGGGTGGGCGGGGTTCCGGGACTACGCGGAGCGCTTCGACGAGCTGGCCAGGCCCATGTTCCCGGAGCTGGCCGCGATCGCCCGCAGCCAGGAGGTCCGGTGGCTCAAGACCCGCCGCGGCCCCGGCGCCCACGTACACGTGGAGCTCCACCAGGGCGGGGCTCTGGTGAAGGTCTACTCCGGGTCGTGTCACTGGGTCCTGTTCGCCGTCGGAGACCCGGTGGAGCTCGTGTTCTCCACGATCCCGCCGGGCTACCGGGACGCCGCGGGCTCCTGGGGAGACCTGGAGGAGAACGCCCTCGACTTCCTGGCGCTGGCGCCGTTCGTCATCGACCTGCAGTCCGGGGCTCCGGGAGGCGGCTCCGGGACTCCGCGAGCCGTTCCGGCGGCCCCCGCGACCGGCCAGCCGGCCAACCGAATCGAGCCCGGTCGGAGTGCCCGCGCAGGGGCGGTGGCTGCAGGGGAAGGGGCCCCTGCAGACGCCGCAGGCGACCCTGCGCGGGCCACCTGCCCAAGAACCTCCACCGTCGCGGCCGCCGGGTCGCTGGAGCAGCTGTCCAGGCTTCATCCCGTCAACGCCGTGGCGCTCGTCTCGCTCGCCGAGGAGCTGGCCGCACGGGATCGCCGTCGATCCCAGGAGCTGGCCCGGGAAGCCCACGCCAGGCTCCGGGAGCTCGAGGAGAGCTGGGCCACGGCCCGCGTCCTGGCTGCCCGGGGCGACTTCGAAGGGGCGCTGGGCCAGCTGAGGCGGGCCGTGGTGCGATGTCCCGCGGAGCCGTCGCTCTGGGGAGCGATCAGCCGCGTGCGGGACGCGATGGGAACCGACCTGCCCCCGGACTGGCCACAGGAGCTGGCCGTCTGGGCCCGGGCGGGATTCGGCCTCCACCACGGGCCGAGGGCGATCGCGCCGAGACTCCAGCGCCTCCGGCGGCCCGCCGAGGTGGTCCACGTGGCGGCGCCGGCTCCGGGACCGTCGCGGGCCCAGGCCCAGCGCCGGATCCGGGAGAGCCCCGATCTCGCGGCCTGGGCTGCTGCCTGGGAGCCGGTCGAGGTGGCGCCGCTGGAGCGGCCTGCCTGGCCCGAGCTCGCCCCGGACGGCGGTCGAGCGTGGATCGGGGCCGGGTCCGATCGGTCCGGGGTCTGGCTGGCCGCCATGAAGGCCAGGCCGGCGGGACGATCGCCGGGCGACGTGGTGGTGCAGTTCTTGCCCCACTTCGGCGCGGATCGTCTGGACACGGGCCTCCCGGCCGACCCGTCGCTGGTCGCCGGAATCGTCGGCCGCCTGCTCAAGCTCCGGCTCGGTGGCTCCGGCCTGTTCACCTCGGCTGAGCGGTCGATCCGGCTGGCGCTCGTCCGGCTCGATCCGGATCTGCTGTTTCCCAACCCCCGACAGCCGTCTCCCAGGCCGGTGCCGCTGGATCTCCTGGAGGCGCTGGGGCCGCTGAAGAGACGGGTCGTGGCCGAGGCGATGAAGAGGCCGATGTGGCTCGCCCTGTTCCGGATCGGCCCCGCCAGAGGCGACGGATGGAACGGCCCGGTCGTCGGGGTGGACGTTCCGTCGCTCGATGAAGGGCTCGTCGTTCGACTGCCCGGCGGCACCGTCGCGTCGACCGGCCAGGACCTGATCGAGCTGCTCGAACGGCGGCTCAGCCGGAAGCCCGCATCCTCACCGGCCCGGGCCGCGGTCACGCTGGCCGACGGCTGTCTGTCCATCGAGTGCTCCGGCGTCGCATCGGGCGAGCTGGCGGCCCTTGCCGCGGCGCTGGCGCGCACCCCGTTCACGAAGATCGAGGCGCGGCGCCTGGTCATCAACCGGGCCAGGGTGACGTTCGGCTCCGGGGCGCTCAGGGTGCTCTCGCCCGCGGGGCTGTGACGGGGCGACGCCGGTTGCCCGGCCGTCAGGGGACCAGCGCGGTCCGGCGGGTGAAGAGCGGGCGATACGAGCGCTCTTGGGCCGATCCGGGTCGCCGCAGGCCCTCGACGATCGGCTCGCGGCCCGGGTCCGCTTCTTCGCCCAGGAGCTGCCGGGTCGAGACCCAGGGCCTGAACGGGGCAGGGGTGGACGGCATGCTCAGGAGCAGGGCCGGTTCGCCCGGGTCCGGACCCGGCGACGCCCCGAACACGTCCGGACGGCCACGCCCGATCGCCGCAGCGCGTGTCCCGGCGGCCGAGGTCGACTCCCGCGGCGTCCCGGTCAGTCGGGACAGCATGGTCGCCCGGGTCTGTTGCGGCACGTCGAAGTGGCGGTAGAACACCACCCCGACCGGCGCTGCGTCGCAGAAGATCACCCGGGGTCTCTTTACCGGGTGGAGCAGCCGCTCCAGGTCCTCTTTGACCACCAGGTCCCGGACGAACGAGAGGTGGTGTGTGGCCACGGAGAACAGGGCCAGGACGAGCATGGCCGTGAGCCCCACGTAGGTCGCGGTGTGCGCCCAGGTGAACCGGACGTCCGCTCTCGGGGGCAAACGACTCGTGGCGGCTGCGCCCCGCTGGGCGAAGCCGGCAAAGAAGCTGGAGGGAAGCCTCCGGGTCGGGTGGGACACGGTGAGCACGCTCGAAGGTGAAAACATCAGGAGTCGACGCAGCTCCTCAATCCCTATCGACGCACTGACAACCGTGAATTAGAGCCTGTCCGGAGAAGACAAGAGAGCCGCCCTCTCCGGGGAGGACGGCCCGTCTTCGATCCACACTCGATCGCCAAGTTCTGCAGCTCGAGAGCTACCGGCCCTCCTTGTCATCGTCGCGGGCGTGATCTCTCCGCTCCCACGTCTCCAGCGGAACCTCGATCAGCTCGCCCTTCGGCGCCCCCCGCTGCTTCGCCCACCATCTCTTGTAGCGCTTGGCCCGCTCACGGTCGTATGTACTGGCGGCCAAACAGGTACCTCCTCTCAACCGCCCGGGGGCAGGCGCCACCTCCCGGCCCGGCTCCATGACCGGCCGCTGGCACCATCCGGTCCCCGACCGCCCCATGTCTTAAGGCGGGGAGGAGCTATCGCCAAGTCACTGGTAGGCGACGAACAGCCACTTGAGGCCGCCGCTCTGACGAGCGGTGCCCTGGGCGCGGATCAGGCTCGAGTAGTCGAACTCGACCTTGAGGTAGATCGGTCGGTCGGCGAGGAGATCCGGGGGAACCGTGTGGAAGACCACGTGTCGACCCTCGCCGGTCCGCTTCAAGCAAGCCAGCAGCCTCCATCGGGTCCGGTCCGTGGGCTGCTCGCTGGCCGTGAGGATGCGGAAGCCGTTGGCGGGCGCCAGGTCGGTCACGGCGGCATGGACTTCGAACAGGCCCGCCTTGAGCCGGGGCGGCAGCGGGATCGGCGTGGGATGGACGTACTCGAGGCGGCCGACCCTGGTCCCGATGAGCTTCTCCGCATCCGCCGGGTCGGCGGCGGCGAAGAACGTGTCCTGCGACCGGTCCACCGCGTCGACTTGCAGGAACGGTTCGCCCGCACCGATCTCCTGGGCGTCGAACCCGTCGCCTTCGAAGACGATGGCGAATCCGGCGGGCTTCCGGAGCTGCGCCGTCGGCACCTGCGAGAACTCGGGAGAGGTCAGTCGCTCCGAGAACTTCGGCGCCGGCACCCTGAGCGCCACGGCGATCTCCTCCAGCCGCCTCAGCTGCACGATCCGCTCGAACAGCTCCAGCTTGTCGGCGGCGGGCACTCGGGTGGACTTGAACGCCTGGTCCTTCACGCGAGCGAAGCTTCTCGTCGCCGGGTCCACCAGGTGGGCCCGCAGCGCCTCCTGGATCTTCCGGTCCCACCTCTTGCGGACCGGTTCCCACCGGCCGTCGCCGGGAACGAGTCCGATGCGTCCCCGGGCCACCCTTTCCCACTCTTCCAGCAGGCTCCGGGAGAGGCCCGCAGGGTCCAGCGACGCGATGGTCTTGCGGGTCTTGGCCACGATCTCGGGGAGCGTCAGCGTGGTCACGTCCTCGCTCACGAGCTCGTTCCCGGCATCGTCGACCACCCGCAGTCGATAGGTCGTCCCCTCGATGAGGCCGGAGAGATCGACCTCGTGGGACAGCTCCGACGTCTTCTCGCGGAAGACCGCGGGAGGGAGGCCTCCGGACCTGGAGGCCGCCTCCACGACGAAGGCGCCGGGCCGCGAGCTGGTGAAGCTGACCGTGGCCTGGGTCATGGCGGCGTCCCAGCGGAGCCCGGTCACGGTCACCGGTTCGACCGGGCTGCCGGCCGGAGCGACGACCACCGGCGTCGGCGATGCCTGCGGGGGTCGGCTCGACTCCGACGGAGGCCGGGGCGGCGCTGTCCGGGCCACCCAGATGATCAGCAGGCCGACGGCGAAGGCGGCGGCTCCCAGGGCCGCGATCATCGGGACGTGAGCCCGCGGGGCCGGCCGGAGCTTCCGGGTCTGCGGCCGGGGCGTCGGCGCCGGCGTCGGCGTGAACGTCGGAGTCGAGGAGGTGGGGATCGACAGCGAGGGTGTCGAGGTCTGCACCGGCAGCGGCCCGGTCTCCTGCACGACCCTGTGGGAGCCGGTCGAGGGTCGCCTGAGCCTGGCCATGGACTGGCGCGCCGGCGAAGCGGTCCTGGGCTGGGCGTCCAGCTCGAGCCAGTCTTTGATCACCTTGATCGCCGGCGGGGCCGCGGCGAGACGGGTCGCCAGATCCTTCTTCAGGAACCCCATGACCAGCGGCTCCAGGCTGCCCGGCAGGTCCGGTCGAGCCTCGATCAGCGGTATCGGATCGGTCTTGAGGATGGCGGCGCTGATCTCCGGGACGGTCCGGCCGGGGAACGCCGGGCGCTTGGTCAGCATCTCGTAGAGGACCGCCCCCACGGCCCAGAGATCGCAGGCCGCCGTGTGCTCGATCCCACGGATGACCTCCGGCGACATGTACCGGGGCGTTCCGATCGGCCGACCCGCCTCCGTGAGGAGCGTGCTCTCCACGGTGTCCTTGACCAGTCCGAAGTCCATGAGCGTCACGTGGGCCTCGGCGTCCACCATCACGTTGGCCGGCTTGATGTCGCGATGGAGGATGTTCTGGGCGTGGCAGTAGTCCAGGGCGTCCAGGAGCTGCAGCGCCACGTCCAGCGCCCGGCGCGGCGGAAACGGGCCTTCCTTCTTGATCAGCCTGTTCAGCGGGGTCGCCCTGGACAGGAACTCCATCACGTAGTAGAGCTTCCCGTCCATCTCTCCGGAGTCGATGATCTTGATGATGTTGGGGTGGGCGAGCTTGATCGAGATGGAGACCTCTCGCTTGAACCGCTTGACCAGATCCGGGTTGTTCTGGATCTGGGCCAGCAGGAACTTGACCGCCACCTCTCGCTCCAGCGGCATCTGGAGCGCCCGGTACACCACGCCCATGCCCCCGTGGCCGAGCTCCGACAGGAGCTTGTAGGAGGTCGTCATGGGACGCTCCCGCCGCGGCAGGTGTCGGGGCTCGTGGGAGTCACGGGGCCGGCTCGAAGAGGGTCCCGCTCGAACGGTCGCCGACGAGCTGTGCAAGGATGCCGTCGCGGAGGCTCACCTCGGTGAGGCGCATCTCCTCCTGGCCGAGCCCCTCCATCAGTTCCACCACGAGCCAGGCCGCCACGCAGGCGAAGGCGGCTCGCTCCGGGGAGAGACCCAGCGCCTCCTTCTGGCTCGCTGGCAGGCGGGTCAGTCGAGCGGCCAGCGCCCGCCCCTGGATGCGCGTCAGGCTGTTGCGGCGGCTCGCGGTGGGTCTCGCCAGCGGTCCCAGCGTCCTCACGCTGGCGCCGGAGCCGACCAGGGCCGCGGGACCGCGCTGGCGCACCGCCTCCAGCGTCGGCGTCAGCGCCCCCCGGATCGCCTCCTGGAGTGCGGTGACCATGTGGGCGTCCAGAGCCTCGTGGGAGCTGAACATGAGGGACAGCCGGTTCATGCCGAACGGCAGCGACGTCACGTAGCCCGGCCGTCGTCGTTCGCCGACACCGACGTGGAGGTTCTGACCGTCCGCGTCGAAGAGGGCCGTCGTCCCATCCTGGCAGCACTCCGGCGAGAGCCCCAGAAAGAGCAGGCGAGCCTGGTGCTCCCGGGAGGGGATCTCGACCTCGAGCCCCACGTCCTTCCTCACCAGGTCGACCAGCTCCTGGCCGTTGGTGGCGTCTCTCAGCACCGTGGCGATCGCTCTGTACCGGGCGACGTGGTGTTGCGCCAGGACCGCCCGGAAGCGACGCAGCGCCTCCACGACGGCCCCCATGGCCGACCGGTCCAGCAGGCCGCGGGTGAAGTCGTTCCTCCCCAGGCGCACATCGATGCGGTCCTGGGCCACCGTTGCCGGCGACGGACCATCCTCGGCGGCGATCCGGAGCTTGATGCTGCCGGCACCGATGTCGATGGCGGCGAGGTTGATCTCTCTCTCCTCCCGGAGCGGGGGTCGGGCGGGGGAGCGGCCGGGGCGCCGGCTGGCCAGGGCAGCCCGGCCGAGCTCCTTCGACGGTCCGTCGAGAGCCCTCTCGGGTCGCACGAGGAGTCCCCCACATTCGCGTGGATCGTGCCGTTGAACGGGCTGGGCATACCTTAGCACGGTGGTGACGACCCGCGCGAGAAAGCTTGGACAACCTCCGGATAATCATGGTAGCCTGCATCATTCTCGCCGAGCGAGCCGCTGGGCGACCGACGGGTGGACCGGTCGTGGCCACTTTCGAGTGCTTAAGGAACGGGTGAATCGACGCATGGGGAAGAAGCTCTTCGTAGGCGGATTGTCCTGGGATACTGACGACCAGAGTCTGCGAGCCGCGTTCGCGCAGTTCGGAGACGTCGTCGAGGCCAAGGTTGTCACCGACAGGGATACCGGCCGATCCCGCGGCTTTGGTTTCGTCAGCTACTCCGAGGATGCGGCTGCGATGGATGCCTGCTCGAAGATGAACGGACAGATGCTGGACGGTCGCACGATCAAGGTGGAGATCGCCCAGGAACGACCCCGCGGTGGCGGTGGCGGTGGCGGTGGCGGCAGAGGCCACGGCGGAGGCGGCCGGGACCGCTGGTAGGTCCGGTCTCGCCAGGCCCGTCGCGGCGGGCAGTGACGCCCCGCGTCCCTGATCGATGGTCAGGCGCGGGGCGTTCGTCATGTCGGCGTGTCGGTCCGGTGGCCCAGCCTGCCCGCGTCGAGCTCGACGAGCACCGGGTAGTGGTCCGACGCCCGGTCGGTGAGGGCCGTACGGATCGCCCGGTAGTCCGTCACGGCATCGCCGACGGCCGGCGTGGCCAGCACGTAGTCGATCCGTATCGGGGGACCTTCCGACGGGAAACCGCCGCGGGTGGGCCAGGTCGGTGAGGTATCGAAGGCGGACGCCGAGGGGCCGCTCCCGGGCGCCCCGGCGGGGTCGTCGGCCCTTCGAGGCCCGTGGCCCAGGTCGATCAGCCCTCCGAGCAGCAGCCGGGGCAGCGCCCGGGACTCCACCACCCAGGAACCGTCGGGCGCCATCCGCCGGTATTGCTCCAGGAGCCCAGGGACGCTCGCGGGTTCAAACGGATCCAGAGGGGACAGGCCGTTCAGGTCTCCCATGACGAGGCAGGGCTCGCCGGCGTCGATCTCCTCCAGCAGCCGCTCCACCTCCCTGAGACGGGCCGACTCCTGGAACGGGTCCAGATGGGTGACCACGATCTTCAAGCCCAGGTTCTCGCGCGGCCTGATCCGGGCCACGAGGCACGCATGCCTGAACGGAGCTCCCACCGTCCGGATCAGCTCCACGTTCAGCGAGCGGCGCGCCAGCAGAGCCACGTGGAGATGCGAGTTGGCGCCCGGCGCGAGCAACCCGGTCATGTCCAGGCGGTCCGCGAACAGCCTGAGCAGATCCCTCTCATGGGGCGCGAAGCAGTAGGCCTCCTGGATCGCCACGAGATCCGGGTCGGCTCCGGTGATGACCTCCAGGATCGACTCCACCCGGTACTGCTGGGCCGGGCCGATCCCGCCGGTCAGGATGTTGTACGTGAGGATCCTGAGTCCCATGGCCTCGCCTTCCGTTCCCGTCGACCACCGGCGGCCCGTAAATCTTTTGGCCACAGGATAGCCCTCTTGCCGGCAGGTATTATATACTCTGGATCGGACGCACCGGCGAGGTGCCGGTCATGGTTTGTTTCTACAGAAGGTGCTGAGGATCGATGAGTAAGAAGCTCTTTGTTGGTGGACTGTCCTGGGACACGGACGACCAGGGACTGCGCCAGGCCTTCGCGCAGTTCGGGGAGATTGTCGAGGCGAAGGTCGTGACGGACAGGGACACGGGTCGGTCCCGGGGCTTCGGGTTCGTGACGTTCACCGACGAGAACGCAGCCAACGAGGCTCGAAACAAGATGAACGGCCAGGTGCTGGACGGCCGGACGATCAAGGTCGACCTGGCCAACGAGCGTCCCCGCGGTGGTGGCGGGTTCGGCGGCGGTGGCGGTGGTTACGGCGGTGGTGGTGGCGGCGGCTACGGCGGCGGTCGTGGTGGTCGCGGCCGAGACCGCTGACCACCCGGCTCAGGCCTGGTGACAGGCCCACATATCGGTTGCCCTCAGCGCGTGGGTAGGGTCTGCTCTGTCGGCGTGACCTGGCGGCCGTCACGGCCGATCCGGTGACCTCCGGCCGGCGGTCGGGCGTTCGTGCCGGTCCGGCCACCCGGACCTCCGCTGTCCCTCTTCTCGAACCGGACCGTGGTCCGGTCCGTCCGCGCAGCCTCCGACGGGACGGTCTCACCGGGAGACCGGTTCTCGTATCCGCTACGTCCCTCGAAATCATGGATCCCGGGGCCTCCGGCCGGGGACCGTTCCCGGGCGCCTGTCAAGCGCGGCCCTCCTTTTTTGCGACCGGAGAATCCGCGCCAGCAGGCGCTCCGGAGGACGAAAAAAACAATTCGAACACATTGTTTGTCATTCGCCATCTTCCGTGCTAGAGTGGCCCCGACCCATCCGGTACGCCCGGATGACAAACCACCATCGGGGTGGCAACTGGAGGGCAATAGAGGCTCTCACAGGGTGCGCACCGGCTGACCGCGAAGCCGCCGAGCGGCGGATCTTCGGGGAGGCCCGGGTAGCCGAAACCTACCCCGCTGACAGAGTCAGGAGGTCCTGAACGATGAGATCGCTCAATCTGTTGGGTGTGGCCCTCGCAGCCGTACTGCTCCTGGGCCTGGGTACCCACGCGCTGGCGGAGGCCGTCCCGCCTGCGGTCCCTCCCCCGATCAAGGCCGAGTTCGTCGACAACGACATCGTCTTCACGTTCCCCGAGGGCGTCGACCAGAAGTCCGTGTCGTTCAAGTTCAACGGGTGCTCCGTGACCCGACACTGCATCCGCCATCACAGACGGGCGATCCGCTGGACGAGCCCGACGGAGATGCGGGTGGCCCATCACTTCATCAACAAGGTCTGCAGGTGCAACCCCCACGAGGGTTTCTGGGTCGAGGGTGAGTGCAAGGGCTACGTGGCGCTGCTCCAGTTCGTGGTCGTCGCCAACCTGCCGCTGTACCACAAGAGCAGCTGCCACAAGAGCTGCCGCTGTCATTGCCGCAAGCACCATCGCAAGCACCACCGGGCCGCCAAGGCCGCCTGCTCGGGTCCCTGCCAGGCCGACTGCAAGCCGGACTGCGCGGCCCACTGCAAGGCTGGCTGCAAGGCCGAGTGCAAGCCCGACTGCAAGGCCCACTGCAAGCACTAGAATCGTAGAGAGCGTCGCTCTCCCCGGAGAACCACCCCGGCCCGGCCGAGGGTGGTTCGGCTTTTCCGCCCGGCCCCCCTGGAGCGACACCTGCGCGTTCGGGCTCGGCCCGTGATCAGGCCTCGGCCTGGCTTCAGAGTCACCGAGGAAGCGGAGGGGATCCGGATTGAGGTCGCGCTCGGGGGCGCGACTCGGACCCGGCGAGGCGCCGGGTCTTGCGACTCGGACCCGGCGAGACGCCGGATCTTGAGTCGTTGCGCTCTGGAAGCGGTTTCCGCTAGAATGATCGTGCGAGAGACGAACGCACGGAAACGTCCCATGGAGCAACAACAGCCCGCTTCCCCACCCCCCGCGGCCCCGCCGGCCCGGGCAGCGCCCGCTCCCGTGGCGGCGCCGCGCCAGCCGTCACGGGGGATCGATGTCATCCAGGTCCTGACCACAGCCGTCCAGAAAGGCGGCTCCGACATCATCTTCACGGTAGGTTCCAAGCCCCGCATCCGGATCGGTGGCCGGCTCCGCAACTTCGGGGACGAGATCCTCTCGCCCGAGGTCACCCGGAGGATGCTCTACAGCCTCCTCTCGGACGAACAGAAGGCCCACTTCGAGGAGACCTGGGAGATCGACTCGGCGGTGAACATCAAGGGTGTGGGCCGGTTCCGGCTCAACGGTTTCCGGCAGCAGAACCATGTGGCGGCCGCTCTCAGGGTGATCCCGAGCAAGCTCCCCTCCGTCGACGATCTGGACCTTCCCCAGGTGGTCAGGGACATCGCCGAGTACCCCCGGGGCCTGGTCCTGGTCACGGGGCCCACCGGAAGCGGCAAGTCCACCCTGCTGGCCGCCATTCTCAACAAGATCAACTCGGAGCGGGAGTGCCACATCATCACGATCGAGGACCCGATCGAGTTTCTCCACCCCCACAACAGGTCGGTCGTGCAGCAGCGGGAGGTGGGGCGCGACACCAAGTCGTTCAAGAACGCGCTGAAGTACATCCTCCGGCAGAGCCCCGACGTGATCCTGCTGGGCGAGATGCGAGACCCGGAGACGATCGGAGCCGCCATCACCCTGGCCGAGACCGGTCACCTGGTCTTCTCCACGCTTCACACCCAGACCTGCGCCCAGACCATGGACCGGATCATCGATTCGTTTCCCCACGAGGCGCAGCAGCAGATCCGGGCCCAGCTCTCCCTGACGCTTCGATCGGTGGTCTGTCAGACCCTCATCCCGACCCCGGACGGGACGCGGTGCGTCGCGGCCCGGGAGATCATGGTGGTGAGCCCGGCGATCGCGGCGTTGATCCGCGAGGGCAAGCAGCACATGATCACCAACTCCATCCAGACCGGCCGGGGGCAGGGCATGGTGACGATGGAGGCCTCGATCACGGAGCTCATGGAGAAGGGGCTGGTGGATCCGAACGTCGCCGCGGCCAAGATCAACTCGGTCCGGAGCTACAACCCCTCCGACGGCAAGGGGGGCGGCGGCGCTCCCATGAAGACGTTCGATCCGTCCAAGCCCAAGGACGACGGGCCCAGCGATGTGGATGACATGCCGTCGGTGACCGATGCGATCCCCCGGTCTCCCCAGGCAACCAAGCCCAGGGAGGAGGACCTGCCGCCGCTACCGGAGATCCCGACCCAGTGGCTGGTGATCGCCGCGGCGCTCGCCTCGCTGGGGACGACGATCTTCGCCTTCTGGAAGGGCAAGGTCTCTCCGATCAACAAGTGGTACGCCCTGGGGTTCCTGGGCCTGTTCGCCGTGGTGTACGTGGTGCGATGGCTTCGCTTCAAGAAGGCCCGCCACGACGCCGAGGTGCTCCGGATGCTCGGCGAGTGAGGCGCCAGGTCAGCTCGCCAGGCGCAAGAACAGCTGGAACAGAAGGCCGGAAAGCACGATGCAGACCGGCAGGGTGAGGATCCACGCCATGGCGATCTTCTTGACGGTGTCTCCCTGAAGGCCCGCGCCCTGGGCCGACATGGTCCCGGCCACTCCGGAGGCGAGCACGTGGGTCGTGCTGACCGGCAGGCCGCACGCCGCTGCCAGCCCGATGGCCGACATCGCGACGAGCCCGGCGGAAGCGCCCTGGGCATAGGTCATGTGGGCCTTGCCGATCTTCTCGCCCACCGTCACGACGATCCGCTTCCACCCCAGCATGGTGCCGATCGCCAGCGCCAGCGCCACCGCGATGAGAACCCAGGTGGGTGAGTAGTCGGTCAGCACCCGGAGCCGCAACCGCACCTCGCGGAGCGTCTGGACGTCGTGCGGGCCGAGCAGCGTGCCGCTCGTCCTCTCGAGCTTCAAGAGAGCGTAGTTGAGCCGCAGGATGCAGTTCCGGATCTCCCAGCGCTGCTTCTCCGACAGGTTCCGCAGGTTGCTCTCGTTGGCGAGTGCGCCTCGAACGAAAGCCAGGTCTCTGTACACCGTGGCGGCGTCCGGGACGGAGATGCCAGCGGTCTCGAACGGAGTGCTGGGAGAGCCCTCCCCGCCCCATCCGAACCAGGCCGGGCCGTTGGCTCCTCGCACGGCATTGAGAAACGCCCCCCCCAGGGTCCCCATCGTCGGCATCGAGCTCACCATCGGCAGAGGAAACGTATCCACCGGGTCATGGCGCAGCACCACCTCGGCGCGAGCGGAGGCCGCCGTCGCATCCTTCACCTGCTCGGCCGTGCAGTCCAGGTTCAGGGCGAACCGCGACGGGAGGATGCCGATCAGGATGAGCATGATCAGACCGATCCCCTTCTGACCGTCGTTGGACCCGTGGGCCAGGCTGATGCCGGTGCAGGTCAACAGCAGGGCGCCGCGGATCCCTGGCGGGGGGGGCTTCTCACCTCTGGGCGGCTCGTGAAGAGTGGGGTCGCTGAGGAACACCCTGGTCAGCCAGAGCAGGAGGGCCGACGCGCAGAACCCCAGGATGGGCGACAACAACAGCGCCAGCCCGACCTCTCCGGCCTTGGTCCAGTTGACCCCGCTTCCGAACTCACGGCCGCTGCCCAGGGAGCTGGCCAGACCGACTCCCAGGATGGCGCCGATGAGGGCGTGGGAGCTCGACGAGGGGATCGCCATGTACCACGTCCCCAGGTTCCACAGGATCGCCGCGGTGAGCAGAGCCAGCACCATGGCCATCCCGCCCCCTGATCCGATCGAGATCAAGAGGTCCACCGGCAACAGGTAGACGATGCTGAAGGCGACGCTCACGCCCCCCAGGTACACCCCGACGAAGTTGCAGAGGCCTGACCAGACCACCGCCTTGTTGGGCTTCAGGGAGTTCGTGTAGATGACGGTGGCGACGGCGTTGGCCGTGTCGTGGAAGCCGTTCACCGGTTCGAAACCGAGCGCCACTCCCAGCGCCACGATCAGGAAGACCCAGGTTCCCAGGTCCACGCTACCCTCCTGGCACCAATCCCCGCGACACGAGCGCCGAGCGGGCGTTGGCGCCTCTCATCCCGGCCCATAGGGCGAGAGACTCAGCCCCCATCCGCCCCTGACGGACGCCTCATCTTGCCATGTCGGGCCGGTTTCTACCAGCATCTCGATCGGCGCGCGACCGTCGATCCCCGGGACGCCGCTACGTGGTCTTTGCCTTCTCGTTCTGATAGAAGGCGCGCAGCTCCTCGTAGTCGTTCGTGGCGTTGAACCGCTCCAGCGCAGCCGTGGCCGCCTGGCGGGGGAGCCTCTCGCATCGGAACGCGCTGTCCGTGGCCGCGAGCCCCTCGTCGTCGAGGCCCACGTACGTCCACAGCCCGACCCTCTGGGTCGAGAGCACCACCCTGAAGATGCTGTCCAGATCGGGCGGGAGGTACCCGTTCTCCTTGAACTGCCTCTCCAGGCGAGTGCCCCGGGCCACGTAGGTGGGGTTCAGGTGCACGGCCATGGCGACCCGGTACGTGCCCGCCACCTGGCCCAGATACTCGATGGTGCGGACCGCCTCTTCGATCCCCTGCTCCTCGGTCAGCATCACGTCGGGCTTGAGCATGACGTAGCATTTCAGGCGGACTCCGTTGGCGGCGAGCATCTCCAGGAGCTTCTCGAACCGCTTCACCGTGAGCCCCTTGTTGAGCACCCGGTTACGGATCCGCTCGTCGTGGGTCTCGAATCCCAGCGTTATCTCCAGCTCGGCCCGGCCGCCCAGGATCTGGCGGAGCACCTTCAGCTCCCAGTCCTCGACGTATTCCTCGCGACTCTCCAGCGACACCACCTTGAGGCTCGGCAGATCCGCCGCTTTCAGAAAGAGATAGAGCAGCGACTTGGTGGGCATGGTGGCCTGGTCGAGGACCGAGCCGTTGTTGAAGATCGACAGCTTCCACACCGCCTGCAGCTGCGCCCCGGAGAACTGGGCGAAGACATGGTCCACCTGGGCGTTGATCTCCCTGTACGACTCGTCGACCTCGCCGGCGGTCACCGACGGGAGGGCGCAGAAGCTGCACGACCTGTACCGGCAGCCCCTGGTGAAAAGACAGATCACGAGCTCAGGGCCGAAAGGCGTCTGGCGATACCAGTGGAAGATCGGACGGTTCCTGCGGGTCGGTCGAGCCATGGTGGGGTCATCCCTCGGGAGGCCGTGGGAGCGAGACGCCTCCGGTCACCGGACCCAGGAGCCCGACCCTGCGGCGGCGGGTCAAGCCCCTGGCTTGCTTCGGTTCGCCATCCTCTGGCGGGTTCGCTCCAGACCCTGCCGCGCCGTGGCGTTGCCGCGGTCCAGCTGCATCGCCCTGTCGAAGGCCTTCTGGGCCTCCTCCAGGTGGTTCAGATGTTCCAGGGAGTAGCCCAGGTTCGCCCACCCGGCCGCCAGCTCCGGGGCCAGCACCGTCGCCCGCCGGCCTGCCGTCTCCGCGTCCTCCCACTTGGATTGCCAGTTGAGGGTGCACGACAGATTGACCCACTGCACCGCGTCCCGCGGGGAGTGGTCGACGGCGCAGCGGATCGCTCGTTCCGCCTCTTCCCAGCGTTCCATGCCGCCCAGAGCCGCACCCAGGGCAGAGTACACCACCGGCGACGGCTTGCCACGGTCGACGATCCGCTGGCAGATCTCGAGCGCCTCTTGCCACTTGTTCTGCCAGTTCAGCACCTGGGCCAGGTTGCCCGAGAACGACGGTTCTGACGGAGCGAGCTCCACGGCCCGGCGGTGCGCCGCCTCGGCATCGGGCCAGCGGCCCAGGCCGGCCAGGGCGACGCCCCGGGAGTCCCAGGCCTTGGAGTTGCCCTGGAACAGCTGGATGGCTCGATCGGCGGCTTCCAGAGCGTCGCTCCAGCGTTCCTGCCAGTTCAGCACCTCCGCCAGGTTCGCCCAGATGAGCTTGTCCAGCGGGTCGAGCGCCACACCTTTCCGGAGCGCCTTCTCGGCCTGGTCCCACGCCCCTTTGCCCACCAGGGCGAACCCCAGGTAGGTCCAGGCCAGAACGTTCGTCGACCCCAGATCCACGGCGCGTCGGGCCGCGGCCTCGGCCTGCTCCCAGCGCTCCGCAAGGCAGTTGACCGTGGCCAGCTCCATCCACACCTCGGCCATCTTCGGGTTCAGTTCGCTGGCCTTCTGGAACGCTACGGCAGCCTCTTCCACCTTGTTCTGGGTGGCCAGGGCGAACCCCAGGTCGGCCCACGCCACCGCCGAGTCCGGGTTGCCGTCCACGACCTGGCGACAGACGGCGGCCGCCTGGGCCCAGTCCACGCCCTCCTTGAGATCCGTGTCCGGTTCGTACCACGAAGAGGCGAGCCGGCTGTCCAGCTCCACGGACCTGCGGAACACCCCCACCGCCTCCGCGAGCTTCCCTTCCGTGGCCAGCTTGACCCCCACGTTGTACAGGTGCATGGGGAGCAGCGACTTCTCGCGCACCGCGGGAGAAACGCTCTTTTGCCCGGGTTCGCAGACCGGGCACCGGGCCACCGTATCGGGACGCTGGGTGGAGCAGATCGGACAGATGGGCACGATCCGTACTATAGACTCAAGCGCCGTCTCTCTTCAACTCGTCAAGACCCGGCGCCTCGCCGGGTCCGAGTCGCGCCCCCGAGCGCGACCTCAATCCGGATCCCCTCCTCTTTCTCCTCTCTCCCCCCGACGCGCCGCAACGTGCCGCCGGCCGTTGCCGCCGTGGGCTCCCCCGCATTACCTTTCATGGACGGCGACCTCGCCGAGGGAGGAAGGCCATGAGGGTTGTACTGATGCTCGCCCTGACCCTCTCAGCGGTCGGGCTGGCAGGGTGCGCCAACGGCGATCTGTTCCCCAATGCGCCCAACAACTCGTTCATCAACACCTCGGCCATCGGTCCGGGTCCCCACATCCCGCCCACGCCGATCTCCGGTCACACGTTCTCCAATCCCACGGGACGCTGAGGAGATGTCGACGCCGCCGGGCGAGCGGGAGGTCCTCCGGGAGCTTCCCCTGTTCAAGGGGCTGGCCGACGACGAGCTGGACCTCATGGTGGCCATCATGGACGAGGTCGCCCTTCCGAAGGGGCTGGTGCTCTTCAGGGAAGGGACCCTGGCCAACAGCCTCTACATCGTCTGCTCCGGGGCGATAGAGATCTTCCACCAGAACGCCGACGGAACCAGGGCCGTGGTGGCCACCCTGGAGCAGGGGAGCTGTCTCGGGGAGATGGGGCTCGTCCGCAGCTCCACCCGGGCGCTCTCGGCGAGCGCCACGGTGAACGCCAGCCTCTGGGTGCTCAAGCGTGACAAGCTGGAGACTCTGTCCCTCAAGGAACCACGCCTCTGGGGCAAGGTGCTGCTGAACATCGCCTCCATCCTGGCCGATCGCGTCGAGGCGCTGGACCGACAGGTCGCGCGCCTCTCCTCGCGCGAGGATGGTCCCGCAGAAGGCAAGCGGGGCTTCCTCTGGCGACTGCTGGGCGGCTAGCCGCACCCTGGGTGGGAGCGAAGGATCCAAGCCGACGCTCGATCCCGGGCCAAGCCGCGGGAAGCAGGCGGGGAATCCTGGGGCTCCCAAGTTCCGGCGCCTCGCCGGATCCGAGTCGCGCCCCGAGCGCGACTTCAAATGATCCCCCTCCACTTCCTTGGTGACTCTGCAGCCAGGCCGAGGCCTGATCACAGGCACGACTCCGCGAAACAGGTGGGGAATCCTGGGGCTCCCGACCTCTGGCATTCCCGCCCCTCATATTCTATAGTGCTACCCGCATGTGGTGGCTCAAGCAGGACGTCCCCGACGTCCACGACCCCGGCGCCGAAGAACGCTGGACCCGGCAGGCGCTCGTCTGGCTGGTGGTGGGCGGTCTCGTCCTGCGCCTGGTGCTCGCCTGGACCTGGCCGGCGCTCGGCCCGGACGTACAGGAGCTCAAGGGCTGGTGCATGCGGATCAGCCGGGCCGGGTTCGGGTCGTTCTTCGCCGGCGACTGGGCCACCCACTCGCCCGGCTCCATCTCCCCGCTGTTCACCCTGATCCTCTGGCCTCTGGGCAAGATCTGGGCGCTCTTCGACCCCGCGTTCGGCGCCTGGCAGTCCCGGCTGTTCGGCGTCTGGGTGCGGCTGCCGAGCCTGCTGGCCGACATCGCGTGCCTGGTGGCGATCTACCGGATCGCGAGCCGGTACGCCAGCCCCGGCCGGTCCATGGACGTCGCCGCATCGCTCTACCTGAACCCGGCGCTCATCATCGTCAGCGCCGTCTGGGGCCAGGTCGACTCCCTGGTGCTCGCGTTCGTCCTCGGGGGGACCGCTGCCCTCCTTGGAGGGCGGGTGTTCTGGGGCGTCCTCCTGACCGGCGCGGCCGGCCTGGTCCAGGCTCAGGCGGTGGTGCTCCTGCCGCTGGCGCTGGTGCTGGCAGCCAGACGCCGCGAGCCTGTCCAGGCCGCCCAGGCCGTCGCCGTTCTCCTCGTGGCCCTGGTGCTGGTCGGGGTCGTGTTCCTGCCGTCCCGTCCGCTGGCCGTGTTCGTCGAGCAGTTCCGCCACGAGCCGATGTCCTCGGTGAACGCCTTCAACCTGTGGTTCCCGGCCTGGAACCTCCAGCCCGACTCGGACCGGTTCATCCCGGCGCTCGGGTTGTCGCGACAAGGTCTCGGACTCGGTCTCCTGGCGCTTCTCCTCACCGCGGCGATCGTGCGGCTCATCCTCGGCGACGACGACTCGGACTACCTGAAGGTGTTGATCCTCGTCGCCGGAGGCGCCTACCTCCTCTGCACCCGGGTCCATGACCGCCAGCTCCTGACCGCCCTGGGCCTCCTGGCCCTGTTTCCCGGGAGTCGTCGGGTCTACTTCGCCTGGACCGCGACGCTGACGCTCAACGCCCTCTGGGTGCTCGACGTGAGCGCGTCCTGGGGTCGGGCCGTCGGAGCCGGGTGGGGCTCCTTCCTCTCCGTGGTCAACCTGGCGATCTGGGTCCAGCTCTGGTCGCTCACCGCCGAAGACCTGGTGAGCGACAAGCCGAAGCCGGTGGAGGAGTGGCATCCGCCGTCACGGAAGCCCTGGGAAGACGTCGAGGAACCGCTGGTCAGGCTGGACCGCTTCGACCTCGCTCTGATCTTGATCCTGACCGTCTCGTTCGCGGTTCTCCGCCTCCACCGGCTCGAGGTGCCTGGCGAGATGATCTTCGACGAGGTCTACCACGCCAAGGCGGGCCAGGAGATCTACGCCGGAAAGGCGCCGAACGAGTGGGTCCACCCCCCGCTGGCCAAGCTGTTCATCGGGCTGGGGATCCTCAAGTTCGGGATGAACTCGTACGGCTGGCGCTTCGTGCCGTGGCTGGCCGGCGTGCTGGTGCTGCCGCTCCTCTACATCCTGGCCAAGGCGATCATCCCGGACCGGAGGTTCGCCGTGGTGGGGCCGCTCCTGTTCGCCCTGGACGGGTGCTACTTCGTCCTCTCCCGGACCGCCATGACCAACGTGTTCGCCGTCCTCTTCCAGGTGGCCACCCTGACCTGCTTCTTCCTCTACCTGAAACAGGCCTCCCGCCCCGGGGGGCGGGTGGGGTACGGCTGGTGTCTCCTGGCAACGAGCCTCCTGGCCTCCCTGGGCGTGTCGACCCGGTGGACCTGTCTGTGGCTCCTGGCGTTCGTCATGGGCGTCTTCGCCCTCCACAGCCTGTGGTGCATCGTCGCCCGGATGCGACATCTCAAGGTCGAGTACCGGGGCCTGGCGCTGGCGCTGCTGATCCTGTCGGGGATCCTGCACTTCGTCCTCGTCCCCGGGGCGGTCTACCTGGGCTCCTACTACCCGCTGGTGAAGTGGAAGGCGTACACGGACTACGCCTACGTGGTCAGCCTTCAGCCCCAGATCTGGAAGTTCCACACCACGTTCACCACCCACCACCCGTATTACTCCGAATGGTACACCTGGTGCTTCACTCACCGGCCGGTCTGGTACCACTACAAGGAGGACAAGGCCAAGGACAAGGACAAGGACCACGAGGGCAGCACGGTCACCGGGATCATCGCGCTCGGAAACCCGCTGCTCTGGTGGCTCTCCGTCCCGGGGGTGTTCTTCGCCGCCTGGCTCGCCATCCGTCAGCGTTCCTACCCGGCGATCTACGCCTGCGCGGCCTGGTGCGGGCTCTACCTGCCCTGGATCCTCTCGCCCCGCACGCGGAACTACAGCCACTACTACCTGGAGTCGCTCCCCTACGCCTGCATCGCCATGGCCTGGCTGCTCCACCAGTACAAGGAGCGCGACGAGTCGATCCGGGCCGAGGCGCTCGCCGCGGTGCTGGTGGTCGCGCTGTCGTTCTCGTTCTTCTTCCCGCTCTACTCCGCGACGCCTATGCCGCGCGAGTCCTACAACATGAGGATCTGGTCCAACAACTGGATCTAGCTGGCGCCTATGCTGTGGTTCCTGGGCTGGCTGAGGAAGCTCCTCGACAGGATCCTGAAGGGCACGCTCGACCCGATCTCGACGAGACTGCTCAAGGCGTTCCGGTTCCTGATCCTGGTCTGCATCGAGTTCTACCAGAACCGGTGCTTCACCATGGCGGCCAACCTCGCGTTCTCGTCGGCGTTCGCCCTGGTGCCGGTCTCCACGTTCTACTTCTCCATCTTCGCCGCCTTTCCCAACTTCCGCGAGCTCATCGACCAGGCCCGGGTGTTCGTCCTGGACCAGCTCGTGCCCAAGTCGGCCATGAAGGGCGAGGTGATCAACTACTTCAACGAGCTGACCGCCAACGTGTACGGGCTCACCTCGATCTCCGTGATGGCCGTGGTGATCACCTCCGTGATGCTGTTCATCACCCTGGAAGACTCCCTCAACAAGGTGTTCGCCGTGCGCCAGCTGCCCCCGCTGCAGCGGAGCCTCATCACCTTCACCAACCTCCTCTTCTGGGGCCCGCTCCTGATGGGGCTGTCGGCCTACCTGTGGCTCGTGGGGCTGAAGTTCGACGCCCTGTCCAGCCTGGCGCTCTCCGAGGGCGGCCACGTCTTCATGGCGTTCCTGGTCTCGTGGATCATGTTCAGCGCCGCCTACTGGCTGTTGCCGTACGGGCACGCCCTGCTCATGCCCTGCCTGCTGGGCGGGTTCGTCGGGGCAGGTCTCTGGGAGGTGGCCAAGGACGCCTTCGGGATCTACCTCCAGCACGCCTTCACCTACTCCAAGGTCTACGGGTCGATCGGCTTCATCCCGGCGAGCCTGTTCTGGATCTACACCTCCTGTCTCATCTTCCTGTTCGGTGCCACGGTCAGCTTCTGCTACCAGTCCAGGGACATGCTCGAGTTCCTGGGCGAAGACGTCCAGAACGACCCGGTGCTGTTGACCCACGCTGCGCTGGCCAGTCTCCTGGTGATCGGGCGGCGGTTCATCAAGGGGGAGTCGCCGCCCACGATCTACGACCTGTCGCAGGAGCTCAAGGTGCCCAGCCACGTGATCCAGAACGGGCTGCTGAGGCTCGAGGAGCGGCGCATCCTCCACGCCGTCAACCGTCACAGGGATTCGTTCCTCCCGGCCCGGAGCCTCGGGACGATCTCCATGGTAGAGGCGTTCTGGGCCACGTTCCCCGACACCCCGCGGCTCACGGGGAGCCGGCCCGAGGTGGTGTTCGTCACCCAGCTCGTGGGCAAGGCGCGGACCGCCATGAACGCCGTGATGAAAGACCAGACCCTGTCACAAGTGGTGGACGATCCGGGTCTGTGGTCAGTGGAGACAGGGCAGCTCGCGCCCGTGCAGCCGCTTGCCGCGACCCGGGCCGATCCCGAGGGACCGCGGGCCTCGACCGCCGGGCCGGTCGGGGCGGACGAGGCTCGAGGTCCCGGTGACGGCCCGTCTCCAGGAGGGAGCGCCTGATGCGTGCGCGCCGATGGATCCTGGTGGCCGCGGCCGGCGGGTCCCTCATCGTGCTGGCCGTGGGCCTGGTCCTCTCGCCCTGGCCGGCTCTGCTCGCCGTGCTTCTGGGACCGGACCCCGCCCGGCTGGAGCGGCCGCTGGACCCGGTGGTGGTGGACCGGAACGGCCACACCCTGCTCCACCGGGTCGGGGCGGCGGGGACCCGGGGCGAGTGGGTCGACCTCGACCGATGTCCGGCCCGGCTGGTCCAGGCGTTCCTCGCGGCCGAGGACTCCCGGTTCCGCCAGCACCCGGGGTTCGACCCGTGCGCCATCGCCCGGGCGTTCTGGGACAACCTCACCCACCGGCGCATCGTCTCCGGCGCCTCCACTCTCACGCAGCAGACCGTGCGGCTGCTGGAGCCCCGGTCAAGGACGTACTGGGCCAAGCTGGTGGAGCTGGTCAAGGCGGTGGCCCTGGAGAAGCGCCTCACCAAGGACCAGGTGCTCGAGCAGTACCTGAACCGCGTGCCCATGCCGGGCGCTCTCCGCGGCGTGGCGGCCGGTGCGCGCTCCCTGTTCGACCGCAGCCCCGGCGAGCTGACGCTCTCCGAGTGCGCTCTCCTGGCCGCGGTTCCTCAGGCTCCTGGACGGCTGGACCCTCGCCGGGGCGGCCGGGCGCTGATGGGCCTTCAGCGACGCCGTCGGTGGGTGCTGGGACGCATGGCCAAGCTGGGTTTCATCGGTCCGCGCGAGCTGGAGCAGGCCGTGGCGGACACGCCCCGGCTGCGGACCGGTACCTTTCCGTTTCTGGCGCCGCACCTGGTCGGTCGTCTGGCCAGGGCGGCCGACGCCACCGGCGCGAAGATCGTCCGGACCACCCTGGATGCACGGGTCCAGCGCACCGCGGAGGCGATCGTGCGGAGTCATCGGACGCGCCTCGTGGCCAAGGCGTGTCGTCAGGCGGCGTGCGTGGTGGTGGACAACGCAAGGAGCGAGGTGCTGGCCTGGGTGGGGTCGCTGGAGTGGGCTCCCACGGCGCTGGGATTCAACGACGGCGTGCTGGCCCGCAGATCCGCCGGTTCGACCCTGAAGCCGTTCATCTACGCCCTGGCGCTGGAGGGCGGAACGACGCTGTCCACGGCGCTTGCGGACGTGCGACGGACGTTCACCACGCCGAGGGGCGACTACGACCCCCAGAACTTCGACCGGCGACACTTCGGGCCGGTTCTGGTCAGGGCGGCGCTGGCCGGGTCGCTCAACACCGCGGCCGTGGAGGTGGCCCGACGGGTCGGCGTGACCCCGATCGGCGAGATCTTGAAGCAGCTGAACCTGGTCGAACCGTCGGTCTCGCCGGACTCCATGGGAGTCGGGATCGCCATCGGCAACGTGGAGGTCACGCTTCTCGACCTCGCCGCCGCCTACGCCACCCTGGCCACAGGAGGGGCGCACCGTCCGCTGACCGTCTGCCCGGACCGGGAGCGGCCCGCCGCGACCCGACTCATCGCCGGCGACGTGGCCTGGCTGATCACCGACGTCCTCTCGGACCCGGCGGCCAGGCAGATCACCTTCGGCCATCAGAGGAGCTTCGACTACGCCTATCCCGTGGCCGTGAAGACCGGCACGAGCACCGGCTATCGCGACTGCTGGGCCGTGGGCTACACCCGCCGCCACACCGTGGCGGTCTGGGCCGGCAACTTCGACGGGACCTCCACGGCCCTCTCCGGCGCGCTGGCCGCGGCTCCGATCCTCAAGGACCTGCTGGACGCCCTCGAAGGGAGCCAGCCGCCCCTGGCGTTCTCGCGGCCCAAGGGGATCGTCGACCGCCTGGTGTGCAGCGACTCCGGCGACCTCCCCGACGAGGCCTGTCCCCAGCGCCTCGTCGAGAGGTTCCTCACCCGGCGACCGCTTCCGGCGCGCTGCTCATGGCACCGGCCGGGAGAGGCGGCCAGCACCTACGTCGGACCGACCTACGCGGCGTGGCTCGCCGACCGCCAGGCCCGCGGCCTCGCCGGACGGTACAAGCTCGATCGACCGGGGTCCGCGGGGCTGGGTAGCGGGGGCCTGGAGATCGCCTATCCGCACCCGGGCGACCGGTTCATCCTCTCGAGGGATCCGGGGGCCACGGCCGCCATCACCGTTCGAGCCGTTCCGAGGAGGACCGTGTCGCTGGTCAGGTGGTTCCTGGACGGGCAGGAGGTGGTGACCACGGCGACGCCGTACAGCTGGTCGTTCAAGCTCACCAGGGGCCATCACACGCTGCTCGCCACCACGAACGATCTGGTGGAGTCGGCCACGGTCCAGTTCCAGGTCGAGTGAGCGGCCGCCGCTTGGTCACAAGCCAAGCTCCGCGGAACAGGCGGGGGATCCTGGCCGCCCCGGTCCGCTTGCCCTGATCTGTCCAGCAAGCTAGACTGAGCGACGACCATGGCCGACACGTACACGTTGCTGGACGGCACCCGGGTCGACCTGACCGGCATCTCCCCGGGCCAGCGGCTGCTCATCGAGGACATCCCGACCCGCATAGCCGACGGGATCTCGTACACGGACCTGCTGACCCTCGTCTTCCATCCGCTGTCGCCGCTCTGGGATGGGAAGCCTCCCCACGAGGCGCTGGCGCGTGGACCGCTGATGAAGGTGCTGCCCGACCTGTGCGCCCGGCTGGCCATCGAGACCTCCCACCTGAAGAGAGACTTCATCCCGGTGAGCGAGTTCGCCCGGATCCGTCGGGTGAGTCGTCAGGCGATCTACGATGCCGTGGCCCGGGGAGAGCTGTCGCTGGACACGTGCGGGAAGGTGGGCGCCATCGTCGTGGACGCCAGGTGCCGGCGCTGGCAGCCGTCGCGCTCGAGCCAGGAGGCCGGCAGGATCGGGGCCCGGAAGCGGAAGCGGAAGCGCGTTCCGTAGATCCGCGGCGGTCCCGAAGAAGCCAGAGGAGCCCGGGAACCCGGGCTCCTCCACCAGACCCGTGCAGAATCGCCTGCCAGACGCCGGCCTCGATCCGGTCCGGCGAGGCTCCGGATGTCGAGCCTCCGATCGAAACCGCGCGCGGCGCGCGACCCGGATCCGACGTGGACGTCGGATCTCGGATCGGTCAGCGGAGCGGCAGGTCCGGGCAGAGCGCCTTGAGATCCGACGCCTTCACGTAGGGGTTGCCACCCCTGGGATCGCCCGGGTTGTCCAGGTCGGGGTACCAGACGAAGTCGGGGTGATCCGTGAGGCTCTGGCCCATCCACGACGAGCCGAGCGGCGTGTCGGAGCCGCCGTAGAAGATCATGAACTGGTAGCTCTTGGTCTTGGCCTGGCCGAACTCCTGGAGCACCATCTGCATGGTGCCGTGCCGGTAGCGGATCACGCGGCGGTTGTTCCGGTTCGGCAACTGGTTCTGGTCGAGTTTCATGAGATTGAACAGGGCCGACGGGTCGGCGTTCGCACCCCGCGCGAAGGTCGCGCCGGAGTTGTAGGCGGTCTCGCCGATCGCGGAGAGGTTGAAGGCGTACTGCTTCACCGGGAAGTTCCAGATCTGCGACCCGGCGTAGACCTCGGCGACCAGACCGTGGGGCTTGCCACCGTTGCCGCTGAACGCCGCGAGCGCCTTGGTGTGGACATCCAGCGGGGCCGAGTCCAGGAACCCCTTGCGGACCAGCGACGGCATGTCCCGCAGATCGTTCTCCGTGGGGTTCAGAGGCAGGTTGGTGTACCGTGCGATGGCCAGGATGTAGATCGTGTGGCCAGTGTAGTAGTACCGGTAGTAC
>JACQZM010000115.1 GCA_016213885.1 Candidatus Rifleibacteriota bacterium | reverse complement strand
CGACAGGCCGGAAGCGTCCCTCAGGTACTCCACGGCAGCGTCGCTCTCGGCTCTGTCCGGAGAGTTGAGCATGCGGACGATCCAGTCCACACCCAGCGGGCTGTGGACCAGCGCCCGGGCCCGGTCTCGATAGGGGGTGAGGGACGGCCCGCGGACCGCCAGGTTCCTCAGCGCCTGGGCGTCGACCTCGGCATCGAGCAAGCCGACCAGCTCCCGGAGAGCCTCCATGGCCACGGGGAACTCGGGCCTGTCGATCACGGCCAGCTCCCGCGCCAGACGTTCGACCTCCTCCGGTCGTCCCGCACCGGAGCCGGTGCCCAGCAGGTGGTCCAGCCGCAGCCGGATCCTCGCCGCCAGGTTGGGGCTCTCCTTGACGCCGACGCCTCTGAGAATCGCCTCGATCTCCCGCCTGAACCTGAACGCCTGCCACGGCTTCAGCCGGTGCTCGTCGGCGCTCCCCTTGAGCCCATGCTCGTCGAGACTGAGCGCGGTCACGAGGTTCCAGGCGTCCTTGAGCCCCCCGGGCGCCGTGGGAGCGGCCTCGTCGACGGGCGCGGCCACGGTTCCCTTCGGAGTCGCAGGGGGGTCATCCTCGATCTTCAGATCGTCGTCGACCGGCGCGGCGGTCTTCGGTCCCGGCGCGGGCGAAGGCGACGAGCCCGGAGAGGGCGACGCCGGGGTGTCGAGGTCCAGGGCGTCCAGCGCGCCGGCCTGCACGATCGACCCGGAGAGCACGGTCAGGCAGACGACCAGCAGGGAGAGGCAGGAGTTGTGAGACATATCGACCTCGCTCGGTCCACGGGCCCTGTATCCTAGAGACGCACGGGCGGCCTCGTTGGATCCAGGAATCCGAGACCGGCCAGGGGCCTGGCCTGGTCGGCGAGGCGGGCGAGGCCGCGGAGATCGCGACGCGGGCGTGCGAGCAGGCCGCGGCCCGCGGGAGGATCCACGGCCGGGGAAAAGAGGAAGGGGGCAGCCTGGAGTCGCGCTCGGGGCGCGACTCGGATCCGGCGGATCCGGCAGGGCGTCGGATCCTCGGGCGCCGGGTTGATGATCCGGCCGGAGCGGCCGTATACTCGAGGCCGTGCGCCCCGCATCGAGTGTACCCGGGATTCCGCCCGAGCTTCCGCCGGCCTTGCTGGCCTGGTACCGTCGCCATCGTCGAGACCTCCCGTGGCGCAGGACCCGCGACCCCTATCGCATCTGGGTGTCGGAGATCATGCTCCAGCAGACCACGGTCCAGACTGTCCTCCCGTACTATCACGCGTTTCTCGAGGTGTTCCCCACGGTGGAGGCGCTGGCCGAGTCGCCCCTGGACGCGGTGCTCGCCAGGTGGTCCGGTCTGGGCTACTACAGCCGCGCCCGGAATCTCAAGCGCGCCGCCGAGCGGGTGGTCGAGGAGCACGGCGGTTCGATACCCGACGACAGGGAGAGGCTCCAGCGCCTGCCGGGCATCGGCGAGTACACCGCCGGGGCGATCCTCTCCATCGCGTTCTCCCGCCGGGAGCCGGTGCTGGACGGCAACGTGATCCGGGTGCTCGCCAGGCTGTTCCTGCTGGCCGGGGACCCTCGCAAGCAGCCGCTCCGGAACGTTCTGTGGACCCTGGCCGCGAGGATGGTGCCGGCTGACGACCCGGGCGACTTCAACCAGGGCCTGATGGAGCTGGGGGCGACGGTGTGCGCTCCCCGCTCGCCGACCTGCGGATCGTGTCCGCTGGCGACGATCTGCGGGGCCGGCAGGGCCGGCAGGGCCGGGGAGTTCCCGACGCCGCAGCCCCGGCCGGTCACGGTGCCGGTGCGGCTGGCCGCTGCCGTGATCTCGTCGTGCAGGGGGTTCCTCATGGTGCGCCGGGCCCGGGCCGGGCTGCTCGCCGACCTGTGGGAGTTTCCAGGGGGGGAGATCCAGCGCCGCGGCGATGCGCAGGCACAGCTGGCCCGGCTGCTGCTCGACCGGCACTCCCTCCGGGTCACGGTCGGCCGGGAGCTGGCGAGGTTCGGTCACAGCATCACGAACCGACGGATGACCGTGATCGCCTTCGAGGCTCGGCTCGAGGGAGCCAGACGAGCCGTTCCACCGGGCTCGAGCTGGGTGGACCCCGGCGACATCGGCTCCTACGGGGTCTCGTCGATGGCCCTCAAGATCCTCGCCGGCGTGGGCCGGCAGAGACCGTGAGCCCGAGGGGGCCCCGGGGGGCGGAATGAGCGAAGCGGAAGGCCCCCCATGTCGAAACGATCCCGCCCGCCTCGCGGTCCCCGGCGACTCCGGGGATCGGGGCGGGCCGCGACCGAGGACCGCCGACTACCCATGATCCTCCACCTGCCTCGCTGAGCTTGGCCTGGGATCAGGCGGTGGCCTGGTCCCATGGGCCACGATGGAAGTGGAGGGGATCCGGAGTGAGGTCGCGCTCGGGGGCGCGACTCGGACCCGGCGAGGCGCCGGGTCTTCTACCGGTCCTTTCTGAACACCAGCACGTGCTCGTGCTTGAAGATGTAGAAGCCGCCCCGGAGCGCCCTGTACCGCCAGAGGTTGTCCAGGTTGCGCTTGGCACGGTTGCCGGTCATGTTCTTCACGATCCAGCTCTTCAGAGAGAAGCCGTGCTTCAATACCGCGTCCATGGTCCTGGACCCCAGAGGGACCCACTCCCCGTCGGCGTACTTGTCGCCGATGACCAGCACCAGGTACCTGTCCTTCTCGAGCAGCGGGGCGAAGTTGCCCACCACGTCGGAGAACATCTTCAGGTACGTGTCCAGATCGGTGGCGTTCGACAGGTCGTTCTCCAGGCTCGAGAAGTGGATGATGTCGTGGTACGGGGGGTGCAGGACGAGGAGCTGGAACTTCTGCTTCCCCAACGCCTGGAGGGCGTTCGCCACCTTGAGCCGCGCCGCCAGAGTCCGGCTGTCGCAGCAGGACGGCAGCGTCTCCACACCGAACTCGTTCGGCTCCTGGAACGTCCGGACCCGGGCGGATTCGCAGACCGACTCCTGGAGCTCGAGGCCGATCACGTGCCGGCCGAGTCTGCGCCCCTCGATGAGCGTGGTCCCCATTCCCATGAACGGGTCCACCACCACGTCGCCCTTGCGGGTGTAACGCAGCATCATCTGGTGAGGTATCTGGGGAATGAAGTTTCCGTGGTACCCGGCCGAGTGGGCCCCGGTGTGATCCCGTTCGGGGATCATCCAGAGACTGTCGGTGATGATGTTCTCGTAGTTCTTCCAGGAGTCGAGATCCAGATCGTTCACCTGGCCTCTTCCGTTCCCTTTCTGTTGGGCGGCGCGTCCGTCTGGTCGGACAACCACCGGCAGGTTTGCGGGAACAGCGGCGCTTCTGGACATTTGTTCCGTCCTTGTCGTGGGGTTAGAAGTGGAAGAGCTGGCCTACAGCCCGGCCACCGTCCTGCCTCGAAAGCCGCACTGCGAGCCTTCCAGGAGGTGTCGTGCTATCCTAGGTATCGAATGAACAGGACAAGAACATTAGTCCTGAGATCTCTTTTGTTCAGATCGATGATCGCTCGTCCCCACCGACCCGGCGGCACGGCGTCACGGATCGGCCGGCCAGCACGTGCTGGGGCGGTCTCGACGTGACGAGGGAGAGCGGTCGCCGCAGGGGCTCACCCCGAGGAAACCATGGCTGACGAACGCTACGACCGGAAGGAGCTCTTCCTGAGGGGGCTCGCGTTCTTGAAACGGCGCCTCGCCGCGGCCGTGGAGAAGAGGGTGGATGTGGTTCCCAGGCTGCACCTGAGACCGCCGGGCGCGCTGGTGGAGTCGCTCTTCCTGTCGACCTGCGAGGGCTGCTCTGCCTGTGCCCTCGCGTGTCCCCACGGGGCCATCCGTCTGGTGGGCGGCGCCTCCGCCCACGCGGACTGCACGCCGGCGATCATCCCGGCACAGGCCCCGTGTCGCCTCTGTCCGGACGTGCCGTGTTCGAGGGCCTGCCCCACCGGGGCGCTGGTGCCGATCGTCAAGGAAGACATCAAGATCGGCCTGGCCGTGGTCTCCCGGGAGATCTGTCGCGCCTGGCTATGCGATCCCTGCGACGCCTGTGGCCGGACGTGCCCCATCGGCAACCGGGCGCTGGTCCAGGAGAGCGGCCAGGGGCCGAGGGTCATCGAGGACGGGTGCACCGGCTGCGGCCTGTGCACCCACGTCTGCCCGACGTCGCCGCGGGCCATCCGGATCAAGCCGATCTAGCACTACAACGAAAGACCCCGCCCTGCTGCGGCCGGCTGCGGCGAACGCTGGCTGCGTCATCGTCGCGAAAGGTCCTCGATGTACTGTTCAAGTACACCTCCGGTCCTTTCGCTCCTCTTCCTTGCCAGCCTTCGCCTCGCTCGGCCTCGCGACGGCCGGGATCTTTCGTTGTAGTGCTAGCGCAGAGCCTCTTCCGGCGTCGGAAGATGGGTCGGGGCTCTTCGCTTCTCGTCGGTCTTTCCGGGCGCCGGGGGCTGGGGGTCGCCGGGCTCCGGGCGAGCGGCCGGACGCTCGGGCTTCCCGGCCGGTGGCGTCGCCTCGTCCGCGTCGGGGTGATCCATGGTCGATCCTCGTTCCTGGGCCTAAAGGGGGCGCCGCTGTCCGTCGACGACCCGCCAGGGCGGCTGCGGCCACGATCGAAGCCGCAGGCGTCGCGGGCACTCGCAGCCGGGCGTAGGCGCCCGGACTCGCGGAGAGTACCGTGAAATAGGCGAGCACCGCAATCATGAAGCCCAGCTCGGGCCAGCGCCGGTCCCGGGTCCACCCGAGGAGGCCGACCACCGTGAGGACGATCGTGGCGACCCTGAGCGCGACCGACGACGCCGCCAGACAGCTGGCCACGGCCCTCAGGGCCGGAGATCCGGTGACCGGCCACGACCCGGGCGACTCCGGGGTCACGACGCCCAGCAGGATCAGCAGATCCGTGTTGCCCGGGCCGACCCACATGCGGAACGCCCCGTCGGCGAACACGGCGAGCGTCGCCATGGGGTGACTCGTGAGCACCTCCCGGGCCACCCTGCGGCGGATCCTGTCGACCGCGGGCCCCGAGCCAGCCTCCCGCTTCTCGAGGGCCGCGAGGCGGGCCACCTCCTGCTCGAGCTTCCGGCCCGCGACGTCCCACGAGGTTCGTTCGACGCGGGCCAGGACCGGCGCGGCGCGGAACAGCAGCAGGTTCGCCGCCTCGATGTCGGACAGCGTGAAGCCGACGCCTGCCGCCTGGTTGCGCAGCGCCCACCCCACGGGCAGCGACGCCCCCACGACGGCGACGAGCAGGGCGATGGCGAGTCGGCGCCGACCGCTTCCCTGGCCGACCACGAACGCCCAGAGAGCGGCCAGGGGAACGAGGTACAGACCGATCGGACGGACCAGGGCGCCCGCCCCGAGGAGGAGCGCACCGACCAGGGCCAACCGAAGCGAGCCCGGTCGGAGTGCCCGCGCAGGGGCGGTGGCTGCAGGGGAAGGGGCCCCTGCAGACGCCGCAGGCGACCCTGCGCGGGCCAGCGCCGCCCCGCTCTGTCGGCAGCTCCACAGGCACAGGAGCGCCGCGACCAGAAGGAAGGTGAACAGGGTCTCGGTCAACAGGAGCAGCGAGTGACACACGGTCGGGGGATCGATCGCCACCAGGAGTGCGGCCAGGAGAGCTGCTCCTCCTGGAACGAGCCTCCGTGCCCACGCCCAGGTGAGCCAGCAGGTCCCCACCGACAGGGCGATCTGGGCCAGCACGGTCGGCTTGGCGCCGGCTCCGAACAGGGTGAGGACCACCGCCATGAAGAACGGAAAGCCCGGGGTGCGCATCACCTCCGGCGT
>JACQZM010000114.1:6539-13820 GCA_016213885.1 Candidatus Rifleibacteriota bacterium | reverse complement strand
GTTGCGGTGGTTCAGGTACGGGGAGATCAGCGGTACGTCGCTGTCCGATCCGATGTCGGCCAGCGTGAGCAGCATGGCCGCCAGCACGCCCGGCGAGGTCTCGAACTCCATCTTCTCGACGATCAGCGGCAGAAGGCACTTCTCCTGGTACTTCTTGGCCTTCAGCACCGCCTTCATCCTGAGCCGCTCCTGCTTGCGGCTCAACAGGTTCTTGAACTTGGAGACCAGCTTCTCCTGGCGGGCCGCCCGCTGCTCCGCGGTCATCTGAGCCAGTTCCGGGATCAGAGCGGAGACGCTCTCCGACTCGGCGAGCTCGGCCAGGTTCTCCTGGGCCACCAGCTTGGCGGCATCCTGGACCTCCCGGTCCGGGTCCAGCTGGGCCAGCATGTCCACGAGCCCCCGGACCTCCGGGTGGTCCAGGTGCTCCCGGGCGTCGGCCAGGGCGCTCTTCCTCACCAGGGGGTCGAGGCTGGTCAGCCTCTCCCTGAGCTGCTCTACGAAGCCCTCCTCCCCGGCCTTCTTCAGTCGGCTCAAGAACTCCCGGGCCGCCTCTGCCAGCTCCTCGTTGGTCTCCTTGGCCAGGAGCTTCTCGGCGATCGGGACGCATCGAGGATCCTCCAGCTGGGCGAGACAGTGGAACGCCGCCGACCGGGCCGACTCGTCGTCCGACCCGGCGAGCTGATCGAGCGTGGCGAACACCCGGGCCGGGTCGGTGGGCATCAAGGCGGTCAGCACCGCCGAGAGGATCTGGCTCTCTCGTCGCTCCAGGAGGAGCGCCAGAAGCGGGAGCGCCGCGTCCCTGCCGAGGGCGGCAACGGCGCTCACGGCGCGGGCCGCCACCGAGGCCTCGGAATGGTCGAGCAGTCGCACCAGCCGCGCCAGACACTCCACCGCCCCGAGCCGGCCGAGGACGTCGACGATGGCGGCCTGGACCTGCGGCACCTGCTCCCGGTCGAGCGCCTCCTCCACCAGCGGCAGGAGCTTCGTGCTCCGGTACTTCAGCACCTTGGTCAGGGCGCCCAGCCGGATCTTCGGCCTGGCATCGGCCAGAAGCTCCCGGAACTTCTCGACGACCTTGTCGCCGGCGGCCTGGCCTTCCCCGGGGCCGGCGGTGACGCCCTTCTCCTCGAGCAGGGCGATGGTCCTCTGGGCCGTGTGCCGGACCTGCGGGTCGGCGTCCTCGTTGGCCGCCCTGTGGAGCAGCGGTTTCGCCTGGGCCGGATCGGGGATGGCCAGCGCCGAGAGGAGCGCCGCCATTCGCGCCCGCGGTTCGGGGCTGGCCAGCCCCTCTTGCACGGCCGTGATCAGATCGGTGCCTTGGGTCATCTGGCGGGTCACCCTCACCAGTCCAGGGCCAGACACGATCGCTGGGAGATCGCGACCGCGTGCCAGGAGCCGTTCCTGAACACCGCCCTGTCAGCCGGTCTCAGCGTGTCGAACCTGTAGTGGACCTGAAGGGCGCTGGCATCCGGTATCTGAGCCTTGTTCACGAAGCCGCAGCTCATGTTGCCGACGATCTGCACCGACCCCTGCGGCTTCACGCCCTGGGTCGCGTACACGGAGCCGACCACCGTGGAATCGCCCGACGCCGCGGCCTTCATCTCCATCATGGCGCTCCCCTGGTAGGGCTGGTCGGTGCCACCGCCGTAGTACAGGGTCAGGTAGTCGTCGCTGGGTGGCGCCGCCACGGGGCTGATCGGCGCGGTCAGCTTCGGAGGCGCCGTGGGCTCGTCGGAGTACAGGTACCCCTTGCCGGTGTACCTGAACGCCCGATCGCATGAGAGATCGTCTAACGCGACGATGCCGTCGAGTCGCACCGGGTTGCCGGTGGTGACGGAGCGCAGATCTTTCAGCTTGGGGTAGCGGCGGGTGACGCACCGCGCCACGATCCGGAAGTCGGGTGGGAACACGTCCTTCAGGTCCGCGACGTTCACCGATCCGAGGTTCGTGAAGCCGGTGCTGCCGGTCAGGGACATGCCGATCATCGCCCCGAGCGTCGCCAGCACCACCGGCCCGGGGATGGTGAGGGCTCCCAGCGCCATCGGCGCCAGGCCCGGGATCGCCACCAGCCCGGCCCCGCCGAGGAACATCATCATCGTCCCGGCCTGGAAGAGGTCGGAGAAGAACCGGTTCCAGTAGCTCTGCTCGTACTTCTTCTCCCAGTGGGCGCCGAACCTGGCGGCGGTCACGCCGACCCTGCTGACCCTGTACTTCTCGTAGAGGCCCCAGCCGTACGTGGAGTACGAGTACTTCACGACGTTGTACTTCCCGATCAGGCCGCCCTCCGGCTCCACGACCCAGCGGGCCTCGTCGTCCCCCGGCGCCTGGTCGGGCAGTCGCCAGTTCGGGGTGAGATCGCCCTCGGCGTCGCGGACCGGATTGCGGTTGTTCCCGTCGTGGAGCGTCAGGACCCCCCTGTACATGACCGGGTTCCCGGCGAACGGGTCGCCGGTGACGGAGAACGACTTGGGGTCCGGGTCCCTGGTCTCGCAGTACCACTGCTGGCCGTCCAGGATGTACCAGCCAGGGTCGTCGCCGAGGAGCTCGCCGAGACCTCCGAACAGGTTCGTGAAGATGCCGACGATCCACCGGTTGCGGCTCGTCCGATCCGGCCGCGCCGGCGGCACGCCGAAGTTGATCAGTGGCGGGCCCGCCCGGGTCACGATGCCGTCCCGCGTGGAGGGGATCAGCTGCCACGTCCACCACTTGCGCTGGAAGTACGACGAGGAGCTCCGCGGCCTGACCCCACCGTTGCCGCCGGGGTTGCCCTCGCTCTCGAGGATGAATGGCCCCCGGACGAACACCCGGCCCTTGCCGTAGGCGAACACCTTGCAGGCTCCGCCGCGGTTGAGATCCTCGTTGGCGTACCGGTCGTCCGGCGGACCGTTCTGCTGCCCCGGGTTGGTGGGCAGGAAGGAGAACAGCGCGAAGTCCCGGGCCGGTGGCACGGTCTGGACGATCTTCACATCATGGATCTGGCTCACCGTGCGGGTGACCCGGCCGTACCGGGCCGCGACCTTCACCCGGTAGTAGCCGGTGTACTCCTGCGGCGCCTTGACCCCGTTGGCGTCGCTGGCCAGGTCCAACTTCTGGTCGGGGTCGTGATAGTAGATCGAGTCCTGCAGGAACGTGTCGGTCGAGGCGTAGGCCATGCGCTTGAAGCCGAGGAACTCCACGTCGGCCGATCGGATCTCGCCCCCCGAGGAGCTGGCCACCCTGACCGACCTGGGCACCAGGTTCAGGGTCAGCAGGTTCTTCGGAAAGAACGTGGTCCGGTCGTTCGCGTCGGCCTTGGCCTTGGCCTGGGTGAACAGGTCGTCGCGCCACTCCGGCGCCGCGCCGCCGTTCCAGTTCACCTTGTCGTAGACCGCGGCGTTCGCCTCCTCGAGCGCGGCCAAGGCGAGCTCTCTCGCCCTCACCCCGTAGGCCACCAGAGCCGACTGGGAGTACTCGCTCGACGAGGAGAACATGAGGACGACGCCGAGGATCGCCATCACGATGAGAACCACGAGGACGATGGGGATGATCATCCCGGCTCTGCGGACGGGCACCTGACGCGTGGGCACGGTCGAAACCTCCACCGATCCCGGTCGCAGGGGGAAACCGCCCCCGTTGCGCTTTAGAGGCCGGTCAAATCATAGACCGACCCCGGGCGTATCGCAAGCCGCACCCCGAGCGCGACCTCGATTCCATCCCCTCCTCTCCCGGCGACCCAGGGTCGAGACCCAGGGTAGATCACGGACCGGGCTGCGCGGCAACGATGTCGGATCCTGGAAGCGTAGATCCAGGGAGACAGCAGGGCCGAAGCCTCGAACGCTCCACGGAGCGCGCCGTGGGACCGGACCCTGGTGCCCCCACCTGTAAGACGCCGCGATCCGCCTGCTAGTCAGCAGTATCGGACGAATAGAGCTTGATCAGTTCGCGGACGACGGAGTCGCTGAGGTTCCTGTTCCCGATGAACGTGCCGGGGTGGAACGAGTTGGGAAACCAGAGCACGTCCCAGTGGGCCGTGGCGTTTCGAGGATTGCCCGACGGGCCCACCCACTCGGAGCTGGCGATCCGGTTGTCCTTGTCGAGGTAGATGCGGAAGTAGTAGTCCACGTCCCTGGGGATGGTCCCCCGGACCGACGGATCCCGCGAGTAGGTGGCGCAGCGGGTCCGGGCGTGGAACAGGTAGAACCGCTTGTCCCCTTCTTCCATGTAATTGCGCTTGTACGCGTAGCCGTAGATCGGCTGGTTGTCCACGTGGTCGTTGGCATCGATGTCGCCCGCGATCGGCAGGCCCTGGTCCACGATCTTGGACAGCAGGATCAGGTGGAAGTTGTGGGGGAACGGGTTCCTCCAGTACCACTTCTCCCAGTCGGTCATCTGCTCGAGGTTCCTGTTGGTGTTCGTGCCCAGCGGCACGGTCTCGCCCGCTCTGAACCTGTCCCACTGCCAGGGGGTGACGCCCTGGTCCTGGTTCGTCTCGGGCAGGCCGGTGGCCTGGCCGAACGTCTGACACCCGACCCCCATGCAGGCCTCGATCATGATCCCGATCAGGTCGGCCCTGGTCAGCGTCAGCTCCCTGGTCCGGATCTCCTCTTTCACGTAGGCCGTGGCCGCGTTGCGGTCGTCCTCGGCGGTCCACTGCTCGGCGATCCGCTTCTTCAGCTTCAGGATGGTGACGGCCTTGTCGAACGGCACGACCTTCTGGGTCGGCGGCTCCGGGATCAGGATGGAGGCCGCGGTCCAGGCGTTGCAGTGGCCGTACCAGTAGTACTCGTTTCGCTTTCGCTCCCTGTCCGCGGTGGAGTCCGGGCCGTAGAGCGACAGCGGCGCCAGATTGTGGTAGTTCCAGCCGGTCCGAGGGTCGTCCGGTTTGAGGCCGCCGATCTTGGCCTCCCAGAGGGCCGCCTCCGGGTTCTTGCCGGTCTTGTTGAAGACGTAGGTGTCGTAGGCCTCGAGCGGGGCCAGCCCGTGGGGCTTCCGGTAGGCGCTCTTGCCGGGGAACGCCAGGGCACACTCCGTCGCCGGCCACCAGTGGCTCGACCAGGGGCGACGACTGTCGGGCACCATCTTCACGAGCTGGGCCGGCTGCCTCACGATCGGGAGGCCCGCGGTGGACGAGCTGGAGGAGGCGTCGTACCACGTCCGGGCGTCGGTGATGGTCCCCTGGCCTCGTTGGTCGTCGGAGGCCACGTTCATGAGCACGATCCCACCCTCGTCGGCCGGTCGGGCGTCCCGGACCTCCGAGCTCGGCGAGGGAACCGTCACCGTGGCGTTCCGGGTGAGCGGGTCCGCGTCCTCCAGGCTGTCCTGGGCCAGGCCCGGGGTACCAGACAGGAGAACCACCAGGACCACCAGCAGGGTGTGGTGCCATCGCGCGCGCTCGGGCATGACAGACTCCTTGATTGTGACGAGACCACCCGACGACAGAACATGGCAAAGCAGCCACTGAGTACTACGCACAGGGAGGGCCGCAAGTTCTGACCATTTTCGATGATCCGGCGCCTCGCCGGACCAAGGCCGGCCCATGCGACTCGGGCGGCCAGTCATCCGGGTCGTCCTCTTGTCGGACATGCGCTGGAGCTCCACGGTCACGCTGGTCTTGGGGTCGGTGGGCACCATCAGCTGCGATCGCCCCAGGTCCTCCCCCGCCCTGACGGTCTGCCGGATGTCCCTGGCGAACGGCAGCTGCTGCAACAACTGGGTGATCCGGAACTCCCGGACGGTCTCGGTCCGGCCCGGCGGGATCGGCCGTGCCTCGACGAGCGGAAAGTCCAGCGGCACGTCGTCCTGGTCGGTCATGACCGGGGCGGGTTCGGAGCTCATCTTGAAGTAGTCGGTCCGGTGCTCGGTCCAGACGCCACGGAAGAGAAACCGGACCCCCAGCTTGGCCAGCGCCAGGGTGCTCCTGTCCGTGGCGGTCCCGTGGGTCCCGAAGACGAGGCCGGCATGGTACGGACGGACCGTCTCGCCCATGGACGAGACCTGGACGAAGATCATGGTCAGCGCCGGTGCCCGGTGGATCCGCGTCACCTCGTAGTGGAAGTAGCTCGGCGTGCCCAGGCGGAAGCCGAGCGGGTCGCGGTTGGGCCCTCGCTGCAGGATCTTGGGATAGACGAGCATGTTCCAGGTGTCCCCGGCGCTCCAGGGGGCGATCGGCCCCACCTGGGCGATGCCGGGTCGGGGGGATGCCGACGCCTCCCCCCTCGACGTGGCCGGGCAGCCGGTGGCGATCAGGGCGACCAGCGCCCGGACGAGAAGCGCCACTGCTCCGGACCTCGACCGGGTCAGGGTGCCTCGTCGGTCGCGCACGTCAATGCACCGGGTCGGAAGGAGCATCTTTCGTCACCTTCAACGTCAGCTCGCGCATGAGGGCCATCCGATGAAGCCGGCTGATACTCTGGATCGATGGACCGGGCAGGTGGCGGTAGGTCGTTCGGACCTTGAAGGGGGCCCGCGGAAGGAGATCCGCCGGGAACACGATGCTGACCTCCCCCCAGGCGAGCTGCTCGGCGGCCTTGACGTCGCTGGCCTGTCGCCCGGGCGTGCGCCTCGCGACGTCGGCTTCGGGAATCAGCTCGCTCCGATCCATGGCTCGGTACCACAGGTCGAGCCCGGGGTGGGAGATCATGAACGTGGCGGGGCCGCCGCCCCCCTCGCCGCTCAGGGTCACCTCGAAGAAGTAGGCTGGTCCCATCATGAGGACCACCGCCTTCAAGGTGGCCCACCGGTCGGTCGTGACCCCGGTCAGGCCGGGGACCGTCACGGTCCGGCTCTCGGCGAAGCCGGCCCGGGCGGTCTCCGCGGTGCTCAGGTCCACCTCCGGAAACGCCGTGCGGAAGACCAGGCCGCTCGAGGCCCAGCTGTGGAACAGATCCCACTGGCCCCGGTCCTGGGTGCACCACGCCAGCGGGCCGCCGAGCAGCTCCACCTCCTCCGGGTCTCGGGGACCGGCAGGAAAGGCCCAGCTCGTCGTGAGGAACGGCCTGCAGAGCGTCGCAAGGCCCAGAGAGGCGCCCTCGTGCTGGGACACCGCCTCCAGCTCGAGCTGCCTGAGCTTGAGCACACCCTCGTGGAGTCGCTTCTTCGACGCCAGCCCGACGTCAGGCGCGGAAAAGAACCCGGAGGCCCGGGGGATGAAGTCGGTGAGATCGCGTCCGAATGGCTCCTTCCGCAGCATCTTCCAGATCTCTTCGGTGAACCGGCCAGCCGGGGGCGAGCGACGGTGATCGTCCGGGGAGCCCCCACCGCGGCCTCCGGAGCCGCCGAGGCCCGACAGCCCGGGGCCGAAAT
>JACQZM010000114.1:0-6440 GCA_016213885.1 Candidatus Rifleibacteriota bacterium | reverse complement strand
AGCCGCACCGCCAGGCCCTGGACCGGACCGACCTCGTGGCTCGCGGAGAGCTGGGGGGCCTGCCGGATCGTCGCCACCCCCGGGCCCAGGTCCACGTGGATCGGTACCTCCAGCTCGTACTCCAGATCGGGGCCCACCTTGGTGGACGAGATCAACCGCCGCTCCGGGGAGGCCGCGGTGAACGTCAAGATCCCCTCGGACGCCGTGCCCGCCGGCACGAGCACCCGGGCCCGGTTCCACTCCGGATACTCGACCCGGGGCACCGCGGTGGGAATCTCGATCTTCTGTTTCCAGCCGATCCTGCCGTCGGCCAGCTTGATCTCCACGGACAGCCTGTCCCCGGGCCTCAGAGAGACGCCCCGCCCAGGAGCCATCCGAACCGGCCGCCGAGGACCGCGCGAGCGCCGGTCACCCCGAGGGTGGGCGCGCCCGGGCCGGACCGTGCCGCGGTCTTCACGGTGTTGCTCTGGCGGGATCGAGACCCGGACGCGGCCAGGGCGGAACTGCCCGGCAGCCGGGTCGTCCGGGAACCCGGCGGGGGGCGACCCTCCTGGACCGCCCTCACCCAGGCCAGCATCTCCTCGGCAGCGGTGAACCGGTCCTCCGGGTCCTTTCTGAGAGCCCGGTCGACCAGCTCCACCAGCGCCTTCGGCAGGCTCTTGTCCACCTCGTCCAGCCGCGGAGGCGGCTTCTCCAGATGCAGCTCCAGCACGGCCAGATCCGTGGCGGCCAGAAACGGAGGTCTTCCGGCCAGGCATTCGAACATGACGCAGCCGAGGCTGTAGAGGTCCGTGGCCGGCAGCGACCGCCCATCCATGATCGCCTCCGGCGCCAGGTAGAGCGGCGTTCCCAGCACGATTCCCTGCCGGGTCTGGAACCGGTCCCTGTTCTCGGTCTTGGCCATCCCGAAATCGAGAATCATCGGGATCTCGGATTGGCCGGCCTCCCTGAGCAGGATGTTGCCCGGCTTCAGGTCCCGGTGAACGACCTTCCGGGCGTGAGCGTAGGCGGGCCCCTCGAGGACGTCGGCGGCGATCGCCAGCGTCCGCTTCGCATCGAGGACCTTCTTGGTGGTCAGCACCCTCGCCAGGTCTTGCCCCTCGACGAACTCGAACACCAGGTATGGGCAGCCGCCCTCGCTGCCCACGTGGTACAGCGGCACGATGTTGGGGTGCTTGAGGGCGGCGCAGACTCTCGCCTCTTCCTCGAACCGCTGACGCGCCACCGGATCGGCCCGATCGACGTAGATGAGCACCTTGATGGCGACGTGGCGGGCCAGCTCCGTGTCCCTGGCCAGGTACACGCGACCCACGCCGCCCTCGCCCAGGATCTTCTCGATCTGATAGCGGCGCTGGAACTCGTCGGAGAACGTGGCTGAGAGGCCCAAGACGATCGCTCCACCGGAGGGTCAAGACATGGCCGGGGCTTTCGACCGCGGCCCGGGAACGCCGCGCGATGGTCCGCCAGGATCCGCCCGAGTATAGCCCGACAGCGGCGGTCTTATCAAAGCTCTCCGCCGACGGCCCGGCTGGTCACCGGGGGCGTCCACTCCGCCCGGACTCCGCGGGCCTTCCCGCCCCGCCCCTGGTGCAGGGCAGATCCTTGTAGCCGATCAACAGCACCTTCGACTCGGCGAGGATCGATGCCAGACCGGGACACAAGAACGATTTCAGCTCCTCTTCCCTCTGGATCCCGTGGGTCGGAAGATCATGGTCCGGGATTCCGAGCCCTCCATGGCAGACGAACTCCGTGATGCCGGGCTCGAGCTTCGCCAGCGCTTCCTTGAGCCTCTCCACCGTCCAGAAGGCGCCGCATCCCTGGCCTCCGACCGTCGCGTCGGGCGTCGGCAACCCGGCAGCGCGGATCTTCCGCCGCGTTCCGTCGTCGAGGCTCCTCACGGGAATGCCGAACCGTCGCGCCAGCTCCACCAGCACGTCCAGCACGACGGGATTCGAGTGGATGTCGTGGTGGGTGTCCAGATGGGTCGGCTGCCGGCCGAGCCCCCCGACGAACGACTCGAACTGCGCCTCCAGCTCCGCGGAGACGACGTCTCGATCGAGGCCGGGGCTGGCCAGCAACTCCCGCCTGGCGGCGCCGGTCACCCTGCCGAGCGCCTGGCGCGCCACGACGGACAGCAGCTTGCCCACATCGAGGCACAGATGGAGCCCGACCGAGAGGCCCGTGGCGCTCTTCAGCCAGCGCAGGTCTCGCTGGGAGAGCGGCTGCGTCATGATCAGAGAGGTCGAGGTGACGATCCCGTGCTCGTGGGCCTTGCAGATGCCGCGGCCGACGCCGGCCGTCAGGTTGTAGTCATCCGCGTTGACGATCAGGCGGCGATCCCTGGCTGCCATACGGTGACCACACCACCTCTGAAGACAAACCGACGACGGTTACCCCCGTTGCATGCCCCGGTCCGGGCGAGATGCGACGCGACGGCGGGCCCGGCCTGGCCACCGCGAGAAACGTTCCACCCGTCCGGGTCGCTCGAGGCCAGGCCGCCGCAGGCCCCGTGGGCGGTCCGGTCGGCTACCGGACCGGACCGGCGCCCGGGTCAGGGCCGGCAACCGGCATCTTGGGCTCCAGCGCGCCCTTGATCTTCGGCATCAGGGCGCCACCCAGCACACCCAGCAGCGCCAGGCCGCCGGTGCCCTTGAACGGCGCCAGCTTCTCGGTCGGCATCTTGGCCGTGATCTTGGATCCGCTCGCCTCGAGCTTCAGCGCCTCCGACAGGTCGTCGTACGAGGCGAGGCTCATCTTCGCGGACATGAGGTCCGGCGTCAGGGGAGCCAGAACGCCCCACTGTCCGGCGTCCGAATCGGCCTTCGTCACAGCGTTCGACAGCTCCGTCTTCTGGTCTTTGAGCCACTCTCGCGCGGCGCTCTCCACCTTGGGCGTGATCGCCCCATCCTTGAACTCGACCTGGGCGCTGACCTCGGAGGGCGTGGTGTTGATCATCACATGGGCGATCTGGGACGGCAGGTTCTGTGGCAGTCCGTACTTCTGGAAAGGCAGGTTGCCCGGCAGCTTGGGAAGGCTGCCCTCGAGGACCTTGAGCCTCAAGAAGAGACGGCTCGCGTCCGCGGCCTGGGCCTTGCAGGTCTCGATCAGATCTTTGTTCGTCGGAGACGGCTGACCCTTCCGGGCGAGGATGCCTGCCAGGTTCTGCGGCTGTCCCAGCAGGATGACCCCCTTGCTGACGAACGCCCAGGCGGTCTCGCCCCTGGAGAGCAGCACGCCGTGGTCCCCTTCGGCCACACTGAACCCCTGGCCTCCGAGCGGGCTGGCCTTCAGCGCGGCGGCGACCTTCGCCCCGTCCACGGCCACCTTCAGCCCCACGACCACCACCGGGTCTCCCTTTGGCGAAGGAGCCAGGCACGCGAACAGTTCCGTCGCCTCCAGCGGGTTGACTCCGGTGAGCTTGGCGAACGCGCCGAACTGCTCGTCCAGCACCTTGTTCACGACCTCCAGGGTGACCGGGAGCATCGCCAGGAAGGTGTCTCGCCCCTCCTTGTCGATCTTCAGCGTCAGTACGCCGAGGGTGTTGTCCGGAACGTACCCTTCGATCGTGGCCCAGTCGGGCTTGGCACAGACGGGCACAACCAGGCAGAAGAAGAGGGCCAGCGCAACCAGACGCATCACGTTATTCTCTCCCTTGCAAGAGTCGACTGGACCACGCCCGGGCGAACCACCCCTGGCGCCGCAACGGCCGTCGGGAGGCCTTCCCGGAACGGCTCGCACCATCGTACCATGCCCCCCTTACCGGTACAACCCATGGATGGCCCGCCAGGATCCCCGCCCTGTTTCGCGGAGTCGGGCCTGTGATCAGGCCTCGGCCTGGCTGCGGAGTCACCGAGGAAGGGGGGGCAGTCGAGGGCGCGCTCGGAAGAGAGAAGAAAGCGGTGAGTCCCGGGGAAAAAAAGAAGCCGGGGTGCTGGCGTCTCCAGCCCACCCGGCCGAATCACCGAACGAACCACGGAGCGCCCCACGGCGCCCCGGGTTCTCCTGATGCCTCCTGTTACTGCCCGGTCCGGGCAGGTCGAGGCATGGAACCAGGAGAACCGATACGGATCGTCAACCCTCCTTGCTGGCCCGCCGCCGGTGCCACGACCGGCTGCGCCGGCATCCCCGGACCCGGGGTGGGCTCCGGCACGAGCGCCGCTGCCGCGCGACGCTCCTGGAACCACTCCTTCTCGAAGTCTTCCCACTTCACGCGGGTGACGACGTGGAACGCCGATTCGAACTCTTCTCCGGCCCCGAGCCGCTCCACCACCTTGACCACGGTGCCGAACCCGAACCTGTCGATCATCTTGTGCACGATGGAGTAGCTCTGGGCGTACGCGAGCCGGACCAGATTGGGATTCGGGAGCTTCATGAAACTCCGGTGGATCTGGTACCGGTCATCCTTGAAAGGGATGTAGTTGTTCTTGACCTTGATGACCCGGTCGAGCAGCGCCAGCACCGGCGCCGTCCCGGCCTCGTGGTTCCTCTCGCAGTGCATCGCCAGACCCTCGTGGATCCACAGGGGGACGAACTGCTGCCTCGACTTGAGGCTCACGACGTGGTGCGTCCACTCGTGGAGGATCACGTCCCTGAGCTTCGCCTCCGGCATGGCCGGATTGACCTTCAGGTCGATCCGGTTCTCCTCGTGCTGGCCGCCGGCCCACGACACCTGGAAGACGTCGTTGTACTCCTGGCCGGTGTACACCGTCACGAACACCTTCTTGTCGGGACGCAGGTCGAAGCGTGTACCGACCTCCTCGTAGGCCTCATCGAGCATCCCGAGCACCTTCTGCGCCAGGGCCGACTGCGACTTGTCGTTGAACTCGATGGAGAAGTGCATGCTCGAGTCCTTGACGAACTGCTTGTCGGCCTTGATCGTCTTGGCGGCCTTCAGGTTCTGGTACTCCCGCTCCTGGTCGGGGTTCACCTGACCGGCCTTCCGCGCCTTCTCCCACGCATCGAGAGCCCTGGCCGCATCGCCCTTGAGCCGCCAGCAGAGACCCAGCCTCCAGAGGGCATCGAAATCGTCCCCCTGCTCGGCCAGCAGCCCCCCGATCTCCCGGATCGCATCGTCGCGGGCCCTCTGGTCGCTGTTCTGGGCCTGCCGCATGTAGGCGGCGATGAGCGTCTTCCAGGCCTTCTGCTTGGCCACCGGATCCTTGGCCACGTCCCGGGCCTTGGTGAGCGACCGGGACGCCTCGTAGTACTCGCCGGCGTCGATCTGGTACTGCCCGAGGTTGGCGTGGAGGGTCGGGTCGGCGCCGTCGCGCTTGACCGCCTCGCCTCCGTAGTAGACCGCGTTCTTGAGGTCTTTCTTCGTGTGGCAGTCCAGGGCGAGCCGGTTGTACACCGTGGCGAGCGCCTGCCCGACCGTCTGGGTCTCGTGCTCGGTGCTGGCGGAGCGCTCCGCGTCCACCAGCAGGTCTGCCGCCTTCTGCAGCCTGTCGGCCTCGGTCATCTCCTGGATCTTCGCAGCCTCGTCCTGCGACATCCGGCCCCGACCCAGATACTTCTGGGCCTCGTCCCAGCCCTCCTTTCCACTGCCGGAGAAGCCGTGGACCTGGGTGAACGCGGCCAGCACGATCACGCTGGCACCGACGAACCGACCCAGACCCAGAAACATCGACCGAGCCTCCGGAATGTCACGGACTCCAACAATGAGTACCGGTGGCCCGAACGAAAGGTTGCAGACGCTGCACCGTCTTGAACTAGAATGGGCCCGCCAGACCGTCCCAAGGAGGCGGACCATCTCCTCAAGCCGGCTCAACCCGATCAAGCTGCTGCTCGACCTGGGCGACATCCCCGTGATCTTCGCCAGCCTGGTGCTGGCGTACCACGTCCGGTTCCACTCCGGGGTGTTCCCGGTCGAGAGCCTCATCCCTCCGGTCCAGACGTACCTGAAGACCTTCGCGCTCGTGAGCCTCTTCTGGTTCGGAGTCCTCCTGGCCACCGACACCTACGGCCGGGAGCCCGGCTTCTCGATGGAGCACGCCTTTCACATCCTGCGGTCGATCTTCCTCGGGGCCGGCCTCGGGATGATGGCTGCGTTCCTCTACCGCGGGTTCTCGTATTCCCGGCTCACCATCGCCCTGGGCCTGGCGCTGGCCACGGTCTGCCTGTGGGCGTGGCACTTCGTCAAGGCGCTGGTCTTCCGGAGGCTGCAGACCAAGGGCGTGGGGGTCGTCAGGGCGGTCCTGGTGGGCGACGGGAAGCTCGCCCGGGAGTGCGTCGAACAGCTCAGGAAGTCGGAGGCCCCGGGCCTGGTGCTCGTGGGGTTCTGTGGACGCCGCGATGGAATGCTCGACGGGGAGCTGCCGGACCTCGGCCCGCTGGAGAAGCTCCGGGACGTCGTCAGGGACCAACAGCTGGACCGGGTCCTCATCGCCCTGCCTTCGTCGGACAGCGAGCGGACCCTGGAGATCGTCCGCGAGCTGGAGGAG
>JACQZM010000394.1:5187-8396 GCA_016213885.1 Candidatus Rifleibacteriota bacterium | reverse complement strand
CCTGGGAGTTCTTCGGGCACCTTCCGGTGGACCGGGTGCCGCGAGGTCAGGAGGGCCTCTATCGCGGCGTCGAACGGCGCGAGGTTGCCGAGCCGGGGCCCGGACCGGACTTTCACCGGCTGGTCCAGTACGGCTTTCAGGACGCACCGCGCACGAACTGTACCAGGTGGATGAGATCTGTGGCGGCTGGCATCACAGCGGATCAGCCTGGCCCAAAGGGCGTTCAGGACCGGGACGGGGCCAGCGGCTCAGAGGAACATGGGGATCGGGTTGAGGTCCTCCTCCCTGAGCGGCTGCTGGAGCCATCCCAGCCTCACCGGAACGTCGTAGAGCCGCCCGGGGGCGAAGCGGGTCCAGAAGTGCCTGAGCCCGGGCACGACCACCTTGACCACCGGGAGCCCGACCTCGCGCCTGGTCAGATCGAGCACCAAGAGCTCCGTCCCTCGCTGCCGGGCGATCCCGTCGCAGGCCAGGACGTCGTCCTTGAGGTCGTCGGTCCGGCAGAACCGGAAGTCCGAGGCGACCCGGGCCGGGCCGGGCCCGGGGAGCAGGTACGGCTGGTTGGCCACGGTGGCGGTCCGCAGCCATTCGACCGTGCCCTTGTCGGTCAGGTCCGCCCCGGGGGGACTGTCGGCAGGGGCGTACAGGATCTGGCTGAGCATCTGGTTGTGCTCCGTGACCGCCCTGAGCAGCGCGATCCGCGCGTCCAGGTGAGCGCCGAAACCGAAGAGAATCTGCTCCGGGGCGCCGTCGATCCGCCGGGACGCCGTGGCGAACGCGGGCACGTTCAGGTCGTTCGTCAGGTCCAGCGTCCAGAGAGTCCGGTGATGACCACGCAGAAAGGTCTCGAGCTGCGCCAGATACGGTTCCCCGAAGCTGCCCATGTCCACCGCCGGCATTCCGCCAGCTCCAGGAACCCCTGCAGGATCGCCTCCTCCAGGGTGTTGCCGGCGGCGTTGCCGTTGGAGCAGCTCCAGCAGAACGCCTGCCTGCAGGGCTGCGGGTAGTCGAAGTAGCAGAACGAGGTCGGCAGGTAGCGCACGGTCTGGCCGGTCAGCGACCACAGCGCCGTCCACTCGACCTGCGCCTCCGGGTCGAACGGGACCGGCACGTCGTCGTACCTGGACCCCAGGACGTTCCACGCCTCTCGCTCCCGGTACTGCTTGTCGCTGTAGAGCATGCAGGCGTTCGGGTGGATGCCGGCGTCGCCGAGGTCGCCGAGGCGCGCCCGGCGGCGGGGCTCGTCGCCCCGGAACACCGACGAGTAGCGCTCCAGGCCCTCGCACAGGGCGCTCGCCTTCGCCTGCACGTCCGTGGTCCCCTTGCCGCAGCTCATGCTCCGCAGGTCGCCCTTGAGCCCTCCCCAGCTCCTGGGATGACGCGCCGCGTTATGACCGGCGAGGTACACGTGCATGACCCCGTCCCTGTCCGGACCGTCCCGCTCCAGCATCGGCACGGCCCCGGTGATCGGGCTCACGTGGTGTCCGAACCGGTCGAGGGTCTGTTGGGGGGTGAGCGCCCTGTGGCCGCCATCCTCGGTGAACGTCTTGGTGCAACTGTTCAACGCCAGCGGCTCCATCGAGGGCTCGGCCACAGCGGCGGCGGTCGAGCAGACCGGGCAGTGGGGCATCTTCACCAGCGTGTGGCTCCGGGTCTGCCCGCTCAGCACGTCCAGGGTCAGGATCTTGCCGGTGATCTCCGGGTGCTCGCCCCGGGCGATCCAGGTGGTCACGGCCGTGGCGGCCATCCCCCACGCGATCTGGAGAGTGGCCGGCGTCTGGCAGAGATCCGCCGCGGCCGCTCCGGTCCGGCCGCGGCGTTCCTCGAGGTAGCCCAGCATGGGGGAGTTGGACCGGATCCGGTCGGACAGGCAGGTCCAGCATCCGGTCTCCCCGGGGACGAAGAGCGGGCCGATCCACACCTGGTAGCCCACCGGCTTGACCAACAGCCACGGCCGGCGACTCTGCAGCGCCTCCCTGTTGAACGCCTCGAGCTCGCTCCGCAGGTACGTGTCGGCGACGACCACGGTGAGCTTGGCCTGGCTGGCCTGGGCGTCCTGCAGGACCCCGAGAGCTCGCAGAACCTCGTGGAACGGCCCCGGATCGACATCTCCGGCGGCCCGGACCGTCACCGGGGTCTCCTCGAGCCGTCGGGCCGCGGCCGAGGGATCGATCGACAGCAGCGTCCACAGGGCGGCCTGGCCCCGGGGAAACCGGTCATCGCTCTCGGTCAGGTGCCCTTTCTTCTCCAGATGCTCGAGCGTGTAGAACACGTGGGTCGGGGGCACCCGGGACCGGAGCGCGGCGCAGATCTCCGGCACCGGTCGGCCGTCCAGCAGTGGCGCCACGAGTTCGTAGAGCCGCCCTTGCAGGACCACCTGTCCACCCTCGGACAGGACGAACACGCCCTCTCCCTCCACGACTTCCACGCGGAGGTGGGGCTTGAACCGGGGATGCTGCAGCATGGTGCGATGACTCCTGGCGTCGAGGAGATGGCAAGGTCCGGCCAAGGGCGCCGGACCTTGCGGAGAGCTGGACCTGCCGGGAACGCCGCCGGGACCGCACCGAGCATGCGGCCCCGGCGGCCCCGGCGAGATCTGGGATCGGTACGCTCCGGTAGCTAGAAGCCGCAGCCCCCGCCGCAACCGCAGCGCCCGCCGCAACCGCAACGACCGCCGCAGCCGCAGCCGCAGCCGCAACCGCAGCCGCACCGATAGAAGCACCGGACGCAGAACCCCCGGCCGCCGGACACCTGCTGGAGCTCGTCCTCGGAGAGCTCGTCGGCGGTCGGTTTCACCGGAAGCACGAGGTTCAGGGTATTCTCCTCGTTCTCGTGGACCTTGATCTTCATGGACGCGGGAACCGCGACGCCGACCTCCTTCAGCGCCGCATCTGGATCGGCGATCAAGCGCTTCTTGAATGCCTCATCGGTCCAGGTTCTTGCGACCACGAGGCTCCACTGATAGTCCCAGTCGCCTTGCTGTTCGGCCATGAGTACTGCCCTCCAATCGAGCGCCCGGTCCCTGCCACCCCGTTAGGTTTGGTTTAAGAATGTGCCGGGGCGAAACCGTGGCATGGGCGAACTATATACCCTCGGTGATGACCATAAACAAGTGGGATTTCTACGGGGATACGACCCCCGCTCCGTCCAGACCGGGGCCTGCCAGCGGAGGGCGGACACGGGAATCAGCGGATCCGCTCGAACAGCAT
>JACQZM010000394.1:0-5145 GCA_016213885.1 Candidatus Rifleibacteriota bacterium | reverse complement strand
ACAGCATCTCCTCCGCCTTGAACAGCCGGTCATGCTCCGTGGCGACGAGCCGGGCCACGTTCTCGGAGGTGTCGGTGAACGTGTCGGGCCCCCAGCGTTCCAGGGTGCCCTTGACGCGGCCGGCCTCGATCAGCTCGGACTTCACGGACTCGTTCACCGGGCGTATCACCAGGCCGTCGCCGACGAACCGGTAGTGAACCAGCAAGAATCCATGGTCCTGCACGAGGAGCTCCTTCCTCCAAGGGCCTCTCCTGACCTCCGCCAGTCTGTCCTGGGGCACGACGAGGATATTCAGGTACGTCCTGCCGCCGATCGTGGTCGGGAACGCCAGACCTCCCTCGCGACGGACCCCTCCTCGGCCCCGCTCGAAGCGCTCGAACCTGAGGAGCGAATCGGGGGCCGTCTCTCCGGTGGCGTACTCGAGCTTCCCCACGTACCAGTAGGCGGATTCTCCCTTCAGCGACGATCTCCACGCCCCCAGGAGCCGGCTGTCAGCCTGGCAGGACCCGGGGGACGCCAGCGGGTTCCGGGAGTCGCACGCCACAGAGAACAGACCGACCAGACCGGCGACCACGAGCAGTGGCCAGCGAGGTACGGCCCGCGGGCAAGCGTGCCCCGTTGGCGGTCGTCTTCGATCCTCGAGGGTCTGACCGGGGTCCCGCGAAGGCCCGGGAGCCGGGACGCCTGGGATCCTCTTCACCGTGGAACAGGCCGAGGCAGGATTCCGGTCCTCGACGACTACCATGTTCATGATGTCCTCCCGATCGATCCGGACGAACGTGCGGCACGATGTCCCCACGGTACAGCAGACTCCGCGATCTTGCGAAGGTGACAGAAGGGCTAGGGGACCTCGCTGCGCCGGGTGGAGAAGTGCCCTGCGAGCTCCCGGCGCCGGGCCTCAACCTCCGGGGCCACCGGGTCCGGCAGGGAGTCGAGCGCTCCGGCGAGATCGGCGCGCCCCAGAGTCTTCATCAGCCACATGGCCGCAAGCTGCATGGACGGGTCGCCCGTGGGCGTCCCTCCCGAGCGGCTCACCCAGCGCACGCAGCGTGTCGAGGGCGTTGGCGACGACCCGGGGATCGTCGCTGTCGAGGTAGTTCGCGACGATCGCCCCGTAGGCCCCCGATCGGCCCGCACCCAGCACGCCCACGGCCGCGATGACCCGGGAGAGCACGAACTCGTTCTCCTCGAGCTCGAGGTGCTCCAGGAGCCCGGCCAACGAGGCCACGTCGAGTTCCGAGATGATCGTGTTGACGATGTTCATCCGGAGCCGCGGGTCGGCACAGGTGAGGCGCTCGTGCCCCGGCGCCCGGTCCTCGATCAGCCCTTCCACGGCTTCCATCGTATCCTCCGCCGGCGCGACGTGGGCGAGACCGTCCAGGAGCTGGGCTGCCCGTCTCGTTCCCGACCTGGCGAGCTTCTCCAGCCCGTGCTGCGCCTTCTCGCGGACCGACCGGCTGTGGTCGGTGAGCAGCCGACCGAGCAGCTCCACGGCTTCCGGGACCGGGGTGAGCGCCAGCGCGTACGCCGCCGAATCTCGCATCCAGACGTGCCCCGATGCGATCATGCGCTCGAGGATCTCGAGCGTGTTCTCGTAGCCGGCGGCGGTCAGAGCCGCTGCCACGCTCGCCTGCACCCGGTGATCGTCGTCTTGCAGCAGGGGAATCAGGAGGGCCAGGCCGACCGGCTCGCCGATCGCCGACAGAGCGTCGACGGCGTTGGCGCGCACCCGCGGATCGGCATCCCGCAGGAACGTCCCCAGGAGGGAGATCTGCGACGGCCCTCCCAGGGCGCCGATCGCCTTGACCAGGGAGGCGATGACCGACGGGTCGGACTCGTCGTCCAGGTGGGCGAGCAACGCCGGGAGCCGGCCGCTCTCGCCGGCGGCGGCAGCGGCTTCGATGGCCAGGACGCGACGCTCCGGCGACGGATCGGTGAGCTCGATCCGCCCCGCTTCGTCCCTGTCGTCGGCCGACAGGCGCATCACGGCCAGGAGCTTTCGCGCGGCATACCGGACCCGATTGGCCGGATCGGCGCTGGCCAGCAGCCGGAGCATCTCCGCCGCCTCCGGCAGGGCGGAGCGCCCGAGGGCGATCGCCGCTCTCAACCGGTCGTGCTCGTCGGCGCTCTCGAACAGTCGCCGGATCTCTTCCATCGAGTCGATCTCGAGTGTCGTCACCATGGTCTCACAACCCGGGCCCGGGCCACCGGTCCCACCGGCACGCGCTGCGGCCAGCCGCGGGATCGCGGCTGTGCGGTCTCGCGATGCGCACGGGGAGTCTACCACTGACGGGGGTTCGCGCCCAGGAGAAGATCACTTCCCCGAGATCCGGCGCCTCGCCCGATCGATTCTTGCAGGTCCCTCTCGTCCACCTCGACCCCGAAGCGGGGATCCCCCGGGTCCGGAAGGCTCACGGAACCTGTCCCCGCCTCCTCCGCGGTCCCAATCGCGACTACAGGAGGCACGATCTCATGGAAGACACGGATCCCGCACGGCCAGACCGGCAGGTGGAGGAGTTGCTGCTCGAGGTCATCACCGAGGCAGTCCGCCAGAACGCGCCGAGCGTCCATCTCGAGCCCACGGGCGAGCACCGGCTCGAGGAGGTCCGGGTCCGGTTCCGGCGCGACGGCGCGCCAGCCAATCGAGAGCGCATCCCTCGGCAAACCCCGAACTCGATGCGTGCTTCGACCGCTGCCTCCGACTCTCGCGGGGCATCCCAGGTCCCGTACGGTAGCACACGGGCGTGGGTCGTCAGGGCGGACTGCCGAGAACTTCCTGCAGACAGTTCACCTTCCGTCGATGCAAGGTTCGGGCGACCTGGCGGGTGGGTTCGTCCTCTCTCATCCCCGTTCCGGAGGAACTCGCCGGGGAGGCCTTACCCCACCTTTGCGCTTGATGCCGGCCTCAACACGAAAGATATCCGGGACGTTGATCTTGCCGTTCGATCGAACTTCGATGACTCCTATGGCGTTCAGCGCCTCTATGAGAGAGCTCTCCGGCGCCTTGGTGGGGTTCTCGATCTGAACTGGACCGAGCCCCTTTCCTTGCGAGTCCTGGCGAATGCTGGTCACAGTATTGTGCCGTTGCCAGAGCATCTCGACCAACGATCGCTCCATCGGCACCATCTGTCCACGAAACGGGTCCAGGGCCTTGCGGATCCACCAGTAATCCTCCTGGAGCTCCTGCAGTCTGTCAGCCGAAGCTTTCCGTACGCCCTCGAGCAGCCCCAAGTGGTCGACCGCCCGGTCGACCGGTGCGGGCAAATGGAGTGCCGCCTCCCGCCACGCGGTCAGGAATGTGCGAGGTGACGTCTCCACGTGCGCATCAGCCAGGTGCAGCGGTAGCCACGTGTAGACACGGCCGCGCTTCTTGTCGGCTCCCATGAATTCGCCAGCGATAGCGTTCACCAGAGTCCTGCTACGATCCACAATTGGGTCGGCTGTCATGGGCTCTCGCGCAGTCAACCGAGCGCGCTGGCTCTTGAGCGCGGCCGCCGACACCTGGGCCTGCTCGAGCCTGGTGAAGAGAAGCGTGTAGAGATCGGGGTTCGACCACTTGAGTTCGACCCGTGTATTCCGGATCTTCGAGCCATCCGGAAACTCGAACAGAACCGGATCCTCGAACTGATCGCGGCGCATGAACAGCTTCAATCGCAGCGCCCGGTAGGATCGGACGGCGACCGCTCGCTTCAGGAGCGCTGTCGTGAGCCTGCGCGCAGTCCCCCAATCGTTCGCCAGTCGATCGAGGGCGTCGAACACGATCACGAGCTTGACACCGTCCGCAAGGAAGCGATCATCCAGTCTGGTGAGGATCTCGTCCACGCGTTCGCCGTTCGACTGCACCCAGAGGGAGAGGTCAGCGAACCTGTTCGTCAAGGCGGCGACATCGGGTCCGGTGACCTTCTCCGAAGCCGCGACGCGCATCAGGACCGATCGCCATATCGTGTCGGGATCGCCACACCGGCCAAGAGCTTCCTGAAGCGCGGCCGGAGTGGGTGCGATGCCAGCAATGCGATCGGAGGCGTTGAACCCGATTCGAACGACTACGTTTCCAAGCTCAGGAAAACTGCTTGCGGCTTTCCTCCGCGCGGTGTCGTCGGCCAAGGCGTGAGCCCAGAAGCTCTTGCCCATGCCTCGGTTGGCGACGACGAGTGCCCGGTCGGGATCGAGTGCGGATCGATGTCCTGGCACCATCACCATCAGGGACGGTTCCACAGGGTCGCCGGGCGCATGGTTGTCAGCCCGAGGCAGGCTCGACAGACCTGACCGGATGCACTCGAAATCCCCGATGGTCACCTGGTCCATCAGGACTCCGCCTGCTCGAGCAGTTCGTCCACGTAGCGGAGAAGGCCCTGAAACGTGCGTGTGTAGTATGCCTCCACGATCTTGCCGGGCTTCTCCGTCGGGTTCCAGTCAGCGAATGCCGTGTCGAGCGGAATCACGATCGGGCAGTGGGGCGCGGCGGGATCGTCAGCATCGAAGTTGAATCCCTCGATGCCTTCTTGCTCCTCGTAGAGAAAGTCTGCGAACAGCTCCCATAACTGATCCTTGAAGGACTCAGTGGAGTCGGTGAGCGGGGCCTTTGCATGGACCATCTTGAGCGCCTGCCACGGAGACCTCTGTTCTTCCGCAACGAGAGAGGAGAGGTGTGCAAAGAGGAACCGAAGTCCATCGAGCGTCTGAGGCTGTGCCGTGCCGAAGATGAGCGCGTTGGCGCCAAGCGTCAGGAGCGGGCCAGCCGCGAGCTCTGCCAGGCCAGCGCGGGCGTCGATGAGCACCAGGTCGTAGCGGCTTCGGCTCTCGAGCTCCGCGAGCATGGAGCCGATCTTGTCGGCGAGGGAAAGACGGGCATCCGCAAGCCCCTCGATCATCGCGCGCGACAGCTTGGACATGTAGTTCCAGGGAGCCTCGCACGAACGCGAGCCGAACACGGGGACGACGTCGACCAGGCCAGCGCCGGAGGTGAGTGCGCTGGTCCCGATGAAATCGTCCAGTTCCGCACTCCCTAGCACTACAACGTAAGATCGCCATACTGGCATGAGCGCGTCTTGCGGAGGTCGATCCCCAGCACCGCGAGTTCCTGTTTTCGACTATTTGTGGCAGATATCCGTGACCGTCGCTTACGTTCCTGCGTCAAGTTGATGT
>JACQZM010000393.1 GCA_016213885.1 Candidatus Rifleibacteriota bacterium | reverse complement strand
TTCGTGAAGACCGAGATCTTCGCATTCTGCGAGCTGTTCGAGACAGACCGCCTGGAGGTGGTTCTCGAGAAGGTCGACCGGATCCGTTTCGGAGCGGACCGGGAGGCCCGGTCCGCCGATCCGGAGATCTCCTCGCTGTTCGACTCGCCGGATGAGCCCCAGATCCTGCTCGTGGCGGACCGGTCGCTCGGAGAGCTCTACCGGCATCATCTCCCCCGGTTCGCCTGGAAGCTCGCCAGCACAGCGGAAGATGCCCTGGAGATCATCGCCACCAGCGAGCCGAGACTGGTGCTGCTGGACATCTGGCTCGGCCGGCCGGAGCTGCCCGGGACCGGCGGGTGGGGCGCGTTCGATCACGTGCCTCCGGCCAGCTCCAGCCTCGACAGGGGGCAGGAGCTGCTCCGGAGGATCCACACCCGCACGCCGGAGACCCCGGTCTACCTGCTCTCGCTTCCCGCCGACGGCCCGGACCGCCAGGAGGCCTCGTCGGTGGAGGAGGAGCTCGTCATGGCCTGCGTGCGCGGCGGGGGAGCCCGGGGGCTGGTCAAGAGCCGGTTCGTGCAAGACGAGGGCGACGACTGGACCGGACGGCGGGACGACCTGGTCGAGCAGCTCACGCTGCTCTGTCGCCTCCTGTACAGGGAGGCGGCGGCGGAGCGCCTGGGACGGGAGCGCAAGGTTCTGGCGTTCGACACGATGCCCGGGCTCGACGCGAGCGGCCGCGAGATCTCCGTCACGCTGCGTCATCTGCATCTGGCCCGGTGCTCCACGGCCCTCCGGGCACCGGCAAGACCATGCTGGCCCGCGCCATGGCCGGCGAGTCCCACGTGGCTTTCCTGCCGACCGTGGCGACCAGCTTCGTGACGATCTGGCAGGGAAGCGGACCCCAGAGCGTCCGGGACCTGTTCAACCGGGCCAGGAGATACGCGCCGGCCATCATCTTCATCGACGAGATCGACGCCATCGGAAGGGTCCGGGCCGGCTCGCCCGGCGCCGGCGCGGCCCAGGAGAACACGCTCAACGCCCTGCTGGCCGAGATGGACGGTTTCTCGGGCCCGGCTCCGAGCCGTCCGATCTTCCTGCTGGCCGCCACGAACTTCGCCATCGAGGGCGGGGAGCGGGGACCGTTCTCCCGGTCGCTCGATCCGGCGCTGGTCCGCCGGTTCACCCGGACGATCCTGGTGGATCTGCCGGAGCGAGCGGCCCGGGCCGAGTACCTGGAGCGGCGCCTCGGCAACCGCCCTGGTGCCCGGATCAGCGCCGAGGCGGTGCGTCTGCTGGCCGAACGGTCCACCGGCTCGTCCATCGCCGCCCTGGAGCTGGTGCTGGAGGCGGCGTCCCGGCGAGCCGCGCGCGAAGGGAAAGACCTGTCCGACGACCTCCTGCTCGAGGCGTTCGAGCAGACCTCGTTCGGCGAGGCCTCGCGCCGCGACCTTGGGCTGAGGCAGAGGAGCGCGCGTCACGAGGCCGGGCACGCCCTGCTGTACTGGCTCTCGGGCTGGTGGCCCTCGTACGTGACGGTGGTGGCCCGGCAGGACCACGGCGGCTACACGGCCGCCGCCGCGGCCGAGGTGGAGCGGCGGGGCGTCCAGACCCGCAGGGAGCTGCTGGCCAGGATCCGCACCCTGCTCGGGGGACGGGCGGCGGAGCTGGCGCTGTACGGCCCGGAGGAGGGCCTCACCACCGGCGTGTCCGGCGATCTCGAGGCGGCCAGCAACCTGGCCCGCACCATGATCTGCCAGTTCGGCATGGACGAGGAGAGCGGCCTCGTCGCGACGCCGGGGCTGCTCAGGTCGGAGGGGGCGCTGGCGAGCCCCCAGTACGAGCGCGTCAACGAGGCTGCCCGGAAGATCCTGCAGCGGGAGATGGAGAACACCTCCCGGGCCGTGGCCGCCCACCGGCATCACCTGGAGGCGATCGCCGCGGCGCTGCTGGAGCGGGAGCGGCTCACCGCCCAGGACCTGCAGGCGATCCTGCCGGCGCCGCCCGCGCCCGATATCGAGGAGAGCGAAACCGGCCATGGAACCTCGCCGGGGCCCGCCGGTGCCGACGACGGAGATACCCGGGAGAGCCGCTGAACCGGACGCCCCTTCGCTCATCCGGCCCCCCGAGCCCCCCCCCGGCTCGCCGGAGCCGCGGGTCAGCGCCGGTGGATCACGATCTCCCCGCCGTCCGCGTCGACCTCCACGGTGTCGCCGGTGCGGATCAGCTCGAAGAGGTCCGCTCCGGGGTACTCCACCACCGGCATGCCCAGCCCGAACCACACCTCGGCGAACACCACGCCGGACACGATGAACGAGTCGGCGTTCTGGGCGATGATCGCCGCCGGCGCCACCCGCCGGGTGATGAGCCCCTGCAGCACGATCCCGGAGTACGTGGAGCCCACGGCGGTGGGAAGGACGAGGATCCTGCCCTTCACGTCCGCCCTGTACAGGTCGTGGTGTCGGTCCTGGATCCGGGAGGGGAACAGGATGTTGATCGGCGTGATGTGGCTGGCGGCGAAGTTCACCGGCATCCGGGTGACCAGCGCCTGGCCTCGGGCCTTTCCGCCCGTGATGCGCCTGCCGCGGATCGTGGTCATCGAGCCCCCCCGCTCGCAGCCAGGCAGTCGTCGAGAGTCCCCAGCTCCGCGCCCCTGAGGTAGTAGCGAAGCTTGGCCGACGGGGCCAGGATCCGTCCCAGACCGATCCGGGCGCTCAGACAGGCCAGGGGGCACCAGGGCGCAAGCTTCAGCCCGGCGGCCTCGGCGACGGCCCAGGTGCCGGTCGTCCGGAGCCGCTCCAGCGCCGCAGGGACCATGAAGACCCAGGTGGGCCGCCGCACCCTCCGGCCGGCGAACCGCTCGCAGAGCGCCACTGTCTCGTCGAAGTCGAGCTGCGGGCAGCCGAAGACGACCAGGTCCGGCGGCCGGTCCCGGGGCGCCCGCAGGGCGTCCAGGTCGCTCTGGGTGACCACGACGGTCTCCTCGGGCCCGTCGTCGAAGACGCTCTTCAGATCCGGCGCCTCCGGGGTGACCCCCTCGACGTGGAAGAGTCCCACCTTGCCCGCCGAGGCGAGCGCCGCTCCGAGGTTCTTGAGCTCCGTCCGGGTGAACGGGTAGTGCTCGATCACCGGGACCCGGTTGACGACCCTCTGACCGATCACGAAGCCCAGGGCGCAGGTGTCCATCCTGTCGACCCGGAGCTTCACGAGAACACGCCCCCTCCGGTTCTCGTCGAGCAGGTAGCCGAACTCCGGCGTGAGGCCGGTCACGGCGGAGCAGAAGTCGATCCCCAGGGAGGTCAGGTTGCTCCGGGCTCCGATGACGGAGTTCGCGTAGACCACCGCCGACGACTCGGCCCAGGCGACCCGGTCGCCCCGGGACGGGATGTTGTCGTGATCGTAGAAGACGCAGGAGTAGTTGGGGATCACCCCGAGGCGCGTCAAGACCGCGTCAAGCCGTTTCTGCTTGGCGAAGGCGACTCTGTTGATGATGGAGTGCTCGGCGCCGGGTCTCGGGTTGACCGTGGTGGGCACCGCGAACCGCGCGCCCTCGTCGGCCAGCCGGTCGAGAACCCCGAAGTACCCCTCGAAGAAGACGATGCCGAAGGAGCCCACGAGGTGGGCGCTCTTCACCGGCACGAGCCGGCGGGCCCCGAACACCTCGCCGAACCGCACGAGAGTGCTCAGGGCGGAGGCCATGGCCTGACCGGCCTCTCCGTGGAGGACGCTCAGCTGTTCCGGTTCGAGATGCACGGCGGCGTTCCTGGGTGGGCCCGGTCAGTATCGCCTGGGGTACGTCATCTCCGGCGCCCTGCACAGGCGGTTGTAGTAGGTATGGGTGGTGTACCGCCTCTTCAGGGTCGCCGCGTGGTGCGGACAGGCCGCGACGCAGTTGCCGCAGGCGAAGCAGAGGTAGATGTCGGGGCCGCCGCTCGCCACGTGGGGCACCTCTCCCCTGGTCGTCGGAACCACGATGGAGCCCACCGGACAGCACCGGGCGCAGATGCCGCAGAGGGTGCACCTGTCGCGGTCGAACTCGACCATCCCGGTGGTGATCTCCCGCGCGTCGAGGTAGGTCGGCAGCTTCATGCGTTGCCAGAAGGTCAGGTAGGCCATGTCACTCTCCCAGTCGTTCGAGCCGCGGCGCATCGTCGGCTCCGTGCTCCAGCCAGGGCACCTCCAGCACCTCCCGGGGAGACTGCCCGTGCCGCCTCTCCGTCGGCCACCCCAGCACGATCGCCTCGGCCAGCTCGTAGGGGTAGCCGATTCCCAGCCTCCGCTTCCACTTGAACCAGTTGCGGGACCAGCAGAGAAGACGGACGAAGCCGATCCAGCAGGTCCCCACCCCGAGACTGTGGGCAGCGATCACCATGTTCTGCCCGGCGATGCCGACGCCCAGGGACGGGTCGGCGGCGCCTCTCCTGTCTTTCAGCAGCACGATCATCGCCGGAGCCTCGAAGAAGACCGGCACCTCGCCGCGGGCCATCTGCATCATCGCGGCGAACGGAACCGGATGGAGCAGCCGGGGGAAGATGCGGGTCATCAGCTTCGTGAAGTGCACCACGAAAGTCCGCCTGAACCAGCTCCTGGTGTAGTCCATCAGGAACATGAACGTTCTCACGACCCGGAGGGCGTCCCGCTCCATCTGGGCGATGATCTCGGGGCTCGTGATCACCACGAACAGCCACGGCTGCGAGTTGCCGGCCGACGGGGCGAACCGCCCCGCCTCGAGGATCCGCCGGATCACCCCCGGGGGCAGCGGGTCCTTCCTGTACGACCGGATGCTCCGCCGGTGGAAGATGACGTTCTCCACGGGGTTCCAGTCCATCCCCTCCTGGTACGTTCCGAGGGGCGGACACCCCTGAGTCCCCTGATCGCTGCCCACCGTCATTGCGCTGCTCCCTTGGCGCCGGGTCGCGTGGCGTCCGGGTCGTGGCCGGGACCGCTCCCGCGTGTGGTTCGTGAAGGCTGGATTCTACCACAGGACCTCTCCGGGCGGTCCCCGGAGAGGAGAGGCCCGGGCCCCGGTCTTCGTGTACGGTCCTCCTGTCCGGTACTACGGCTACCATCGAGGTCACGCGAGACCTCTCTACCGGGGCTTCCACGGCGGCCATCGACAGTACCGCCACCGCCGGTGGTAGCTCCCTGACGATCCGGCATTCCGGCAGGATGGACCAGGATCCCCCGCCTGTTTCGCGGAGTCGGGCTTGTGATCAGGCCCCGGCCTGGCTGCAGAGTCACCGAGGAAGTGGAAGGGGTTCATTCGAAGCCGCGACTGGGATTCGGCGGCCCATCCGTGGTATCAAGGAACCGTAGGGATACCACCGCGTCGAGCGCCGGACGCTCGCCGACCCCTCTCCGGGAGGAGACCATGGACCCGTCCAGGCGTTCGATCGATCCGGATCGCGGTCGCCGCGTCGGCTGGTCGCTCCGGTGGGCCCGGGGCGGGTGGATCGTCGTCCTCCTCGTGAGCCTCGCCTGGACCGCGGCCGCGGCGGCACAGCCGTCGCCCCGGGCGGGTCCGCCGACTCCGGGCGCCGGGCCGGCCCAGCTGACGAGCCCTGCGGGCTCGCCGGCTGCGCCGGTGCTCGGCCGGGGGACAGTCGAGCCAGGAGGGCCGTTGCTGCGCACCGGCCCCCCTGGATTTCCCCGGGCCGTCCCTGACGGGCCGGCCCAGGGATCGATGCGGCCCAGGCCCCTCTGGGGGAGTCACGACAAGGCGTTCCCAGCCCCAGGAGCGCACTGCGTCGCCTACTCCCGGGACGGACGGCGCCTGGCAACGGTCGGTGGCGACGGAGGGTTCCAGCTACACGACGCTGCCAGCGGAAAGGCCGTCGAGAAGGTGTCGCTCGAGGGGGGCCGGGACGTCTCGGCGTGGGCGATCGACCCCGAGCTGAACGAGGTCGCCCTGGGGTACCAGGACGGCTCGGTGATGCTCTGGAAGCCCGCGACCGGAGCGGTCCGGGCCTTCTTGAGAGGGGCGCCGGGACGATCGCCGGGCGACCAGGACCCCGAGGCGCTCAAGGTGCGGGCGGTGGCCCTCTGGTCCGCCCGGCGGCTCATCGCCGTGGCCTGGCAGAACGGGACCGTGTCGGTCCACGATCTGGCCGATGGATCGGTGCGCTTCTCCCGGGCGCTCGGGGCGGAGGGCCCGGCGTCTGCCCTGGCGTTCTCCGGCGACGGCCGGCTGCTGGCGATGGCGCTCCAGGACGAGAAGGTGGACGTCTGGAGGCTGACGCCCCCCCGGCGTGCGTTCAAGGCCCAGAAGCCGGCGCCGGAGTACGAGATGGTGTTCATCGTCGACGGCAAGGAAGCCCGGTCCCCCAGGGAGTTCTCCCGGGTCAGGTTCTCTCCCGACGGGCGGTGGATCGTGGCGGCATCGTTCGGGGAGGTCACCGCCTTCGACGGGTCGACCGGAAAACACTCGGTCGATATCGACCTCGGCCCCACGGTGCTCTCCTTCGCCTTCTCTCCCGACGGCCGGACCCTGGCCATCGCCACCCCGGACTCCGGGCTGAGGTTCTGGGACTGGGCCACCAGGCTGGAGCGCCCGTTCGGCACCGGCCACAGGGGGAGGGTCGAGGGGATCGCGATCTCGCCGAAGGGCGAGCTCCTCTCGGTGGGACGGGACGGCACCGGCCGGGTCTGGGAGGTGAGGACGGGCCGGCTCCTGCGGAAGTTCCCGGTCTCCAGCGCGTCGCCGCACATCAGCTTCTCGCCGGAGCCGAAGTACGTGGCGATCGGCCCCGGCATGTTCACGGCCGACAGCGGAGCGGAGGTGTCGCTCCTCGGCGAGTTCGGCGAGGCGGTGCTCTTTCACGAGTTCTCTCCGGACGGCAACCTGGTGGCAGACGTCAAGAACGATGCTCCCGGCACCTGTCAGATCTGGACCCGGCGGGGGAACCAGGTCGTGTTCAAGCAGACCGGGCAGACCGTCGAGCACCTCGTGTTCTCTCCGGACAGCCGGCTGGTCGGCTGGGTGCGCCCGGCGTCGTGGGCCGGTGGGCCGCGTTCTCCCCGGACGGCCGGAGGCTGGCCAGCGCCGACGACGACCGGAAGGTGCGACTCTACGACCTCCGGACCGGCGCTCTCGAGCGCGAGCTGGTGGAGCACCAGAAGCCGGTGACCCGGGTCGCGTTCTCGCCGGACGGGACGCTGCTCGCGTCCGGGGCCAGGGATGGGGCCGTCGATCTCTGGGAGATGCCCTCGGGGCAGCTGGTCGCCTCGTTCCTCGGACCGCCCGGCGACGTGACCGGGCTGGTCTTCACGGGCGACTCCTCGACCATCGTCGCCAGCGGAGAGAGCGGGTTCCTCGGGGCGTGGAGCGTGCGGCCCCGGTGACGATGGTGCCGAGAACGCCCCGTGGATCCGGGTGGCTCGCCGCACCTCGCGGTCGAACTGTGGCAATCGGACGCTGCCTCTAGTACACTCAAGGATCCGCGTCTCCGATGTCGGGCCCCCGGGTCTTTCGAGTCGACCGGGCGAGGGGTCTTCCTGGGACGGTCCGATCACCGCGTGGGGCCGATCTATGGAACCAGAACAGCCGGTGGCCGATCTCGGCCAGGCAGCCCTCGACTTTCTCCGGGTGGACGGCCAGGAGGTCTCGTTCGCCGACGGGGAGATCGTGGTGCGCCGGGGCGATGCCGGCGCCTCGTTCTACGTGGTGATGGCGGGCGCCGTGGAGGTGGTCCTCCAGTCGGACGAAGGCCAGCGGCTGCCGCTGGCCCGGCTCGGCCCGGGCACGTCGTTCGGCGAGATGTCGGTTCTCACCCATCAGCCCACCTCGGCCGACGTGGTCTCCCACGGCCCCTCGACGGTGCTGGTCTATCCGGCGCACCTCCTGCGCGAGGCGATCGAGCGGTCCAGCGAGGTCCGGAACCACATCCTCACCAAGCTCATCAACGACCTCCGCCGGACCACCGTCGACGTCTGGCTGTTCTCCCAGCGGAGCCGGGCGCTGGGCGGACTGATCAGCAGAACCGCCCACACCGGACCGATCGTGGCGGAGTCGCCGTGCATGCAGCACACGGCGAAACGCCTGCGGGAGTTCGCCGATCTCGCGGAGCACCTGCTCATCACCGGAGACCACGGCACGGGCAAGCTGTTCGCAGCCAGGACGGTGCACGAGGCCGGCTCGCGGCCCACATCCCCCTTCATCGCGGCGGACTGCCTGCACCTGCCGCCCGGCGAGGCCAAGAGGGTCCTGTTCGGAACCGTCAACGGCAACGGCGACCGCGGCGAGGGGCGAAAGGCCGGGCTGCAGCTGATGGGCGCGGTCCACCTGGCCCACGGGGGGACCCTCGTGCTGCAGCACGTCGAGGGCCTCGAGCCGGAGGCGCAGGAGACGCTGCTGCATTATCTCGAGGGTTCGCTGGCCGACCAGGCGTCCCGGTGCAGCACCCGTGTCATCGCCACCACCTCGGGGAGCCTGACCGAGCTGGCGAGGGACGGCCGCTTCCTCTCGACGCTGGCCTCCCGACTGGAGTCGCGATCCCTGGGGATCCCACGCCTGCGCGATCGCAAGCGGGACATTCTCCCGCTGGCGCGGCTGTTCCTGACCGAGCGGTGCCAGCGCGCCGGCGGCACGGACAAGCAGTTCAGCCTCTCCGCCGAGCAGGCGATCGTGTCGGTGCAGTACCGGCACCGGAACGTCGCGGAACTCCGGGAGACCGTGGAGTCCGCGGCGTTCTTCGCGGAGGACGATCAGATCAGGGCCGAGCACATCTTCAGCGGCCCGAAGGACCAGACCGACTTCGCCGAATACGACGTCACCAGGACGACCGTGGTCGATCGGCTCCTGACCGGGCCGGCCCTGGTCCTCGGACGCATCGCGACGTTTCTGGGACTCATGAGCGTGGCCGTGATCTGTCTGGTCGAGGGCTCGACTCCGGCCGGCAAGCTGGCCAACACGATCGGCTGGGCCGTCTGGTGGCCCTCGCTCCTGGTGGCGTTCCTCATCGCAGGCCGGATCTGGTGCACGGTCTGTCCGTTCTCGGCGACCGGCCGGGCCGTGAGCCGGATCTTCTGTCTCAGGCTCGTTCCTCCCAACTGGCTGCGGAGGAACAGCGGCTGGCTCGTGGCGTTGATGTTCGTCGTCTTCATCTGGACCGAGAAGGTGCTGGACATGACGGCGAACCCCGCGGCGGCCGGGACGTTTCTCCTGGCGCTGATGGCGGTGGTGGTGGTCTCGAGCGTCATCTTCGACCGGGAGGTCTGGTGCCGTTACCTCTGTCCGCTGGGCGGCCTGGCGGCCGGCTTCTCCGTGGCGGCGGCGCTCCACCTGCGGGCCCGCCCGGAGATCTGCGGAGCCAAGTGCACGACCCACTCATGCCTGAAGGGCTCGGATCGCGGCACCGGCTGCCCGGTCTTCCATCACCCGGTCTACGCCCGGGAGGGCCACTACTGCAAGCTCTGCCTGGACTGCCTGAGCACATGCCCCCACGGGGCCACCGGGGTCTATCTGCGGCCGCCGCTCTGGAGCATCTGGGGGCTGAACGACGTGGAGGGCGGCCTGGTTCCGTGCGTGCTGGTGGTGTTCTTCCTCGCTCTCGTGATGCTCGCGTCGCAGCGACCGGGCTTCATCTCCACCCCCCCGGGGTTCACCGTCGCGGTGGCCCTCGCCATTGGCTCTGCCGCGTTCATGAGACGTCGGTTGCCCACCTGGCTCTCCGGAGAGACGGAGCCCGATCCGGCCATCCTGGCCAGGGTGTCCATCTGCCTGCTGGTGCTCGCCTGGGGCCCTCTCATGGCCTTCCACCTCGAGCACGTACCGGGCTTGGCGCTGCTGCGCCTCGGCCTGGATCCGGCGGCGCTGCCGGCGCGGATTCTCCCGCTGACCGAGCTCTCGGTCATGCGGCTGCTGCAGATCCTGGTCGTGGCCGTCGGGGCGTTCGCGGCGGCCTTGGCCCTGTGGCGGACCCGGGTGGCGTTTCTCCGCCGGGGCAGACCGCCGATGACGCTGGGCTGGCGGCTCGTCCAGTGCGTCTTCGTCGGCTACTTGGTCGTGGCGCTGACGCTGATCTGCCGCCGGTAGCGACCGATCGCCGGATCGACGATCGACGCGCTCTACTCGTTGAAGTGTCCGGGAACGGCTCCGGTCTGCTCGCCCACGGCTCGCTCCTTCTCCCTGACCACGCGCCTGGCGATGTCGCGGACCGACGTGGCCAGCCACATGTGGGTCTGGGAGGTCGTGGTGTAGTTCGCCTCACCGAACGACTGGACCCTCTTGCTCTGCTGCAACCGGTACACCTGCTCGAACTCCCTCTGGGAACCGGGCCGGTACACGGCGAACGTCTTGGCGCCGTTCTGGTTGAGCATGGAGAACACGGAGATGTCGCTGGGCCCGTCGGCGATGTAGATCATGTTCTCGAACGGAACCCGGCGGTGCTCCCGGGCGATCGACGCGTTGACCTCGATCTCCCGATGCTTGTTGGTGCCCTTGTTCACCTCGAAGATCGCCCGGGTCTTGGAGGTGTGGTCCACCGCGTAGGCGATGTCGGTGAACTCGCTGTCAGGGGAGGGGAGCTTGGCCGGGGGGGTCTTGAGGAACCCCGGCCCGGGCACGTCTCCCACGTACTCGCACCCCCAGACACCGTCTGCGTGCCTTGCGATGGCGCTGCCCAGGATCATCTGCCTGAGGCCGGTGCTGACGATGTAGTGCTCCACGGTCACGCCGTGCTTGGCGAACGTCTGGTCCGCGCGGACCAGCTCTTTCATCTCTTCGAAGAAGCCCGGCAACCCGTCGTAGAACGTGAGCTTGGTGCCGAACTCACGGAGCATCCGGTTGCACAGCCCCTTGAACACCCCGGCCTTCACGTAAGCCAGGATGTGGTTCAGGTAGAGCGTGTCCCGCGACACCAGGCAGCGGTCTCCCTGTCGGTAGGTCTCCTCCAGCTTGCCCACCTCTGCCCAGAACTCGTTTCCGTCCACGCCGTAGTGCTCGAACAGCGGCGCCTGCATGTATCCAGGAATCAGGGTCTTGTCGAAGTCCCAGATCATCGCGATCACGGTCTGCGGAAAGATGTGTGTCGTCATGGTTCGCTCCACCGGTCGTGAGCCTTCCAGTACCGCGGGGCCGCTGGCCCTTGCTCGAAACCCCGCCTGCCAACGTCTCCGGCATCATAGCAGAGATCGAGCCATCGCGGGGTGTTCCGGCGGGCGGTTCGTCGGGGGCCGAGGCGATCAGAGCCGGAGCACGATCTTGCCGAAGTGGGCCCCGGACTCCATGTGAGCGAACGCCTGCCTGGCCTCCTCGAGCGGGAAGACCCTGTCCACCACCGGCACGAGGCCGCTCTGCGCCACGGCCCGGTTCATCTCCGAGAACATCTGTCGGCTGCCGACGAAGATGCCCTGGAGGGTGATCCCCTTCATCAGCACCGGCGTCGGGTTCACACCGGCGGCGTTCCCGGCGAGCACCCCGATCAGGGAGACCCGGCCGCCCCGTCGGACCGCCTTGAACGACCGTTCCAGGGTGCCTGCGCCGCCGACCTCCACGATGTGGTCCACGCCCCGACCCTCCGTGAGCTGGCGCACCGCCTCGTCCCACTTCGGCGTCTCCTGGTAGTTGATGCCGTCCGACGCCCCGAGCTCCCGGACTCTCCGCAGCTTCGCATCGCTCTTCGATGTGGCGATGACCCGGGCTCCCATCATCCGGGCGAACTGCAGGGCGAAGATCGAGACGCCGCCGGTACCCTGCACCAGTACGGAGTCCCCGGCCTTGATCTTGCCCCGGGTCACCAGGGCGTTCCACGCCGTGAGCGCGGCGCAGGGCAGGGTGGCGGCCTGCTCGTCGGTCAGGTGGGCGGGGACCTTCACCACGCCGCCTCGTTCCAGCGCCACGTACTCGGCGAACACGCCGTCCCGGTCCCCTCCGAGGGTCGACCGGGCCCGGTCGTCGGTCAGCTCACCCTCGGCCCAGGCCTGGAAGAACGTCCCGGCGACCCGGTCGCCGACCTTCCAGTCGTCGACGCCGGGGCCCACCGCCACGATCTCGCCGACCCCGTCCGAACCGGGGATCAGCGGAAGCGGGATCTTCGGGTTGTACTGACCCTTGGCGACCAGCAGATCGCGGTAGTTGAGCGACACCGCGTTCACCTTGACCAGCACCTGTCCCGGCCCGGCCTCCGGACGGGGTCTGTCCGTGACGGTCAGCGAGTCCAGGCCGAAGGAACCTCTGATCTCCACGACTCTCATGTGATTGTCCTCCCGGATCGATCGGGATCGCCGACGCGGGCCGCCGGACAGCCGGCGGCCCGCAGCCCACGCTCCTGCCGATCCACGCCTCCTACCTGGCGCGGTCGAGCCTGGCCATGTGCATGGCCAGGTCGACGACGCGGCAGGAGTAGCCCCACTCGTTGTCGTACCAGGAGACGATCTTGAAGAACCGCTTCTCGCCCTTGAGGTTGTTCTCCAGCGTCGCTTTCGAGTCGTAGATCGACGAGCGGTCGTCGTGGATGAAGTCCGAGGAGACCAGCTCCTCCGCCGTCACGCCCAGGATCCCCTTGAGGTAGGTCTG
>JACQZM010000392.1 GCA_016213885.1 Candidatus Rifleibacteriota bacterium | reverse complement strand
GGTCAACGCCAGCGATCAGTCCACCGGGATGGTGACGGTGGTCTGCTCTTCCGGACCGCTGCGCATCACGGGCAAGAACACGGTCAGCCTCGTCCTCGTCGACCCGCCGGCCGGCAGCGCATCGTGCCAGCTCACGATGGACCCGGACGCTCGCCTCCACGGCAGTCTCATCGCGACCGCCATCCCCCTCGGCGCCTGGCAGCAGGGGGAGCTGGAGCGGGACGACCGGACCTTCTCCGGCTTCACCGAACCCGCCGGCAAGGAGCTCGGCCTTGGAGACCGCTTCTTCGTGGGGCTTGCCCCTCGCACCTACTTCCGCCGGCTGGTGAGGCCATGAATCGGCGGCGCGGCCTGAGCCTCCTGGAGATCGTGATCGCCGCTGCGATCCTTTCGGCCATGGTGGTGTCGGCGTTCGATCTGCTCTCGATGCAGCGGCGGGAGGTCGCCGCCTCGGAGCGGGCGCTCCTCCTTCACGCCTACGCGGTGCAGCGCCTGGCCGAGGAGGAGAGCCGGCTGAACGTGGTCCGCTTCGCTTCTGCCCCGGCGCCCCGGACCACGACCTCACCTCCGGGGGAGTCGCTCCCGTTCACGGAGACCATGAGCGCCGCGCCGATGGCCGACTGCACCGGGCTGTGGAGACTCACGATCGCGCTGACCTACGCCGAAGGGTCGCCGGCCACGGCCCGGACCGTGTCCCTGTCGAGGCTGATCGTGGACAGAGACCTCTTGACCCGGTTGCCGGCCAGCACGCGAGGGCATCCATGACGGCCCGGTCTGGCCGGGCGCGGCGTCCGGCGTTCTCCCTGGTGGAGGTCCTCGTGGTGGCCGGTGTGCTCCTGGCCGTCGTCGCGGGCGGCGTGCTGTATCAGGTCTCCGGTCAGAGGCAATCGCTGGCTCTCGACTTCCGGGCAGCGTCGCTGCAGTCGGCCCAGCTCGTGATCGCCCGCCTGCAGCGCGATGTCGCCGGCATGGTGCCCGGGCCGCTGGTCCGGACGTTCGCCGAACCGACAGCCTGTCGCGAGGTGACGCTCACGCGCACCAGCGACCGGTCCGATCCCCGTGGGCTTCCGCTGGACGCAAGGGAGGCGCTGCTCACGGAGACGGTGCGCTGGAGGTTCGACCCGGCTTCGCATCTCCTGTCGCGGAACGGCGAGCCGGTCCGCGCGGTGCGGATGGAGTCGGTCGAGTTCACGTACTTCCCGTGCCGGCCCGGAGACACCACACCGCCCTACGGGGACACCCTGGTGGTTCGCATGGTCGCCGTGCCGCCGGAAGCGCTGGGACGGGTGAGCCCCAGGACGCCGCGCGCCGTCTACACGGCGAGGTTCCATTCGCCCCAGGGAACCATCAACCACCTCCACGAGGACTGGGTGGGGGAGCGCTGACCGCCGGCCCGGCTGACGATCCCTGCGGGCTCGCCGGCTTCGCCGGTACTCAGCCGGGGGGCGTTGAAGCCAGGGGGGCCGTTGCTGCGCACCGTCCCCCCTGGCCCCCCCCGGGCCGTCCCTCGCGGGCCGGCCCGGCTGACGATCCCTGCGGGCTCGCCGGCTTCGCCGGTACTCAGCCGGGGGGCGTTGAAGCCGCTCCGCACCGGTTCGTCCCGATCCGGACGCCCGATCCGAGTCATCGCGGGTCCGGTCATGTCGGTGCACCGGGTCCGGGCGCCTCCGGAGCCGCGGTCGGGCGCCGTGGCACCAGACTTGCTTCTCACCGTGTGCGATCCAGCGCTGGCCCCGGCGTGGCGCCCGACGAATGGAGGATCTCGATGAAACGAACCGTCCCGCACCGGGCCTCGCGAGCGCTGGCACTGCTGTTCGGGCTGCTGCTGTGCCGGCAGGCCGGGGCCCAGGGGCTCGAACTCCTGGACGTGCGCCAGGACGGCTCCGATCGCCTGGCCGTGGCGGCGGCACCCGCTGCCGACCCTGAGATCGAGCGTCTCGTTGAGCTGGCCCGGCGCACGCGCGGCTCGAAGACCGAGTGGACGCCGGGGAAGCCGCTCGCGGAAGGCCGCAACGCCCACAACACCAACACCAAGGAGCACATGAAGGAGGCGCTCGAGCGTGCCTGGAATTTCATCGAGGGGGACGTGCGCCAGGAGCTCAACCCGCCGCACGAGCTCGAGATGCGCCACGACGCATGCCACGAGACCGGGGACAACCTCACCCTGCGGCAGTGGCTCGCCGTCGGCGCGGCCTCGGGGCGCGGTCTGAAGCTCGACGTGAAGGAGCCGCAGCACGTGGACCGCGTGATCGAGGAGGTCGTGGCGGCCGGTGTGCCCGAGGGCCGTCTCATGTCCAATCTCGGCTTCGACGCCATGGAGACCTGGGGGTCGAAGATCCGGGCGCGCTTCCCCGGCGTCAGGCTCGCCATCAATCCCCCGTCCGGCGCCGGCAAGCTCGACGCGAGCCGCGTGGACGCGATGCTTGCCCAGGGCCGTCGGTTCGGCGGCCCGGTCACCTTCGTGGTCCGGTTCGACCTTCTCACCGCGGCCTCCCTCCATGCCCTGAAGACCGGTGGCCCGGTGTCGGTGTGGAACAGCCCCTTCGAAGGTCCCACGGTCGAGGACGCCGCGGCCGTGACTCGCTCGCTCAAGGAGCGAGGGGTGGATGGCGTGGTCGACATCCGCCAGAGCAAGAGCCTGGGAGATCGGGTGGCGGGGGGCATCGATCGGGTGAAGAACCAGGTCAGGACCAATGGAGAGGGCTTGATCAGAAAGGTCGTGGGCTCGATACCGGGGTTGTGAGCGCGCGGGATGAACTCACCGGCGTGGGAACCGGTTCCGGGCGCGCTGAACATCCCGTTGCCGCAGCTCCGGGCGCGCCTGGGCGAGCTGCCGCGCGACCGGGAAATCCTCGTCATTAGCCGATCGGCGGTGCGTGCCTGCAACGCGACGCGCATCCTGCTGAAGAACGGGTTCCAGGCCCGCAACCTCTCGGTGAAGGTCCGGCCGGGTCCCCAGGTCGCTGGTCCGGGCATGGCACGGGGCGGGGCAGCACCTCCTGCGCGAAGCACTGTGGAAGTAGCATCTGGGCATGGCTGCTCGAGGAAGGCTGCTTCGTGTCTACGTGGACACCTCGGTCATCGGAGTCGGATTGCCTCGATCCGGCTCCTCGAAAGAACTCGCTCAGGACATGCACGGCTTGTGATATCGACCTCACGCTGGCTGAGCTCGCCGGGGCCCCTCCGGAAGTTCGCGGAGTGATAGAGAATCTACCGGAGCGCTGCCTGGACCTCGTGTACCACGACGAGGAATCCGAAGCCCTGGCCGAGGAGCATGTCACTCACAAGGTAGTGTCGCGGCGGATGCTCGCGGATGCTCAGCACATCGCGGTGGCGACCATCGCGAGAGTCGATGTGCTGGTGAGCTGGAACTTCAGGCATATCGTCAACCTGGATCGGATCCATGGATTCAATGCCGTCAATCTCCGATCGGGGTATCCCATGTTGGAGATCCGATCACCTCTGGAGGTCTGGACAGATGACAGCGAAGACATTTGACGCAGTCGAGCTCATGCGTGAGCTCCGCGACAAGCTCAGCCAAGACATGGAGGGCATGACGCCACAGGAGCGACTGCGCTTCATCAGAGACAAGGCTGCTGGCCAGGCGCTCGGCAGGAGAAACGCACAAGACACGGCAGAGGCTGTCCAGTAGGCCGAGGCTGCGGAGCAGCCTTCGACCGACCGCTGATCAGATCCTCTTTCCGGGCGATCGGCTGACGGTTGTCCTCGTCAGGACTTGAAGCTCTTCGACCAGGTGAACTGCACTCGACTGCGGGAATCACCCCCACCGGTCCGGTGGTAGGCATCCGCCCACGTGAGCACCTGCGCATGAGTCAGCGGGTTCGCGCCTCGGTGCGGCGCAGGAAGCCCCCCACGACGTGGAGGTAGAGGGCCGTTCGCTCCAGGTGGTGCTCGTGGGAAGCCCCGTCGAACACGACGAGCTGGGCCCCCGGCAGTCTGTCCCGGTAGAGGGCCGACGCTTCCGGGGTCGCCTCGTCGTGGCGGCCGCAGGTGAAGAGAGCGGGCGTCGTGATCTCTTCGAGGCGCTCGACCCGCTCGTAACCCCGGAGCGTACCGGTGACGGTGAACTCGCTGGGGCCCCACATGTGCTCGTACACGGGACCGCCCACCCTCCGGGCCGACCGATTCATGCAGTCGGGCCAAGGATCGAGCCTGCAGACGTGACGTCTGAAGAACTCGTCGACCGCCTGTCGGTACTCCTTGGAGTCGAACCTCCCGGAGGCCTCTGCCGCCTCGATGACCATGCGGATCCTGGCCGGAAGCCTCGCGACGAGGGCCCGGGTGTCGGCGACCCATCGGCTCGTGCTCAGGCATGGACCGGAGAGGACGAGGCTGACGACGCCTTCCGGCTTCCTCGTCAGCATGTAGTCGATCGCCAGCATCGAGCCCCAGGACTGACCGAGGATGTGGACGCGGGAGAGACCGAGCGCCTTCCTGACCTGGACGAGCTCCTCGACGAAACGCTCGATCGTCCACAGCGACCGGTCGGCGGGCTTGTCCGAGTTCCCGCACCCGAGCTGGTCGTAAAAGACCACGGGGCGAGCGTCGGCAAGAGCTTCCAGCGGCTCCAGGTAGTCGTGGGGAACGCCGGGCCCTCCGTGCAACACGAGCAGGGGGACAGCCTTCTGGCCCGCCCCCACGATCCGGTACCACACCCGCCCTCCGGGCACGTGCACGAAACCCTCCCGGACGTCCCGGCGCGCGGGGGCGGCCAGGCAGCCCTGCGCGACGAGAAGAGCGAGAAGGCCGATCATCGCTATCCGGGTCCCGTTCATCGTCGTTCCCTCCTCCGGCGCGCCGCCCGGTCCCGGCATGGCTTCCAGGCGGTCGGCGCGGCAGATCCCATGGAGACTACACGAGAACGGCCACGCCGGCCACCCCGATGAGCGCTGGAGGGCCGCGTGGACGTCCGCCAGCCCCGACGACTATACTCGGCCCGTGGGAACTCCCACGCTGGTGAAGGCCGTCGTCTGCGAGATCGCCTTCGCCTCGGAACAGCCCGGCCCCAGTTCCCCAGGGATCCTGGGCCGGGCTTGGAGGAGGTCTTCACGATGTCGGTCCAGTTCGGCGGCCGCGGCGCCCGGTCCTGCTCGCGTCTCTTCGTCATCCTGTCCTTGCTTCTCGTGTCCCGGGCGTGGGCAAGCGGAATCGGAGAGCAGAGAATCCTCGTCATCATGGCCAGGTTCCCGGACGTGACCCCGTCGTTCTCGGTCGACGCCGCTCGCACCAAGTACTTCGACAGGCTGGATCGCTACGTCAGAGCCATCTCGCAGGGGAAGGCCCGGGTGGTCGGGAAAGCCACGGACTGGTACACGCTCCCCCGGGACGTGGGCCACTACCGGATATCTCAGCACAACCTGGGGGTCGAGAGGGATCGAATCGCCGCGCTGATCCAGGATTCCATCGATCTGGTCGACAGGGACGAGGACTTCTCCCGATACTCCGCCGTGGTCATATCCCTCGGAGCGAGAAGGAGGGATTTCGGGATGATGGGCCTCTGCGGCTATCCCGGGATGCTCGGCTGGCGGAGTGGGACCGCTTTCCGGACGCACGGCAAGGGGCAGTCGGTGCCCGGTGGCGTCGCCATCTTCTGTGAAGAGGCCCACGTCGGTGTGGTCTTCCACGACCTGGCTCACATCATGGGAGGAGTAAGACAGGGGCGCCGGGTCGTCCCGTGCCTGTACGACCACGACCTCCAGGCGCAGTCGGGCCCGTTCAGGGGCTACGCCCGGTTCTATCTGGTCAACGTGGGTTTCTTCGACCCGATGTCCTGCCACTTCTTCGCGTTGCGGGCACCGCCCCCTGGAGTCTGTGCCTGGACCAAGCACAGGCTGGGGTGGCTGGATCCGAGGAACGTCGTGCAGGTTCCCAGAGGGCAGAGCGTGACGCTACGGCTCTGGCCCCTGAGTCAGCACTCGGAGGGAGCGCAGGTGGCGAGGGTACCTGTCGGCGACGGGACGTACTACCTGATCGAGAACAGACAACCGATCGGACCCGATCTGAACCTGCCATCGCACGGCCTGCTCATCTATCTGTGCGACGATCGAGTCGCGGAGTGTCGTCACGGGAAGAGCCCGATCACTCTCGTGGACTCGAGCCCCTCGGTGGCCGAGCTCCGGAGCGCCCCGTTCACCGCGAATGGGCCTGCCACCTACACGGACCAGGCGCGCCGCGTCACAGTGAGGGTCCTTGCCCAGGAAGGTGCCGCGGTCAGGATCGCCGTCTCCAACGGCAAGTGATACCCTCGCCGAGCAGGGGCGCCGCGGAATCCGCACCCGGCGACCCAGGATCGGTTCGGAGAGGCGAAGGCGCTCACGATCTGCGACCGCCGCCAGCCCCGGTCGAGCGGCGTTGAGCGACTCCCTCGGGTGTGCTACGATCGTCCGAGATGGCCAGCCGAAGACAGCTTGCGGCTCTCGTGACGCTCTTCATCTTCGAGACCAGCCTCGGTCCGCTCGAGGCTGCGAGTGGCTACCGCGTCCAGATCACCCTGACGTACGGATCGGGGCGGAAGTTCGACCACATCAAGCAGCTCGAGCCTGACGTCGGCTCGCGGCTCGAGAACGACCCCGAGCGTCGGATGAGGCCGCTGCTTCAAGAGGCGAGGGAGAAGCTGGCGATCAGAGAAGGGTACAGCCCCAAGATCTACGGTGAGGCGTTCTGGAAGATCGTGACCGTCGACCGCGTCTGGTACGAGGTCAAAGAGCTGCCCGGGGAACGAATCGTCGTCCAGAAGAACCCGTAGGAGAGCATCGACCCAGAGGGAAGATCAAGGAAGGTTGACGACCGATGAGACAGCGGTGCGAGCTTCTGTTCGTGGTCATTGCCCTGGCCGTGGCAACCGCACCGGTGCGTGCACTCGATTACTCGGTGCCCGAGAAGTTCGTCCTCAAGAACGGTCTGCGCCTGATCGTGAAAGAGGACCATTCGATGCCGCTGGTCGGTATCGCCCTCGCGGTCCATGCAGGGTCGATGTACGAGACCCGTGAGACCAATGGTTACTCCCACCTTCTCGCCAAGCTCTGGGACAGCATGATCGAGGACCCGGCGAGTGCCGGGGTGGTCCGGAAGCTCGTGGAGGTGGGAAGCGGCGTGGGCACTCTGAACGACGAGGCGGCCGTCTGTGCCGTGGTGGGTGCCACCTCCGACATGGCGCGGGACGGGATCGCACTCGCGGCGAGGTGTCTTGCCCTCCGGAAGGTCGTGCCGGCCCACCTGAACAGAGCCCGCGAGAAGATTCTCAGGCAGCTTGCGTCCCGGATGGCGTATCCCCGTGAGGAAGGCATCGTGCACGACATGCTGAAGCGAGCGGCGTTCGGCGAGCACCCGCTCGGCAATCCCACGATGGGCGATGCCGATGTCATCCGTCGGGCCACGCCCCAGACAGCCGAGAGGTTCCTGGCTGCTTCCTTGGCCCCTTCGAGGGCGATCCTCGTGGTTCAGGGGGACGTGCGCACCGACGAGATCCTGGCGATGGTGCAGAAGTCGTTCGACGGGAGCGCCTCTCCCTTCTTCAGAGAAGATAGCGCCGGGCAGCCGACCGCCCCGTCGAAGACCGATGACACGGCCTACTCCTCGGCCGTGCAGAACGCCGTGGCCCCGTTCTCGCCCGGGGACAGGCCTCTTCGTTGCATCGCCGCCTCGTGGCCCGGGAGGGTCTGGCCAAGTCGATCTCGGGAGACCTCAGCCAGCTGGCTTCGACCAACCTGCTCACGTTCCAGATCGTCTCCACCACCGACGATGCCCGGACGGCGGCCCGGGCGGTCATCGAGGAGTGCGCCCGGATCGCACGACAGGGCATCGACGCTCAGGCCCTGGAGAACGCTCGGCAGATGTGCAAGAGTCTGAGAGCGCTCGATCGGCAACACGAGACCCAGAGGGCGTTCTCGCTGGCCTCGGCCGAGCTGGTGGACAGCATGGATTTGGAGCTCGATTTCAACGACCGGATGGACCGCGTGACGCCGGAGGACCTCCAGAGAGTGGCCAGGGAGACTCTCTCGCCGCGCCGGGCCATCTTCGTCCAGATCCGGCCGAAGTCGGCGGAGGCAGCTGGTGTCATCGGCACCCAGAGCCGGACGCTCCCCAGCGGCGTGACCGTCGTGTTCAAGAAGGACACTTCCACCGAGGTCGTCGGAGTCGCTCTCTACATGCACGGGTCTGCGACGAACGAGACAAAGCCTGGTCTGGCGGGCCTCCTGGAGGAGCTGCTGTCGGAGGCCCGGACCTCCGTCGAGCCGCCCGAGGTCACGCAGAGCCGCCTCGAGAGATGTGGCGCCGTTCTCCGGTGCGGGGGCGGAGGCATCGCCGGGATCATCCCCTCGTTGAATGCGACCGTGTACACCTTCGACGAGCTGCTGCAGACGCTTCACGACATCGCCGTCAAGCCGCGGTTCGACGAGGAGCCCTTCGAGCGGGTCCGTCGGAAGGTGGTCGACGAGTTGAAAGAGCGGTCCGATGACCCGGAGCAGCAGGGTTCCTGGCGGCTGTGGCAGGTGTTCTACCCGAAGGAGACGAGCGGCGCTCCGGCGGAGGTGGCGAAGAGCCTTCAGGCGTGCACCTCGGGCGACGTGAAGGCCTACCACGCCAAGGTCCTCGCTTCGAGACCGATCGTCGTCGCGGTCTCGGGGAACCTCTCTGCTCAGAGAGTGTTCGACCGGGTCGAGCAGGTCTTCGCCGATGTTCCCCGGCCCGAGGCGGCGCCGCCTCAGGCCGTGAAGAAGCCGAAAGACGAGACGATCCCGCCCTCCCGGGTCCGACTGGAGACGATCGAGACCCCCAGGCCCTACGACACGGTCTGGGTCGGGTTCAAGCTCCCCGCGAGCTCGGTTCTCGACATCGCGCCGATGACCGTGTGGATGAACCTCTTGATCCTGGCCGATCAGTCGATGTGCTCGGTGAAGGTCCGGGAGTTCGACCCCAACTTCGAGAAGCGGATCGCTGGTATGAACACCCTTCACTTCGGAGGGGTGCTCGCCTGGGGATTCCGGGTGAAGTCCGGGGTCGGCGAGAAGGTAGCGGCCTGGCTCGAGGAGTTCGTCGCCACGATTCCCGACATCGAGGTCCCGTCCGACAGGGCCGAGTCTGCTCGCCGACTCGTTCTGACCGCCTTCTTGAGGCGGTTCCAGGACAAGGTGAACCACTCCAGGACGCTGGCGTTCATGATGAGCCTCACGAACGACCCCGGGTTCTTCGACCGGCTCAGGGAGCTCTACGAGAAGATGCCAGATCTCAAGAGAGTCGCCCGGCAATACTTCAGCGAGGCCTACATCGTTCTCTACAAGAGCACGGCGAGACCCACGGGCGGTTCCGGCAAGTAGGGACAGAGGATCCCCGATCGGGAGGCAGGCCGGCCCTGCGTCGGGCCTTGCGAAACGGGAACGGGATGCGGCCAGCCCTCAGCTGCTGGTCTTCACGCCTTCGGGGGAGATCTGGGGCCTGGCGGTGATGCCGAAGTAGGCGGCGATCACGAAGTCGTTCTGGTTGATGTCGGTGCCGGCGAGCGTGATCTTGGCCGACACCATCGCCGGGTTGTCGTCGGCGGTCCCGAGCTTCCCGTCAGGTCCGGCGAGGAAGCTCCTGAGGGCCGTGGACACGGCTGGCAGGGTCAGCTGGGTCGACGAGACGCCGGTGCCGGGCTCGCCGCCCTGCAGGGACCCGGTCAGGACTCCCCCCAGGCCGTCCACCCCCAGAGGGGTCACCCCGTTCGACTGGTAGTACTTCACGGAGAACCGCGAAAAGTACACGGTGACCCCGTTGTAGAGAGAGACTGCCACCTTCATGCTGGGGAACTCCAGCGAGGTGGCCTTGGTGGTCCCTCCTTGCCCGCCGGTGGAGACGAGGATCGGAGAAAGGACCGATCCGCCGGGCACCACGATTCCGGTGATCTGCACGTCCGTGCGGGGCGAGACCATGTTCTGCCCGCCCAGCGACTTGTCGCAGCCCACCAGGAGGCCGAGCAGGGACAGGGATCCGACGACCAGCAGCATTCTCACGGCGACGTCGACGCTCCGGGTCATGATCGGGGCCACTCCTCGCCACGGGGGCGTCACCATCGGTATTGGGCCGGGAGCCGGCGGTTCCAGAAGAAGCATAGCCTGTCCGGAGCCGGGCCGCTTCTGTGAACTCGAGGATCCTGGAGAATCCCACTTCGTGGCTTCAGCGCGGTCACGCCATGCCAGGATACTCGCCGCATCGAGGCGTCCTTCAGGACAGCACTCGCGTGAGGAACCCTCCTGTGACCGGCATGGCCGTCGCGCGCCCCCGTGCCGATCCCCGGTGGATCCCCATCGACTCCCCGGCGCTGGATGCTGGCTGGGCCACGCTGTCCGGGTCTGGCGCAGCACTCCCTCGCCGACCGTGATTGGTGTGTGCGCGCCATCGCGACACGACGCGCACAGGCCATCATGCCTGACCACAAATCGACAGCATGGCTGATGCGCGAGCGGTCTACCAATACCGCACTTCATGTCTTAACTTCTGCGGCGCTCGCGGTTGGCGGACCCGGCTGACGAGCCCCGAGATGTGGGCGGGTCCAGCCGTCAGCCTGGCGGCACCGGAAAGCCCAGGAATGTGGAGTCAGGTCAGCTCGGAACCTACCCCGATAGGATCCTGGGTCCAGCCGACGAGGAGGAGGAGAACTCGATGACACAGAGGACTCGGGCAGGACTGCTCGATCGACCGGGAAGGACGCCGGCCCTGGCCGCAACCGTCGCGGCGCTGGTGGCGGCGATCGTCGCGATCGTCCCGGCCGACGCGCGCGAGCCGGCGCCGCCGGTCGCGGTCGTGGGGAATGCGATGACCGGTGTGAAGGACGCTGGTCCGGCGGAGTCCACGGTCGCTGGCGCCGACCTCTGCAAGGCCTGTCACGCGGCACAGTTCAAGGCCATGCGCGAGTCCTCGCACCGGGTGCTTTTCACCAAGGACTCTCTCGATCCGGAGCAGAAGGGATGCGAGGCGTGCCACCGGCCGTCGTCGGCTCACGCCGCGGATCCTGTCAAGATCCGCCCGCAGCTTGCGTTCAAGAACAACGACCGGGCCCAGGTGAACAAGGCCTGCCTCGCCTGCCACCGGCACGAGACGCTCTCGGCCTTCAGGTCGAACGGGCACGGTCGCGGCAACCGGCTCGACTGCACGGCCTGCCACTCCGTCCACAAGCCCGGGGCGGACCGGCTGCTGAAGGAGGGCGAGCCGACCACCTGCTACAGGTGTCACCCCGGCGCCCGCGCCCAGATGAACATGCCGAGCCATCACCCGGTCCGCGAGGGCAAGATGAAGTGCACCGGGTGCCACAATCCGCACGGCTCGCCCTCGGGCACCAGGGGCATGCTGGCTCGCGAGAGCGTCAACGAGACCTGCCTGAAGTGCCACGAGAACATCGCTGGCCCGTGGACGTTCGAGCACGCCCCGGTCGCCAAGAACTGCCTCTCGTGCCACCGGCCCCACGGCTCGGTGGTCAACCCGCTGCTCACGCAGCAGCAGGTGACGCTGTGCGTGAGATGCCACAACCCGAACCACGCCGGGTTTGCCGCGCGGACCGACACGCCCAAGAGCCTGCAGAGGATGCTGGCGTACCAGTCGTGTACACACTGTCACCCGAGGATCCATGGCTCCGACCAGGACCACGGTTTCACCAACTAGTCGAGAAAGGCACGTGAGGATCCACATGCGAAAGACCAATAGCAGCGTCTGCACCTTCGCGTTTCTTCTCGTAGCGTTCGTGGCCACGGTCTGCCCCGCCCCGGCTGACGAGAGCCCATCGATCAGGACGAGCTCCTCGGTGATCGCTCGGAGCGAGCCGGTCCGAAGCACCGACTGGTGGCGCAGCGAGGCTCCGGGCGATCGGGCGCCCCGGGCGATCGCCCCGGCCGCGTTGCCGCCCACCTCTCTGGGCGCCCAGCCCGTCACGACCGTGGCGGCGGCAACCGCCCCGGCCAAGGTCGAATTCTCCAAGAAGAGCGGCCCCGGCTCCGAGCGCACGGAGGTGGACGTGGCCGTGGAGGCCGGGGGGATCGGGACCTCCGGCAACCAGCTCAACGTCCGGGAGTACGACCGCCGGGCGTACCGGAACGGAGATCTCCGCCACCTCGCGGTGCGGCACTTCGGCAAGGAAGGCGTGTTCCAGTTCCGCCTGTCCAACCCGTTCACCTGGAACTGGCAGGATGCCGGCCTCGACCTCAGGACCCAGGAAGTCCACTTCCGCTACGACCTGAGCTGCATGACCCACAACCTGTCGAGCGAGCGGCAGAACATGATCATCAACGGTGTCAGGCGCGTGATCCAGCCTGCCACTGGAGCGACGTTCAGCACGGCCGGAGAGGGGAGCTGGGAGCCGAACATGAACCGCCGCGACCTGAACCTCGGGTACGAGTTCTACCTGAACCGCCAGGCGCACGACCTCGAGCTCCTCGTCGGCCAGCCGATGGACAAGCGGTTGCGGCTGGGTCTGTGGTTGGAGCACGACTACGGCCGCCCGGAGCAGTGGCGTGCCGCCCCCGAGTACTTCGGATCCACCGGGTTCTCGCAGATCGAGCACCCCCAGACGGGCTTCCTCCACCCCACGAACAGGTTGACCAGGGAGATCGAGGTGGGCGGCGACGCCCGCGTGAAGAACGGGAGCGTCCACGCCACCTACTTCCACATGAAGCAGGACGACGACACCCCCGAGATCCCGTTCACCATGAAGGCCGGCGGATCCAACGACCGGCGCCCGAGCCTGATCAACTTCCCGGAAAAGACCGCCCACGGTTTCCGCGGCGGGTTCACGGTCCCGATCAAGGACAAGGCGCGCTTCACCGTGAACCACGTGGCGCGGGACCGCCATAGCGACTGGAACGGCTACGATCTCGACACGGATACCTTCACGGCTGCCTTCGACTGGGAGATCGGGCGCGACTGGGCGATCAACTCGAAGCTCCGCGACTACAGCCGCAGAACCCGCCGAAACGAGGCGTATCAGCCCACGGACAGCCTGCCCGGGCTCGGCGTGGGGGGTGGACCCTACGTGTTCCAGGACCCGCGCCAGGGGATCTACGACGAGAAGAGCGACGAATTCGAACTCTCGGTGCAGTTCGACGGGCTCAAGAATCACCACGTGACCGCCGGCTTCCGCTCCGAGGCGTGGACCCGGCCGAACGACTACCGGACCCGGAACAGCCTCATCAAGTACACGAACCGGCGGGGCAACGGCATCGACGAGCGGCTGCTGTTCGTGCACGAGGCCAACGCCCGCACCGGAGGCTGGGTCAGCGTCAACGGCGCACCCGACCGGAAGCTGTCGTACCGGGTCAAGGTCCAGAAGTACGACGCGAACCGGGACGACTTCACGCGCGGATCCGCACTGGATGAGCGGGAGTGGACCGGCAACGTGAGCTACGACTTCAGGCCGACGCTCACCGGCTACGTGGACGTGGCCAACCGGCGCAACGACTCCTCGAACGAGCCGTACTTCGAGTACTTCAAGAACTTCACGGTCGGGGCGTTCGGGCTGGCCGGCAAGTGGGGGGTCGGCGCGCACTACACCCGGGAGAACTTCGACACCACGTACTTGCTCAACTGGCAGCAGCGGGTCAGCCAGGGGAGCCCTCCCACGCGGCGCATCGGCGTCCGGCCATTCGCCACCAACGGCGAGTACGTCAAGAACACCGCAGACGTGTATAGCCTGACTCTGACCCCGCCCAGGATCGGCGACAGGTGCCAGACCGAGGTGACGTACTGCCGCACCAACTCCTGGGGCTTCCAGTCGTCGGCGGCCTACAACGTCCCGATGGCCACGGGCGGTCTGCCCGGAGCGTCGATCGCGACCCCCATCGACCTGTTCATCCTGGGACAGTCGTTCGCGGAGCCGAACGCCATAGACGTCGGGATCGACCGCTTGACTCTGAAGGCGGACTTCGACCTGTGCAAGAAGGCTGAGAAGAAAACCGACCACCAGATCGGCATCGAGTACACGCACGGCCGCTGGGCCGACGCCATCGACTCGTCGCAGACCGGCCGGTTCGACCTTGCCTGGCTCACCTACAGGCGGAGACTCTAGCACCAGTACGACCGGATCGGCGTCGGAGGAGGCGGGTCCTGTCACCCCGGGGCCTTCGGCGGTGCTGGACCCCCCCGGCCGTTCCTGATGGGCCGGCCCGCGAGGGACGGCCCGGGGGGGGGCCAGGGGGGCCGGTGCGCAGCAACGGCCCTCCTGGCTTCAACGCCCCCCGGCTGAGCACCGGCGCAGCCGGCGATCCCGGAGGGATCGTCAGCCGGGCCGGCCCTGGATGCGGTCGCAATTTCATGGGTCCACGCTCTTCAGACGGACCGCCAGCCGCACCAGATCGGCTTTTCCGTGAAGATCGAGCTTCTTCATGAGGTTCGCCCGGTGACGGTTGACCGTGTGCAGGGACAGCCTCAGCATCTGAGCGATCTCCTTGGCCAGCCTCCCCTCGGCCGTGAGCTTCAGGATCTCCCGCTCCCGTTCGGTCAGCCCTTCGAGCGGGTCGAGCTCCTGGCGGGGCGCCGGGTGGACCAGCGCCTCGACCAGCACGCCGGCCACGGAGGGGTCGACGTAGGTGCGGCCGCCCCGCACGGCCTGGATCGCCTTGACCAGGTCCTTGGCCAGTGCCATCTTGGGCAGATAGGCCTTGGCTCCCAGCCGGAACGCGCGGATCACGTACGCCCGATCGGCGTGCTGGGACACCACGATGACCCTGGTCGCGGGGCTCGTGGCCGGGAGCGAGGCCAGCACCTCGAACCCGCCGAGGTCCGGCATGGCGATGTCGAGCACCATGATCTCCGGTTTGAGCCGGCGACAGAGCTCCAGCGCCTCGAGGCCCGTGGAGGCCTCGCCGACCACCTTCGCGCCCGGAAGGGAAGACTCGACCAGCATTCGCAGCGCCTCGCGAAAGAGCGAGTGATCGTCCACCAGGACCACGTCCAGGCTCAAGCAGCAGCTCCTTCCGGCCCGGGAAGAGCGACCTCGAACTCGACCCGGACCCCCCCTGCGGCGGACCGCGTGACCTCGAGCCGGCCGCCCAGCTTGCCGGCGCGCTCCCTCATGCCGAGCAGCCCGAACCCGACCCGCCCGGGTCCGGACCGCTGGCCCGGCGAGTCGAGCCCGACCCCGTCGTCCTCGACCGACCCTGCGAGACGCCGGGGGCCGATCTCCACCACCGCCCTGGCGCAGCTCGCGCGAGCGTGTACGCGCACGTTCGTCAGCGCTTCCTGGAAGATGCGGTACACCTCGAGCTCGACCTCCTTGGGGAGCTCCCGCGCCGCGTCCCCGCGGACCTCCATCGAGAACCGGGGTCCTCCCGTCCCCAGGATCTGGGCGCCCGTCGAGCGAACCGCCTCCACGAGCCCCAGGTCGTCCAGCTCGCTCGGCCTCAGCCGCCTGATGAGCCGGTACGTGTCGTCCAGGATCCGTTCCACGAGCCCCTTGGCGCGACCCAGGCGCTCGGACTGGGCCTCCGGGTCGCCCGGGCCGGGGAAGGTCTCCAGGTGGATGAGCAGGGCGTTGAGCACCTGGCTCATCTCGTCGTGCACGTCGCGTGCGATCCGGGCCCGCTCCTCCTCCACGGCGTCGAGGAGACGTCGCAGGGCCAGGCCCCTCTGGCGGTGGGCTCCAAGGAGCTGCTCATAGAGCAGTCTGCCGAAGACCATGTGGTGGATGCAGCTCGTGATCAGCTCGATCACCGGCCTGATGTGGGCGAGAAGCCGGACGCCATCCTGAGTGAGACCGACCCACAGCTGGACCGACGTGGAGTCGAGCACCACGGTCCGGGTGACGAGAAACGACTCGACGTCCGGGTGCGCCCCGGGAATCGCGAAGAGCCCGTCGAGCTCGGCCCTGGGCACGAGCTCCCTGTCGGTCCCGGCAGCCAGGAGCGATCGGACCGTGCCGGTGCCCCCGCGGCCGGTGCCCGACCCGTGGATCACCGCCGGCTCGATGCCCTGACCGTCCATCACGACGAAGGCGCAGTGGAGCAGCGGGGCGCTCGCCAGGCCGTCGAGCACAGCGACGATCCCCCTGGTGAGGTCGCAGGTGCTCCCGGGCTCGAGGGAAGATCCCGCCCGAGGGATCTCCGACGCTGTCGGTGCCCGGAGAGCACCACCCACCTCTGGCCTCGCAGCACCTGGCGCCACAGCAGGACGAAGAACCCCGCGAATGCCGCGATGATGGTGAGGATGACCGCACCGGAAGTCAAGGCGATCTCCCGGACCGGACCGTACATCTCGGCCCGGGCCTCCCGGACGGCGGCGTACCAGCCCGTCACGCCGATCGGCGCGATGGCGAGAACCTCCTGCTCGCGTACGGAGTTGCCGGCCGGCTGGACGTGGCAGCCATGACCCTGCAGCACGGCGGGACCCGACACGTGCGTCCGGGGCACGAACCTGTCGGCGCGGACCACCGAGGTGTAGGCCTCGTTCTGGCGGCTGGAGAAGAGAGCCGATCCACTGGAATCGAGGACCTGCAGCCTGCAGTGCCGGGCGGCCGCCAGGTGTCCGAAGATCGGCTCGAACCAGGGGCCATCGAGCGGCGGAGCGCAGATGACGGCACCTGCTCGCCCGCCACCCGCTGGGGCCTTCGCAAGGAGGACCCGCGGCCGGCCATCCGCTCCGCGGAAGAGGTCCGTCCCTGTCAGCACACCCGGCCGCCGGATGGCCTCCCCGACAACGGGCTCCAGGCGCGCCGCGGGCAGGTCCTCGCGCGATCCGGCCAGACACTCCAGCGCCTTGCCGTCCGGCCCCACGATCGCGATGATGGCCCCCTCCAGCATCGGCTCGTGGCGCGCGGGCGCCTCTCCGGCGAGCCTGGCGCCGCGCAGGTCGCGCTCGAAGTGCTTCCACTGTCCGTGGAGCATCGACTCCACGAACCTCGCTGCGTTGGTGGCCAGCAGCGCGTGGTGAGCCTCCCGGGCGGCGACGGCCCGGTCCAGGGCGCGGATCTCGAACGCCGCGGTGAGGACGAGGCCGAACGCCGTGGCCATCAAGAAGTAGAAGAGGATCTTCCGGTTCACGACCCCGTTCCTTCGCTCTCATCGCCCGGGCCACTGCGTTGATACCCTGAAGCGATCGCGTTGTCAACGGGCCGTGGACGACCAGGATCCCCCGCCTGTTTCGCGGAGTCGGGCCTGTGATCAGGCCTCGGCCTGGC
>JACQZM010000391.1 GCA_016213885.1 Candidatus Rifleibacteriota bacterium | reverse complement strand
TCAGCGCTGCTTGGGCGACCGGCCAGTGGACGGTCGGCCCCGAGGCAGTGTATGTTGGGACCGGCTTCGACCAACTCTGTCTTGATCGGCTCTCCCGGGGGTTTCTGGTGGAATCACGTCTGCCCTGCGGCCTGGCTCGACCACGAACGGTCCGCCCTTGGATCGCGATGCTGACGCTCCTGACCCTGACCGTGGTTGCCCACGGCCAGTCCCAGCTGCCGGGGCTGCTCGCCGAGGTGGAACGGCTCCGGACCGCGCCTGCCGAGGCGGTTCGCCCCCGACAGATCGCCCCGGAGCAGCTCAAGGTCGACTGGGACTACGCCTTCTCCACGGTCAACACCATGGCCGCAAGCCTCCAGGAAGGGGCCTCCGACGACTCCGTGGCCAGAGCGGTGACGGCGCTCGAATCGAAGAAGACCGGCATCGACGGCTATCTGGCGCTGCTCGACGCCGTGGCCCGCAAGGGGACGCCGGAGGCGCTGAGAGGTCTGGCCCAGAAGCTCCCGGAGCTCCTGCAGTTCGAACCGGAGGGCAACGGGCGTCTCGCCGGACAGGCCGCGACGCTGGCCGGCGAGCTCACCGGACCGGCGCAGGTTGCGCTGTTCGGCGCCGCGGTCCAGGCCGCCTACCGGTCGCTGATGGCCAAGCCCGATGACGAGACGTTGCTGAAGTCCATGGTCGAGGCGATCGAGAAGCGCGGGGCAAGACCCGCCGACGCCCAGCTCTTCCTCTCCCTGGCCCGGACCCATCCCAAGGACGACCGGTTCAACTACCGGGCCGGATGCCACCTGGCCGGCCTGTGGACCGGCAACCGGGGGCTCACGGAGCTGCCGTCGTTCTACCCGGAGTCCGTGACCAGGGACCAGTACAAGGCCCTGACGCACCTCAACGCCGCCGGCGCGCTCAAGGACGACCCGGTGTACCTCCTGGTGCGGGAGCTGGTGGTGGCCGAGATCGCTCTCGATCAGATGAACCGGTTCACCCTGTCGTGGGGAGAGAAAGACCGGGCGCTGAAGCCGGTGGAAGACCGGCTTGCCAAGATCCCGTCGGCCGGCGACAGCCCGTTCGCCAACTGGATCCGGACGTTCTACCTGCGGGCGCTCCAGAACACCCCGGCCGCCATGGCGACGATCCAGAAGATCCCCGAAGCTCTCAGGAACAAGGCGCTCAAGTCGGCGCTGGAAGAGCTCAAGAAGAGGGCTCACGAATCCGCTCTGGAGGGTGTCCCTGGGGGCTTCTGGCGGCTGACGCCGGGGGTGGCCTCCCGGACCGTCATTCACCGGGTCGGAGTGAAGCCGCCGCGCAACCTGCTGGTGTGGTTCATGGTCGAGGACGACCTGATCGACACGATCTCGTTCCAGGCGAACGTCTGCTCCAGAAGCGCCGAGCCGATCACCTCGGTGCCCATGGTAGCGGTGGAGAGGCACCCCAAGCCGAAGCGCGACGCCGCAGGGAACGAGATGGCCGAGCTCACCACGGACCATCCGTTCGATCCGGCCCAGGTCGGCTCCGTGGAGATCGTCGCCTCCTCGGAGACCGTGCGACCGGGTCAGTAGATGTCCAGGTCGTGACTGTCGGCCACCCTGCCTGTGTATCCCGCCTTGCGGAGCTCCCGCTTGATCGCCCCCGCGGAAAGACCGGCGTGGCCGAGCTTGTGGATCGGAACGAGGAGCTTCGGTCGAGCCTTGTTCGCGATGACGGCCAGTTCTTCCGTCGAGGTGTGGAAGGCCCGGAGGTACTGACGGGTCTGCGGGGGGACCCGGGCGTACTTCTCCATCGAATAGACCTCGTGGATCAGGACATCCGCCCCCCGGGCCTGTTCCACGATGGCGTCGCTGGCGGCAGTGTCTCCGGAGATCACGACGGTCCGGTCGGGGCTGACGAACTTGAACCCGAACGAGTTGGGAAACGTGCCATGCGTGACCGGGAAAGCCGTCACGGTCACGGAGCCGTCCTTGAAGATCACTCCCGATGCGATCTCGTGGACCTCGGGAGTCACCGTGTCCACGCTCGATCCCTGGAGGCCCTTGGTACGGACCTGGATGTCGGCGGCGTAGGCGCGCAGGATGTTCTCCGTCATGGCCGACGTCCCTGGCGGTCCGTAGACCCTCAGCGCCCCCGACCTCCGGTCCCACGGTGTCAGCATCAGGTCGGGGTAGCCGAGCGTGTGGTCCGAGTGGAGGTGAGTGATGAAGCAGACCTTGAGATTGGAGTCCCTCAAGGCCTCGATTCCTTTCTTCTGGAAGGCGGCCACCGCCCGTCGCACGCACCCCACGCCGCAGTCCACCAGGTAGGAGTTCCCGCCGACCACGATGGCGAGCGATGGACCGGACCGGTCCGGGTCGGGGACCGGGCTCCCGGTACCGAGGATGACGACCAGCGTTCGACTGCCGGCCGCAGTGACGGCCGCGGGAACGAGCCAGGTCAGGACCCCCCCGACCAGCAGAAGGGATATCCATGGAATCCTGCCCGGCCACAGGCGATGGTATGGCTGGCAGGTCCTCGAGGCGGTCGTCCTTCCCTGATCCATCGTCGAATCTCCCTGGCGAGCGCTCGCCGGACGCACCGGTGTGGGTGTTGGGCCCGCCGGCCCGGGTTCAGGGGCTGCTGCGGATCCGGTCTGTGTCGACGCGATCGGCCCCTCGATGCAGCCTACCACCCGGCACTGGAGTCCGCCAGCCGCGGGCGGACCAGCCCTCGGTCTGGTGCCAGGTTCACGGTGGAGGTGGAGGGGATCGGTCCGACTCGCGCTCGGGCTCATCGCCGTGGCGTACGGGTGCCACGGGCGCATCTGATTCCCATTGTTTCGAGTATTACCTCCACGACCGTGTTGGCCTTGACCACGTCCGTCGGCTTCAGCCGCCGGGGGCAACGACGGCCGGGCGGTGACTCGGCCCCTGTGATGCGATCGTACTCCACGAAGATGACCGGTCCCGGCCAGAGCGAGAGCCGACCGCGCACGGAGGCGAACGCCTCCTCGACTCGCATACCGGGCTGGATGGGAACCCGGGCAAGGAAGCACTGCATGATCGCCCCACCGACCGGGCCCGGCGCGTCCACGGATCCGGCCTCGGGTCCGGCCGGCCCCACGGAGCCACTGTTGCTGGCCCTGCCGGGTTCCCCGGGATCGTCGGGTCTCTGGTCCAGGTCTGCCGGGGTTCCTTTCTGAACGTGGTCTGGCATCGAGAACACTCCCTTCCTGTGCTCTGGCGCCGAAGCCGACGTACGCGGTCCGGTTCTGCGTGCCGGGCCCTTCCAGTGGGGCCCTGGGCAAGTCGCGTCTTGCCCGCCGCACATACGGTACTGCCGACGGACCACTCCGACACTGTACGTCGTGCTACGTAACCCGCCAGGTCCGCCGCCCGTGATCGGGCCGGCTCGTCTCTTGCGATGGCGGAGCGAGCAGCCCGGATCGACTCCGTCGACGCTCCGGATCGCCAGCTCTCCGGGCGATCGTGCGCGAACACCCCGCCGAGGATATGATGGACTTCGAGCAGGACAGGCTCGGGCGCCCCGATGGGGGAAGCGGACGGTGATGCTCTGGACCCCGGCTCTCGGATTCTCTCCGCGGGATGACCCGTGGAACGACCCTCTACGGAGTGAACATGCCTGACGATGATCGCTCGCCGAAGACCCCGGACCCGCTGGTCAGCTTCGTCGACTCCTCCACCGCTTTCGAGAAGGGCCAGGGTCGGTGCCCGGTCTGCCGGGAGAAGCTGGCGGAGACCCGACAACTACGAGTCTGTCCTCGATGCCAGACGCCGCACCATCTCGAATGCTGGGAGTACAACGGCGCCTGCGGCGTGTTCGGCTGCGCGGCTGCCCGGCCTGCCGGGTCGGCGGCCCCGCGGCGCGATGGCGGCGAACCGGACGCGCACCAGCGAGGCACCCGCTCGCCCGTGCCGGTTGCCTGGCACTCCGAGGAGGTGCCTCCCCGCCGTTCTCGGATCACGATCTGGGAACTGCTCATCGTGCTCGCGATCATCGGGGTGCTGGCAGCGATCGCGATCCCCAATTTCAGAGCGGCGCGTGAGCGCCCGGGAACGCGAGGCTGCTACGCGAGTCAGAAGACGGTGGCCGGCGCCATCGAGATGTACAACCTCGACAAGAACACCAGGAGGACGCTGCTCGATGGTGACTTCTGGTCGGCGCTGAAGTCCGGGGGCTACCTGATGTCGATTCCGCAGGACGAGGGACAGGGGCCCGGGTCATCGGCGAACTTCGCCTGGACGGCCGCGGGGAACGGCATCAAGTGCTCGATCCACGGCTGCATCCAGTAGCGACGATGTGACCTTTCGCCGCCGCTCTCGGGCGTGTACCCCCTTGCCGGGTTCGTTCCCTTGCTGGCCCTCGGGCGAGGCGACCGGCGCCTAGCCGAGGACCCCGGCGTAGAGGACCGCATCGCTGGCCGGGAGGCGCAGCAGACCGGCGACGTCGGGCTCCAGGTATCCCCCCAGCGGCACGGTGCAGAGACCCAGCGACGCGCTGACGAGGCAGAGGTTCTGCATCAGGTGGCCGGCCTCCATCCAGAGGAACGGATACGCCCGCTCGCCGTACTTCCGCTGGACCCGCTCTCCATCACCCACGATGAACCACACCAGGGCACCGCCGGTGATGTCGGCCAGCGATGGGACCGCGGCGGACAGGGCGGCGGCGTCCACGGCTCCCGCAACCAGCGACAGGTGGTGGCCGGCCCGGTCGTAGTGGTGGAACCCGGCCGGCAGCCACGAGTCGCCAAGCGGCGTCAGGTACAGCTCCACGGCCTGCAGGCCGCCGGCCGACGGGCACGGCCCGCGATTCTCCGACGCGAACACGCCGTGCGAGATCTTCAGCAGCCGGGCCAGCCTGGATCGCGAGGGCAGGCGCGTGGTCAGGGTGCGGATGCACCGGCGGGCCGCGAGCACCCGATCCAGCGGCGGCCAGAAACGGGCCCTCACCCCGGGCAGCTCGACCCTGGGATAGCCCGGGTACGCGCGCGGCTGCTGATCCTCCGGGTCGGGCTCGTATCTCTCCACACCGGCCAGGAACTCCGGAAAGCTCGTCCGGTCCAGCCCGAACCGCCCCACAGATCTCCTCGATCCGGTCATCCGGGATCACCCGAACGGATGGGGCGGCATGGACGCCCACTCTTCCACGCCCCGGGGCGCCCAGAGCGGGCCGCCCAGGTGGGGCAACAGATGGTTTCCGTGGAGCGGCTGCAGGCCGGGAACCACCACTCGTAGCACGTACCAGTCCCGGAGCTCCGAGGCCAGGGCCGGCGGCGTGACGCTCCGGAAGAGGATCGGGCGCTCCGGCCCCAGCCGGCTGGCCAGCGCCGCCAGCGGCTCTTCGTCTCCCTCACCGGCTCCGTCGGGCGCCGGCCGCGGCCCGATGAGCACCGTGGCTCGCAGCTGCTCCGGGTGGAGCGTGTAGTAGAGCGCATGGTCCGGGAAGCCGAGAGGCGGCCCGGCACGCTGCCCGGAGGCCGCAACCCGGTGCCGGACGAAGTGACGCCCCTGGATCGCCTCGAGGATCGACTTCTCCCAGCTCTCCCGGCGGGTCGAGCGGCAGGCCGACCCCACGCTGAAGCAGAACCCCTCCCGGTCTTCCCCCTCGACGGAGACCATGGTCACGTGGTCGCTGAATGGCGAGTCCACCCGGTAGAACCGGTATCGGAGGTTGGGTCTTGTGATGTCGCCGGGCCGGCCGGCGGAGAGACCGGTGGAGGTGGAGCAGCAGATCCGGTGGGGCTGGTCTGGCAGCGGGTTCAGAAACGCCAGATCCAGCGGGACCCAGCACGGGCCGCCGTGGAGGGCCCGCCGGAACCTGACCCAGCCGCACTCCGTCGACCCGGTGAACGGCTCGAACGGGAAGCCGGCCTGGGCGTACTGGTCCGGGTGGAACAGCACCCAGCGATCGGGATCGACCGCCGGCTCGGGCCAGCGCCACCGATCGCGGGTCGACACACGGACGTCGTCCTGGCTCAGCGGCTGCGTCTGGAGGCGCTCGATCGCCTCCCCGACCGTGCCGGCCTCGGCGTCGGCCCGGGTCCAGCCGGCAGCTCCCACGGAGATCTCCCGGGACTCCAGGCCGGACTCACGGCTCGGATTGGCCCGCCACCAGGGGGCCATCCCGCCGGCCCAGATCCGCAGGTCCGGGTCGTGGGGTCGCGGCAAGACCCGGGTGCACACGAGGAACAGGCCGGTGTACCGGCTCTCGAACCACCGGTCCATCAATCCGCTCCCTGGCAGGCGCCGCACTCCGGATCGACGAACACGCGATGCGTGGAGAGCTCCATGGACTCGAGCTCCAGGACGTGCAGGCGGTAGAGAGCGGCGGGCGGGTCCTCCCGGGCGACCTGCTGGAGCTTCCAGATCACGATCTGGGCCAGCACCCGGGCGGCGCAGTCCGGGAACGGGACCGGACCCACGACGCCTCCGCGGCTCGAGTGCTCGATCAGCGCATCGTAGATCTCCGGAGCCGGGGAGAGGCGTCGGAAGTGGGTCACCAGGCACTCCAGACACGGCCCCCCTCCCGCGATGATCGCCGGGCTGACGTAGCCCCGGCTCATGGGGCCCACGGTGGCCCAGATCAGCGCCGCCGGCGGCCGCGTCGCCGGCCCGTCCTCCCGCTGGCCGGACCGCCAGGCCCGGTTGACCCGGAGCGCCTCCCCGAAGTCGAGGCTGTCCTGGCACAGGACGAGGTTGCCGGGGGTGCGCGCTGAGCGATCGCCCTGCAGGGGCTCCTCCAGGAGCCGGCGGACCGGGCCGGATCCCTGCAGATCCGCCCCGAACGCCGACGGAGCGTGGATGGACCGGGCCGGCGCATCCACCAGGACGCGCTCTCCCCGGAGGCTCGAGATGAGCTCCAGGGCGTCGTCCCGGTATCGGACGTCCAGGGACTCCACGACCTGGCCCACCGTGCGGCTACCGTCCATGGTCGCGATGAGGCCGGGCAGCCAGAGCTCGATCCCGGCTCCGGTGAGCGTCCACCGGAGGTCCTCGCCGGCCACCAGGGTGACGGAACCGGGCGCTGCGAGGACCGTGTACGGGAAGGCGGTCACGAGGTGACGGCCAGGGAGTCCGCTCACGGCGAGCCGGGGCTCCGGGCGAGGCACCTGGAGACGGCCTCCACGACCTGGGGAAGATAGTGGAGCAGGGTGTACCGCACGACGAACGCCGGGTACGGGTCGACCTTCAGCTCCAGCGCGTAGACCACCAGCGTCTTGTCGTGGCCGATCGCCGTCAGCGACCAGCTTCCCCTGTTGACCTTCAGGCCGCCGCCCGGCAGATCCCACGAAGCGGTCGCCCGGTCGAGCTCCTTCCGGTGCGTCACCACCGCCTCGAACGGGTTCTTCAGCCAGAGCACCCGGCCCACGCCGGTGAGCCGGGTCGAGCCGTCCGGCAGCCGGGTCGCCTTGACCGACTCGAGGTTGGGGAAGATCTGCTCGAACCGCTCGTAGTCCGTGACGAGCTGCCACACCTTGTCCAGCGGCTCGTCCACCAGCGCCGCGACCCGGACCAGCTTGCGGCCGTCGTCGGTCTCGAGGAGCTGCCGGACCGCGCCCTGGGCCGACGTCAACGGATTCGCCGGCTCTCTCGTGGCAAACGTGCCCATCACGAACGCCCGGACCATGAAGAAGACCATCAGCAGGGTGAGACCGATCGGGATCAGGAACCGCTTCTTGAAGCGCCTCTTCCTGGTCACCTCGATCGGCTGGCCCGGCACATCGGAGGGCCGGGAGCACTCCGGGGACGTTGTCGGCTCTTCCATACTATTGGGGGACAACACGATGGTCGATCGGTCTGACCGACCGAGACTACCACAGGGCGGTGCCCGAGTCACCCGGATCCGGGGTCCAGGATCCCCCACCTGTCTGGCTGAGTCGGGCCTGTGATCAGGCCTCGACCTGGCTGCAGAGTCACCGGGGAAGTGGAGGGGGTTCACTTCAAGTCGCGCTCGGGTGCCTGGTTCCGCACCCCGGCCTGCTCACCCATCGAGCTGGGGGGCCGCCGGGCGATCCGGGCGGTCCGTGACACGTCTCGGAATCGATGCTACGCTCGATCCGCCCCGGGTTGGCCTCGTCGAGCGACCGGGCCCGGTAACCGGGGCCCTTGCTGATGGAATCGATCGCGACGCTCTGGGCGATGCTGGTGATCTGGGCGCTGGGGTCGGGGCTGTCGCGCCACGGCGGACTGACCGGCCCCGCCTGGGCACGGACCCGGATCGGCCGGCCCGCCTGGGCCTGGGGCCTGGGCACGGCGGCAGCCGGCGTGGTTCTCGCCTGGGCCACCTGGCTCACCGGCTGGTTCGGCGTGTGGCCGGTCTACGTGGCCGCGGTCCTGGCCTGGCTGATCCGCCCCGGCGAGCGAGGTCCGGCGGCCCCGGACCCACCGCTGAACCTGAGCTGGACAGGACGGATCGCCGCCTGGGGCCTGGTCATTCTCCTCTCGCTGGTGACGCTGGACCGCTGCGGAGGCGACCTGGGCTGGGATGGCTGGGCGGTCTGGGGGATCAAGGCCCGGGCGATCCATGGGGAGCGCCGGCTGGAGACCGGGGTGGTCGGGGACATGGGCCGCTACGGGTTCTCCCATCCCGAGTACCCGCCGCTCATGCCGCTTCTCGAGGCGTTCGTCTACCGGCACGTTGGCGCCGTGGACGAGCGCCACGTGGGGCTCTTGCACGCAGCCTGGTGCTGGTGCGCCGCGATCCTCCTCCTGGGCCTCCTCCGACAGCGACTGCCCGACCGCTGGGCCGTGGTCGTGACCCTGCTGGTGGTCGCCCAGAGACCTTTCTGGCAGAGCGTCGTCACGGGCCAGGCCGACGTGCCGCTGGCCGCCGCGAACCTCATGGTGCTTTCGCTGCTGGGCGAGAGCGGCGCCTCCGCGGGGATCGGACTCGCGCTGGCCGGCGCCCTGCTCCTGAAGAACGAGGGCATGGTCACCTGGGGCGCCACCGCGGCAGCGCTCCTGGTCGCCGGCCCCGATCGACCGGATGGCCGGATCGACAGCCCCTGGACCGTTCGGGTCAGGGCGTTGACACCGGTCCTGGTGGCGGCGGCGTCGTTCGTGCCCTGGTTCGTGATCTGCCGTCGCCACGGTCTGGCCGTGGACCTGTTCGTCCACGGGACAGCCCCGGTTGCCCGGTGGGCCCACAGGGCCGGCAGCCTGGCAGCTGCCGTGGCGGTCAGGGCCGCGGCGATCCCGGGACCGGCGGTGCTGCTGTGGCTCGCCGTGTCGAGGCTTGCCTTCGAACCGCGGCCGGGTCGCCGGGCATCGGTCTTCGCCGGCGCCCTCGCCGCCGGTCTCTTGCTGCCGTACGTCGTCACCTGGAAAGACCAGGCGTGGCTCTTCCAGACGTCTCTCGACCGGATCCTGTGCCAGCTGCTGCCGGTGATGATCGCCCTGCCTGCCCGGGCGGCCCAAGACCCGGCGCCTCGC
>JACQZM010000390.1 GCA_016213885.1 Candidatus Rifleibacteriota bacterium | reverse complement strand
GGGACGGCCGCGAGTACACGCTGAACCTGATAGACACCCCAGGCCACGTGGACTTCTCCTACGAGGTGTCGCGGTCGCTGGCGGCGTGCGAAGGGGCGCTCCTCATCGTTGATGCCGCCCAGGGGGTGGAGGCGCAGACCATCGCCAACGTGTACCTGGCGATCGAGTCGGGCCTCGAGATCATCCCGGTGATCAACAAGATCGACCTCCCGTCGGCCAGGCCCGACGAGTGCCGGCAGCAGATCCAGGAGGTCATCGGCCTCCCCGCCGACGACTGTCTGCTCATCTCGGCCAAGGATGGCACGGGCGTCCCGGAGCTCCTGGAGCGGATCATCGAGAAGATCCCCCACCCCCGGAACCGGTTCGACGAGCCGCTGAGGGCGCTGGTGTTCGACTCCCACTACGACAGCTACCTGGGGGTGGTGAGCCACATCCGGGTCGTCTCGGGCCAGATCCGCAACCGGATGAAGGTGCGCGGGATGTCCAGGGGACTCTCCTGCGAGGTCGTGAGCCTGGGCGTGTTCAACCCGAAACCGCTGCCGGTGCAAGAGCTCTCGTGCGGACACGTGGGCTTCATGACCGGCTCGATCAAGGACGTGCGGGAGCTCAGGGTCGGCGAGACCATCACGGCCTCCGATCAGCCGGCCAGCGAGCCGCTGCCCGGCTACAAGGAGCCGCGGCCCGTCGTCTTCTGCGGCATGTTCCCCGTGGAGAACGACGGCTACGAGAACCTCCGGGAGGCGCTGGCCAAGCTCCAGCTCAACGACGCGGCGTTCCACTTCGAGCCGGATACGTCGGCGGCGCTGGGGTTCGGCTTCCGCTGCGGGTTTCTGGGCCTGCTGCACATGGAGATCGTCCAGGAGCGCCTGGAGCGGGAGTTCGACGTCGACCTGGTGACCACGTGCCCCAGCGTCGTGTACAGCATCGAGATGCTCGACGGGAGCTTCAAGGAGGTCGACAACCCCTCCAAGCTGCCGCCGCTGGGACAGTACCAGAACATCCACGAGCCCTACGTGCGACTCAAGGTCTACATGCCCAACGAGTCGGTGGGCCCTGTGATGGAGCTGGTGAAGCAGAAGCGAGGGGAGTTCAGGGATCTCAAGTACATCGGAGGCAACCGGGTCGTGGCGACCTACGAGGTCCCGTTCTCCGACATCATCGTGGACTTCCACGACAAGCTCAAGTCCCGCAGCCGCGGGTACGCCTCCATGGAGTACGAGCTGATCGGGTACCGGGCGGGCAAGCTGGTCCGCCTGGACGTCGCCCTGGGCGGCGATCTGGTCGATGCGCTGTCGTTCATCGTCCCGGCGGACAACGCCTACTACAAGGGCCGCGATCTGGTCTCGAAGCTCAAGGAGGTCATCCCTTCGCAGCTGTTCGAGGTGGCTGTCCAGGCTGTGGCCAACGGAAGGACCATCTCCCGGGCGACCGTGAAGGCCAAGCGCAAGAACGTCCTCGCCAAGTGCTACGGCGGCGACATCACCCGGAAGAGAAAGCTCCTGGAGAAGCAGAAAGCCGGCAAGAAGCGAATGAAGCAGGTGGGTAATGTCGAGATCCCTCAGGAAGCCTTCATGGCAATCCTGTCCCTGGAGTGAATCTTCAATGAACGTCGAGCAGGCTCAGCAACGGGTCTGTGATACCATCAAGGCCGAGATCGTGGATCGGTTCGGCGAGAGCTTCTACGACGAGGTGGTGACGGGCCACTTCCTGGCCGAGTCGGCCCGCTGGTTCGCCCCGTATCTCTTCGGCTCTCCCGGAGGGAGGGCCCCGAAGCTGCTCTCGCCCCTGGCGGCGCTCGAGGAGATCGGCCAGTGGATCGGCCAGCACGTGCAGCGCCCCGCCCTGGAAGTGGAGTGCGGCCTGGGCTGCCTGAGCGCCGCTCTCGGGCTCGATCTGGCCATCGATCACGATGCCCGCAGGGTGGGGCTGCTCCGTCGGGCCTTCCCCGAGGTCGCTCTGGAGTGCTGCGGCGTGGAACAGGTCCCGGGACAGGACCGGTACGGCACGGTGCTGACCGTGTTCGGGCTCTCGTCCCAGGATCCGGGCCGGGGCACGCCGATCTTCCTGGACTTCGCGAGCCACGCCACCCGGCTTCTCAAGCCCGGCGGCCTCGTGATGGTGGCGGAGCGCTCCGCCTACCAGGACAACCTGGTGGAGCCGCTGGTGTCGCTGGACTACGAGATTCTCAAGCTCTCCCGGCTCAAGGGCTCGAGCACGGTGCTTCTGCTGGCGCAGAAACCGTGACCGTGGCGCGCCCGCCGCGCATACCGAGGAGTTGGCCGACATGGAGTGGAAGGTGCGGCTCGCGAAGACCCTGACGATCGTCGGACTGGTCCTGCTCGTCGCTGGCCAGATTCCAGCTCAGTCCCCCCCTCCCCGGGAACCCGAAGTCCTCCTGATGACGGTGAAAGGGGTCATCAACCCCCTGACCGAGGAGTACTTCACCAGGGCGCTCAAGGAGGCCCAGGATCGGCACGCCGCCCTGCTGCTCGTGGAGATGGACACCCCGGGCGGCTTGATGGAGTCCATGTGGGGGATCATCAAGGGGATCGTCAACTCCAGGGTGCCCGTGGCGGTCTACGTCTGCCCGCAGGGAGGCCACGCCGCATCGGCGGGCACATTCATCCTGATGGCCGCCCACATCGCCGCGATGGCCCCGTCCACCACCATCGGAGCCGCCCATCCGGTCGGCATCATGCCCACCGACGACGACAAGAAAGACGTCTCCATGCAGAAGCTCGTCAACGACGCGGTGACGCGCATGAGACAGAACGCGGAACGCCACGGCCGCAACGCCGCATGGGCCGAGAAGGCGGTCCGGGAGTCGGCCACCATCGGCACCGATGAAGCCGTGAAGCAGCTGTGCGTGGATCTGAAGGCGGACAGCCGCGACAAGCTCCTGGAGGCGATCGAAGGGCGCAAGGTCGTGATGGCCGACGGGAAGAGGGAGATCCGGGTCAGGGGCGCCAGGATAGTGGAGCTGCCCATGACCTTCCGGGAGGAGGTTCTCCACACGATCAGCCACCCCACCATCAGCTACGGTCTCCTGATGCTCGGCATCGCCGCCATCGGATTCGAGGTGACCCATCCAGGGGCCATCTTCCCGGGCGTCGTGGGCGTGCTGGCCCTGGGCCTGGCCATGATGGGGTTCAAGTTTCTTCCGATCAACTACGTCGGGCTGCTGCTGATCTTCTTCTCGTTCGTCTTCTTCATCGCGGAGCTCAAGCTGGCCACGGCCGGACTGCTGACTCTGGCCGGAATCGTCTCCCTGGTCCTCGGGTCGCTGCTTCTCATCGATTCGCCGCTTCCGTTCCTGCAGGTCTCCAGGCCTGCCATCGCGGCCATGGGCGGCTCCATCGCAGCCCTCTTCATCTTCGTGGTCGGGCGCGTGGTGAGGGACATGGCCCGTCCCGTGACCACCGGCCTCCAGGCCATGGTGGGGCAGGAGGGTTACGCCACCGAGGAGTTCGCCCGGGAGGGAATGGTCAAGGTGGCCGGGGAGCTCTGGAAGGCCGTGCTGGAGGGTGAGGGTCCGATGAAGGCTGGCGACCGGGTCAAGGTCGTCGCGGCCACGGACGACAGGCTCACGGTGGTCCGGCTCAAGTAGGGGCGCGAGTCGGACCCGGCGAGGCGCCGGATCCTGGTGGACCAGGATCCCCCACCTGTCCCACGGAGCTCGGCTTGTGACCAGACGGCGGCCTGGATCCAAGGTCACGATGGAAGTGGAGCGGATCCGGCTGGAGTTGCGCTCGGGAGAGAGAACAAAGAGGAGGGGATCCGGATTGAGGTCGCGCTCGGGGGCGCGACTCGGACCCGGCGAG
>JACQZM010000377.1 GCA_016213885.1 Candidatus Rifleibacteriota bacterium | reverse complement strand
CAGAGTATCTCCAAGTCGGAGTTCTGAGCCGTTTCGCATCTTCTTGAGAGAGCCTTCCTACGTCCCGAAGCAAATGATGCACGCGCCGGCGATGGGTGTCAAGAGGTAGACACTGGTTCCGCCGGTGGTGTACAGTCTATTGAAGGGAGCTGCGCTGGAGGGCCCGTGACCAAGAACCTGACCGACGTCGTAAGGAGACACCTCGCTCGCCTGCGAAAAGACCGTGGATGGAGTCGAGCAGAGCTTGCTCGCCGTGTTGGTGTCCACCGGTCTTTCATCGCACGGCTCGAGTCCGACCCGTCGCGCGGACTGAACGTCGACACTCTAGGAGCGCTTGCGGAGGCCTTCGGCGTACCGCCGGCCGCTCTGGTTGGCGCCGAGGAGCCTGCGCAGATGGCCGTGTCCAGGGGGCCTCCTGGGGTCAGATACCCGAGCGGAGAAGTCGTCCTCGGCAAGCTCTGTCGGGGCGGTCGTGGCCCGGACATGCTTGCGGGGGCCTATTGCGCGGTCTCGCAAGACGAGATGTCCCAAGTCGCCGGTCCCGGGCAGGTTCTGGACTTCTTCCTGGGAAAGACGGGCGATCCTGGTCCCCCTTGGTCTGACCTCTTGGCCAACCACGTCCTGAGCGTTCGCCCGTGCATCCTGCTGGAGGACATGAGGCCGCTGATCCCGATGTCGCCCCGATCGTCGATGCTGTTCGTCGAGAACGCCTCCTCCGTCATGAAGGAGGACACTGTGTTTCGCCCTCCCGTGAAACTGGTCGTAGAGCCTCGCACTCGGCTCTCGCTGTTGGACCGGGGACGGTGTGGGGTGCACCAAGCTCTCTACGTGTTCGTCCCGCGCCAGGCCGACTTGGCCCTCGCTGAGCGCCTCCTGATGCGAATCGCGGCTGTGTTCATGGGCATTCCAGGGGAGATGCTCGCGCCTTCGGTTCCTTGGGACCAGCGATCACGACGGCCACGGGTCGCGGAGTACATGTCGATTACGTTGCCGAAGTCGATCACGAGCTTCAACTGGGCCTGGAGCGAGGTAGACAAGGAGCTCGGTGTCCTCTCGGAAGTCGCGCCGTCGGAAGCGCACGAGGTCGACGAGAACGACATCGTAGGCATGTGCATCCGCCTCAGGGAGGACCTCAGACGCGGAACGGACCTGACCAGGAAGATCAAGCACGCCATGCAGTCGGAGTGATGGCGAGGAGGGTGGGTCGATGAAGAGGTCGCTGAACGAGCGAGCAATAGTCACGACGCCCCATGAGACGGCAGGCGCCATCGAGACGCGCTTCAAGAGGCCGACGCCTCCCTGTCCGGATGTCCTCGCCCTGGTAGAGATCCAGGCGACCCCCGGCATGTGGGTCAGCGGCTGGAGTATCCGCGTCGGTCCACAGGGCCAACCGGTAGTGGCTCCCGCCGCCCCGCCGCTCCAGGAAGTCGTCCACGACCGATCGCCGAAGCTTCTGTTTGACGACATCTCGACGTTGCGTGTCCTGTGTGATCACGTGATGTCCGCGTACGGAGCCTGGGTCCAGGTCGAGGGTGCCCGCGAGCGTGCCCAGCAGATTGCCGGCGAGGAACTCAGAGCCAAGCTCGCCCGTGCCCACCGGGGTCGACGAACGGTCGGAGCGGGGGCCTTCACCACGCCGACCGGCCAGATCACCACCGGCCGGCTCGAGCCCGCCCGCCTGGGGTCGTCGTTTCCGCCGTCGGTTGGTCGGGCCTGAGATTCGCAGGATGGAGAGGAGGTAGCGATCGTGCCCCAGGCGTCACTGGCACTTGTTCAGGACGGGCCCCGATGGGCTTTCGCGTTGTCCGAGGCCCCGGGGACGCTTGAGCACGGGGTCCTTCCCTCCGGGTCTGGTCCCGGGTACCCGATGCTCCGACCCATCGTACGCCGCCTCCGGAGCCCCCAGCGGCACGATCGTAGGGGCGTGATGGTCTGGATGGAGCGCTTCCCGGACGACGACTTCACTTGCGGCGTGGCGGTAGACATCCAGAGCCAGCTTGAAGGAGCCGGCGTTCACGTAGACGACGTCGATGGTCGGACCCGGGACGACGTGGTCCAAGGCCTGGTCGGACTACGATCCGGGACCGGCAGCACCCTCGACCCGACCCGGGTTGTCCGTGCAGTCCAGGACAGGGCCGGTGTGATCCTCGACCCCGAGGCTGTGGGTAGTGTGCTCGCAGTGGGGCTGCTGGTGTTAGTTGGTGGGCTCGCGCCGCTGACGCCCGGCAGGTTCCTTCGAGTGGTTCCCGGTCACATGCCCGCGGTACACTGGGTGGGCCCCGAGCCCCACCCCAGCTTCGTGGCCGAGGCCTTGGTAGAGCTCTTGGGGGCGGACCAGCTCTTGCGAAGCGTCTCCTCCGTACTTGGAGAACCCATCGACGACGATGAGGGAAGGTGACCCCGTGGAGCGGGAGAACACTATACGCACTCGTCCCCACCGGTCCGGTGCCCTGCGAGCTCGACCTAACCCGACCGGCACCGCTGACACCGGCGAGGACACGCCCGGCTGCCTCATCTACTCGCGGACCAGCGACCCCAAGCAGGCCCAGGATGAGCTCTCCCACTGCGCCCAGGAGGAGATCACGGTCAAGTTCGTCGAGGCCAAGGGCTACCGGGTGCTCCCGAACGGGATCTACCGGGACGAGGGCAAGTCCGGTATCGGGCTGAAGCTCCACCGCCGGGAGCAGTTTCACGCGATGATCGAGCGGGCCCTGTCGGACATCTCCGTGGCCGCCATCGCCCTCTATGACACCTCGCGCTTCGCCAGGGACCGCGTTACCGCGGCGACCCTCAAGGCAAAGCTGCGCCGCGCCGGAGTCGAGATCCTCTACGCCACGCAGACCATCTCCGACGACCCCGACTCCGCCGTGATCGAGGCGATCTTCGAGGCCCTGGAGGAAGGACAGTCCCGGAAGACCGGTCGCTTGGCGGGAGGACGAGGGCTGACGACGCTCGAAGCTGGAGGTGGTCCCGCAGGAGGCGGAGATCATCAAGAAGATCTACGCGGAGTACCTCCGGGGCTCTGGCGACAAGGGCGTGGTCGAGTACCTCCACCGGAACGGGATCCTCACCCGTGCCGGCAAGCCCTTCAGGAAGGGCACGGTGGAGGGCATCCTCCTCAACCCCACGTACTACGGCGCCAACGTGTTCAACACCGTCGGCAGGGGGATGAGCTTCCAGGGCGTGAAGCCCACGGATGAGTGGGTCGTCGTCGAGAACGCCCACGAGGCCATCATCTCCAAGGAGACCTGGCTGCGGGTCCAGGAATTCCGGAAGGAACGGTGCCCTGCCCAGACTCCGCCCGCCCTCACCGGTGCCAACCACGCCCTGTCCGGACTCCTGGTCCACGAGACCTGCGGCGCCAGGATGGTCATCGACATCGCCAAGGGTCGGAAGAACAAGTGCTACGTCTACTACACCTGCTCGACCCGACGAACGAAGGCGAAGGAGCACTGCGAGGGGATCCGGGTCCGGGCGGATCAGATCGAGCCCTACGTCCTGGACGCCATCTACTCGAAGCTGCTCTCCGACGAGAGGGTCGAGGCCCTGTTCCGGGACCTGGAGAGGATCAGGGCCAACCTGGCCAAGGACCGGGACGTGAAGCTGGGTTCGTGGAAGCGGGAGCTTTCACGCCTGGACGCTCAGGAGGAGCGGCTCGTGACGGCGGTGGCGGACGGGAAGATGCCCCCCGAGGCCGCCAAGGGCAGGCTGGAGAAGATCGCCAAGGACAGGATAGAGGTCCAGAAGCGCATCGACGGTCTCGGGACCCTCGTCGACGTCCGCCAGCTCCGGGTCACCCAGGACATCATCGTGGGGTTGAGGGCGAGCGTTCAGGCGATGATCCGGACCAAGGACCCCCGCCAGATCCGGACCTTCCTGTCCCGATTCATCGAGAAGATCGTGGTGGGGAAGGACCACATCACGATCCACGGGAGCCTGGAGAAGGCCAGAAAGACAGACCAGGCGACGAACGGTTCGTATCATCGCCTGGCCTGGCTCCCCGGGCAGGACTCGAACCTGCAGCCCTCCGGTTAACAGCCGGATGCTCTACCATTGAGCTACCGAGGAATGCGAGCGACAGGCTATCACAGAGTCCGGAGCGCTTTCAATAGTGCCGGGCCCCGCTCACGCAAATCCCGCACCGGGTGCACGACGTGCCCAGCCACGAAGGCCACCGTCGCGGGCTCCCGGCCTCGCCGGGCCCGCTCAGCGCGCGATCGGGGCGCCGAACGGCCGGCCGTCGCAGCGCAGATGCCCCGCGTGGAGAATCTCGCTGGGCTTGAACGCCAGCTCCAGCTGCCACCGCGGCCGCCGCGGCACGGCCCGCCAGGCCCCGCCCGGCGGCAGCGGGTTGCCGTAGTCGAACAGGTACCTCCCCAGCTGGGCCGAGCCGTCGTCCAGAGACTCCAGCACGACCTTCACAGGAGTGCCGTGGGAGACGATCGCCACGGGCCCCTCGTGGCCGTTCTCCACGATCTGGCGCCACACCCCGAGCACCCGGAGCCTCACGTCGTCGATGGTCTCGCCAGGCCCCCCCTCCCGCAGGCCCGCGCTCTCGACGACCGGACAGCCGACCCGCTCCGCGACCTGCTGGGCCGTCTCGCGGGCCCGGGCGAACGGCGACGCGTAGACGATCGTGACGCTCTCTCCGGCCAGGTAGCCGGCAAGCTCGCCGGCCTGCCGCCGCCCCAGGTCCGACAGCGGAGGACCGGGCATGACGTTGTACGGATCTGCCCACCCCAGCTGAGGCGAGGCGTGTCGGGCCAGGTAGATCGCGTGATTCATCGGGCTCGCTCCAATCGGATCACGGTTCCTCCAGTCGAGGGACAGTATCGCGCTGCTCGACCGGTTTGAAAAGAGGGCCGCGACGAGAGCGCCGACGGTCCGCCGGAGCTCCCGGCCTCCGTCACCGGGGAGATCGCGAAGCGCCCGCGGTCGGCGGGACGGCGGGAGATGCGGTCCGCTGACCGGCGCCCTCCGTCTCGATCCGGGTGACCAGCCTCTCCAGGGAGGCCCGCGTGTGCGCGTCGGTCCGCGGCAGCGCCGCCACGGCCAGCCGGAGCTGGGCCACCGCCTCGGGACGGCGGCGCCCCGCGAGCCCCCTCCAGCCGCAATCCCAGACCGCGGCTGCCAGATCGCCCAGCGCCGGGCCGAACGGCGCGCCCGGCGCTCGAAGCGCCTGCTCGAAGGTCGCCACGGTCCGGTGGATCTCCTGCTTGGCGGCCGGGCTCCACTGGGCGTACACGAACGCCCGAGAGACCCGGTGCAGATTGCCCAGGAGCTCCCCCAGGTCGATGGCAGAGAACGTCTGGTCCGACGAGGCCCTCTTCAACGCCTCCTGAAACAAGAGCAGGAAACGCTTGAGTAGAGGGTGCACGTCCCGCACGTCCACGAGCTTCTCTCCGTACAGACAGATCTCATCGAGGTGCATCACCGGGTCGAGCTGCTTGCGCCGGGTGAAGTTGGCCATGTCGATCAGATGCCGGCACCGCTCGATCCTCTCGGTGGCCACGATTCTCAACGTCAGGGCCCGGATCGCCAGCCACAGCTCCCGCGCCGGGGTGTCCGCGATGGCGGGGACCGCGTCGGGAACGTGGCCAGAGATGTCGGTGACCACCGACAGGTCCGCCTCCTCGTCCCTCTGGAAACCAGCGGCCCGGTCCCCGCTGCCCTGCATGTCCAGATGAGGCACCCTTGCGCAGATCTCCGTGTACAGATCGCTTCTTCGCTCCATCCGCGTCTGGGTCAGGGCCAGCCGGCCCTCCAGCAGAATCAGATCCAGCGGGACCCGGGTCGGCGCCGGAGGGAGGGAGACCCGGACCGTGGGGCCGGGCCCGACGGCATGGCCGCCGCCCCGCCTGACGTTCCAGAGTCGCCAGACGACCGGCACGGCCACCACCACGAGAGCCACCAGTGCCAGCGCGATCAGCGGCCACAGCCGGGGCCGGCGGGGCTGCCGGGGCGGCTGCGGAGCGTCCAGGTCGAGGACCTCCGTGGCGAGAGGCGCCCGCTTCCGGAGATGCTGCGGTCCCTTGACCGGGCCCTTCGCCTGCTCACCGCCCAGCTTCGCGATCTCTTGCTCCACGGCCTGCCGGAAGCTGGAGGCGAACGCGTAACGGTCTTTCGGATCCTTGGCGAGCCCCTTGAACAAGATCTGGTCGACGCCCGGCGGCACCCCCGGGCGGAAGCTGGAGGCGCGGGGGACCGGCGACTGCACGTGACTCACCAGTATGGCAGCAGGGCTGGAGGCCTGGTACGGGGGCGCCCCGGTGAGCGCCTCGAACAGCAGTACCGCGAGACTGTACAGGTCCGATTGCGTCGACGCCGGCTCGCCCAGGATCTGCTCGGGAGAGATGTACCCTGCGGTGCCCATGGCGTCGCCGGAATCCCGGAGACTGCTCTCCGAGTGGCGCGGCTTGGCGATGCCGAAGTCGGTGACCTTGAAGTGTCCCGGCTCCGCCTCCAGCACGTTGGCCGGCTTGATGTCCCTGTGCAGGATGCCCTTGGAGTGGGCGGCCTCCAGCGCCGCGGCGACCTGGACGGTGGCATGGAGGCCTTCCGCCAGAGGCATCGGCCCCGGCTTGAGTATCTCACGGAGGGTCCTCCCGGGAAGGTACTCGTAGGCGATCCAGGGAATCCCACCCTCGGCCCCGGCGTCGATCACGATCACGATGTTCGGATGGGCCAGCGAGGCGGTGACGCGGGCCTCGTTGAGAAAGCGGTCCACGTCGTCCTTGCCGCCGAGGGCCGACGGGTGCAGCAGCTTCACGGCCACGTGCCGACCCAGGTCGGTCTGGGTCCCGAGCCAGACAGAGCCGAAACCGCCGGTGGCCAGTAGCTTCTCCGGCTGGAACCTTCTCGCACACTCGGGAGGAAACGGGTTTTCCATCGGACCTGGGACGGTCGCCCCGGAAGCGACACCGGCCCTACCCCGATCCGACGGGGTCGATGGCGAAGTGCGCCGCCCAGGCGAGAGCTCGCGTACACTTATATATTGTCCGGCACGGTCTTGCCCAGTGCCCCGTTGCCGCCGACGCTTCCCATCGGGGCGTGAGATCCTGTATAAGGGACAGAGGCCCCGTTCGGCACGGGGGTCGCCGTGACAGAGTCGGAACTTCAACAGAGGCAGCCATCGCCGGTCGACCGGACGGCCAACAGGGTCGTCTCGGTGGCCAGCAGCGCGTTCTTCGTGACGCTGCTGTTCGCCATCGTGTGCGCCTTCGGCGGAGAGCTGCAGGCCGAGCTGGTGCACCGGTGCGCCCGGAACTGGCTGCTCTCGACGCTCATCGGCTGCCTCGACACCATCGTTCTGCTGGCCTGGATCGTGTCGTGCACGGCGCTCTTCGCCGGGCTCGCCTTCAGGAAGAGAAAAGACTGGGGCCGGGTGGGGCTGCAGGGCCTCTGCTGGGCCGGCTGCGTGGCCGTGGTCGTGGCCGCGCTGGTCTGGCTCGGCCTGCTGCTGCCCCTGGCTTTCGACGCCATCCTGCGGATGATCCGGACGCAGGATGTGACGCCTCCCCTGGTACTGGCGGCGCTGGCCCTCCCGGTGGCGCTCTGGGGGGCCTGGGGCTTCGGCCTCCAGGCCGGGCAGCTGTTCGGATGGTCCAGCTGGTTCCGGAGGAGCGTGCGCGGCGCCCGTCGGAGCACGGCTCCTCCGGGCTCCGGGCCGTGGTCACCAGGTGACGCCCCACGACGCCAGCAGCTGCCGGGACGCGACGTCGCCCTGCCTGGCCCCCTTCTGGAGCCACTGGATCGCCAGCTGCCGGTTTCTGGCCACGCCTCGCCCGTACTCGTAGCAGATCCCCAGGCCGTGCTGCCCCTGCGGATGGCCGCCGTTCGCCGACCTGGAGAACCAGTGGAACGCCTCCCGGTCGTTCCTCGGCACTCCCTGACCGGAGAGGTAGAAGTACGCTGCATTGGCCTGGGCAACCGGGTTGCCCCGCTCCGCGGCCAGGCGGTACCACCGGAGCGCCTCGGTCAGGTTCTTCGGCACGCCCATCCCCCTGGCGTAGCACACGCCCAGGTTGTTCTGAGCGTTCCGGTCTCCCTGATCGGCCGCCTTGCGATACCAGATCACCGCCTCGCCGGGATCCCTGGTCACGCCGCGACCGTCCCCCAGGGCGGAGGCCAGGAGGTACTGGGCCAGCGCATCGTCTTGATCCGCTGCCTTGCGCCACCACCTCGCGGCTTCCACCGGGTCTTTGGGCGCACCTCTGCCCGAGGCCAGACAGGAGCCCAGCAGTCGCTGCCCCCGGGCAAACCCCTGGTCTGCCGACCGACGGTACCACTTGACCGCCTCCGCCTCGTCCTTGGCGACGCTCGACCCGAGCTCGTAGAAGAGGCCGAGGTTGGCCTGGGCCACGGCCAGGCCCAGCTCGGCCGCCTTGCGATACCACTTCAGCGCTTCGGGCAGGTCCTTGGAGGTGCCGACCCCACGCTCGAAGCAGAACCCCAGGTTGTTCTGGGCCGGGGCGAAGCGCTGCTCCGCCGCCTTGCGATACCAGCGGACCGCCTCGACCTCGTCCCTGGCGACGCCTTGCCCGGTCTCGTGGAGGACGCCGAGGCTGTACTGCGCGTTCGCCAGTCCCCGATCGGCGGCCTTGCGATAGCACTTCACCGCCTCGACCAGATCCTTCGCCGTGCCGGTGCCGGTGGCCAGGCACCAGCCGAGCTCGAACAGCCCTGACCGGTCGCCCAGATCGGCCGCCCTGCGGAACCACTTGACGGCCTCGACCTGATCCACCGCCGTTCCGCGCCCCCGCAGCAGACATCGCCCCAGGGCGGTCTGGCCGAACCCGTGGCCCGCCTCGGCGGAACGCCGGAACCATCTGACCGCCTCGACCTCGTCCTTGGCCACGCCGCTGCCGGTCTCGTGGCACTGCCCGAGCCTCAAGGCGGCGCTGCCGTCACCTTCCGCGGCAGCCTTGCGGCAGAGCTCCACGGCCTTGGCGTACCACCGGTCCGCCTCGACCGCGTCCTTGGCCACGCCGATGCCACGCTCCAAACAGCGACCGAGGCTGAGGCTCGCCGGCCCGGACCCTCTCGTCGCGGCGGCCCGGAACCACTTCGCCGCCTCGGTCTCGTCCCTGGCGACACCGCTGCCGGACTCGTAGCACCGGCCGAGGGCGTACTGGGCCTCGCCGCTGCCCTGCTCCGCGGCCCTGCGGTACCACCGGGCCGCCTCCAGCTCGTCGGCCGGTACGCCCCGGCCGGTCTCGTGGAGCGAACCGAGCTTCCACTGGGCCACGGGGTCGCCCTTCTCCGCCGCCCGGCCGTACCAGGTCGCGGCCTCGGTCTCGCTCCTCGGGCACCCGCGCCCCTCCTCGAGGTGCTCTGCCAGCTTGACCTGCGCCTCGACGTCCTGCCCTTCGGCCAGCTTCCGGTACCACCTCGTCGCCTCGGTCGGGTCCTTCGCCACGGTCTGCCCGGCGTCGTACATCCGGGCCAGCGTCTTCTGGGCCTCCCGGTTGCCGCCCTCCGCGGCCAGGCGGTACCAGCGGACCCCCTCGGCCCCGTCCCTGGTCACCCGATCGCCGTCGAGGTACCGCCTCGCCAACACCATCATCGCCCGGTCGTTGCCCGCCTGGCCGGCCTTCCTGTACCAGTCGATCGCCCGGGCATCGTCGCGGAACGCCACGCCCTTCTGCTCGTGAAGCTCGGCCAGGGTCAGGTAGTCGACGCCCGCGGACGCCCTCGCTCTCAGGAGCCACAGCTCGAGGTACCGCTCCCGCCACAGCCAGGGGCTGACCCCCACCACGATCGCGATGCCCAGCACCACGAGCAGCTGCAGAAAGACCCTGCCAGGGCGACCCGGCGCCGACCGCTGGCTCGCCACCGGTGTGGACGGTCCCGGCTGCGCGGCCTCGGCCCAGGCCGCGGTCGCTGCCGCGGTCGCCGGGGCCGCTGGCGGACAGACCGGCGCCACCTCCGGGCCGGTCCTGGCGTCGCCCCCGGCAGCCTGGCGCTGGGCCGGCCCAGCCGCCGCGACGGCCTCCCCGGGGAGCTCGTCGGTCAGAGCCCTGGAGAGCTCCACCGCGGTGCGATGCCGATCGCGGGGGTCCTTGGACAGCGCCCTCCGGATCACCCGGTTGAGCGCCGGCGAACAGCCCTCGATCTCCCGCGGCGGCGCCGAGACGATCTGCCGCATCAGCTCCTCGCCGGTGCCCTCGAACGGCGGTCGCCCGGCCAGCAGGTGGTACACCGTCGCCCCCAGCGAGTAGATGTCGGTGGCGCCGGTCAGCGGGTTTCCGTTCACCTGCTCCGGCGAGGCGTACGGCATCGTCTCCGACAGACACGAGAGCGACGGCTGGCTCGCCCGCGTCGCGAGCTCCGCGGCCGAGCCGGACGGGACCGTTCGAGATGGGGGACCCTTCGCTCCGCTCACCGGGTCCCCCCGGGATCCGATCAGCCCGGCCAGCCCGTAGTCCGCGAGCTTCGCCTTCGTGGCCCTGTCGTCGGCGGGCCCGGTCAACAGGATGTTCGCCGGCTTGATGTCGCCGTGGACGATCGTTCGGCCGTGGGCCCTGTCGAGGGCGGCTGCGAGCCCGGGAAGGAACCGACGGACCAGCTCCGGGGCCGGCAGCCCTCGCGACCCGCCGCTGGATCGCTCTTTCAGCAGCCGCCCCAGGGAGGGTCCGGCCATGTACTCCATCACCAGGGCGAGGTCGCCGCCGCTCTCCTGCCCTTCCACGGAGAGCAGCCTGACGATGTGGTCATCGTGCAGCTCAAGGCAGGGCAGCACCCGCGAGAGCAGCTGCGAGCGCAGCTCCTCGCTCTGGCTGATCGCCCGGGCCGGGAGCTTGACGACCACCTTGCGATCCTGCTGGCGTAGATCCTTGGCCAGGTAGGCGATCCCCGTCTTCCCCTTGCCGAGCAGCCTGAAGACGTTGAACCGGTCGGCCAGGATGAAGTTCTCCAGCAGCAGAGGCAGCTTCAGCGTGGTCCCGGGAACGGTCAGGGTGGGACCGCAGCGGGGGCACACGTCGGCGCCCACCGCAGCCGTGGCGTGGCAGTTGAGACATGTGGGCATGACACATATAGAGTAGAAGAAGCCCGGAGGGAACCGCAAGAAGACCGGCCAAGACCCGGCGCCTCGCCGGGTCCGAGTCGCAAGATCCGGCGCCTCGCCGGATCCGAGTCGCGCCCCCGAGCGCGACCTCAATCCGGATCCCCTCCTCTTTCTCTCTCCCGAGCGCGACTTCAAATGAACCCCCTCAAGATCCGGCGCCTCGCCGGATCCGAGTCGCGCCCCCGAGCGCGACCTCAATCCGGATCCCCTCCTCTTTCTCTTTCCTCAGGTGACTCTGCAGCCAGGCCCTGGCCTGATCACAGGCCCGACTCCGCGAAACAGGTGGGGGAGCCTGGCCGGCCGGGATCTTCCACCTGACCCCGGGAGATCGGCCTTCGATCAGGCCCGGACCGGGCGAGGAGCCAGGTCTTGGCCGACGATCGCTACTTGCCCGACCCGAGCTTGGCGAGGATCGCCCTGAACTCCGGTATCTTGCGGAACGGCTCGAAGGCAGCCTCTCGCTGGACCCGGATGCGGTCGGAGAATCCCATCTCCAGAGCCTTTCGAAGGAAGAAGATGGTCTTGGTGTCGTGCTTCTTCAGAGACCAGACGCGCGCCAGCGAGTACACCACCTCGACGTCGGTCGCGCTGGTCCGGTGGCACCCTTCCAGCATCGACAGAGCCTCGTCGAGCTGGCCCTGCTGTTCCTTCAGCCGCGCCATCCCGAGCATGAGCTCCCTGTTCTTCGGGTCCCGCGCCAGCGCCTCCTCCATGAACGGGCCCGCCCGGTCCAGGTCCCCGTCGAGCAGGTAGCCGAGCCCCAGCCGGGCGGCGAGCACCGGCGTCACGGTCGTGGCGTCGGCGGCACGCTGCAGGAATGGCAGCGCCTCGAGGGGACGCTTCTTGTCCCAGAGGTAGTTGCCCACCACCAGGCAGATCTCGGGCTGGTCCGCGTCGATCTCCAGCGCCCGCCGGTAGTGCCGGCACATCCCCTCGAGGTCGCCGGTTCCCTTGCTCAGCTTGCCCAGCTTCAGCGCCAGCGACAGGTCTTTCGGAGCGAGCTCCGCCAGCCTGGTCAGCGCGGCCATCGCCTGCGGCGCGTCGCCCAGGAGGTCGCAGACGTGGGCCAGGGAGCGCAGCGCCTTCTCGTGGGTGGGATCGGCGCTGGTCGCCCTGAGGTAGCAGTCCCGCGCCTCCTCCAGGCGCTTCTTCTCCTCGAGCACGTGGCCGAGGTTGAAGCAGGCGTCGGCCACCTGGCGGTCCGGGGGCTGGTCGGCCCTGAGCGCCGGAAGCGGCCCCAGCGGCGACGCTGCCTGGGCAGGCTTGGCCTCCGACAGCTCCGGCTCGGTCTGGATCGGCTCCGGCTCTTCGGGACCGGCCGGCGGAACCTCGGGCTCCCCTGCCTCCTCGTCGCCCAGGATGCGCCGGTAGCATGAGATCGCCATCTCAGGATCGTCGGTCTTCAGATACAGGTCGCCCAGCGCCTCGTGGGCCTCGGAGGCGTCCGGGTCCACCTTCAGCGCCGCCTCGAACGACCGGATCGCCTCGAGGGTGTGCCCGCGCCCCGCCGCGAGCTTGCCGAGTCGGACGAGGATCGACACGTCGTCGGGCTTGAGGTCGCTGGCCCGCCTCAGCGTCACCGTCGCCTCGTCGAGCTGCCCGGCCTGTTCCAGCGCCTCGCCGAGGGCCACCATGGCCTGGTGGGAGGTGGGGTCTTGCTCGAGGAGCGCCCTGTAGCACTGGGCGGCCTCGTCGGGCCGGCCCGAGGCGAGATGGAGGTCGCCGAGGCGCCGCTGCGCCTTGGCGTGGTCCTTCTGGAGGGTCAGGGCGTTCTTGTAGCAGACGAGCGCCTTGTCCAGCGCCTTGCCCTTCTCGAACGCCATGCCCATGGCGTACTGCGCGTCGGCGGACTTGCGGTTGAGCTCCAGCGCCTTCTTCAGCGGAGGCATGGCCTGGCTCGAGTTGCCCGCCTCCAGGTGCGCCATCCCGAGCCCCAGGTGGGCCCTGAGGTCCGACGGGTCCCGGGCGACCACCTTCTCGAAGCACCCCACCGCGTCGGTCGGCCTGTTCAACGCCATGTAGAGGTCGCCGAGGCTGGCCTGGGCCGCCGCGAAGTCGTCCTTCAGCTCGACGGCCTTGGTGAAGCACTTCAGGGCGGAGTCCTGGTTGCCGGCCTCGAGGTACGCCATCCCCAGGAGGTGGTACGCCTCGTGGGACTTCTCGTCCACCTCCACGGCCCGCTTGTAGGCGGCGATGGCGTCCTCCAGCTGCCCCAGCGCCATGAGGGCGCCTCCGAGGTTGGCGTGGCCCTTGAACGCCGGATCCACCTCGATCGCCTTCCGGTAGGCCGCCACCGCGTCGGCGTGCTTGCCCAGCGCCCGCGTGGCGTCGCCGAGCCCCGCGTACGCCCCGGGGTGGGCCGGCGCGAGCGCCACGAGCCGCTTGAAGTACTCCGCGGCCTCGACGAGCTCCTTGCGGGAGAGGCAGAGCTGGCCGGCCACCATGTACGCCTGCCCGTGGGTCGGGTAGCGGGCCAGCGTCTCCTTGAGGGTCGTGAGCGCCCCGTCCGCGTTGCCCTGGGCCAGGTGAGCCCGGGCCAGCAGGGTGAGCGTCTCCGGCGTCGGCTTGATCTGGCTGGTCTGGGTGAACAGCTTCAGCGCTTCGGCGCTCGCACCCTTGCGCAGGGAGAGCTCGCCCAGCGCCGCGAGCAGCTCCGGGTGCTCCGGCGAGGAGCCCAGAGACCTCTTCAAGGCGGCCTCGGCCTCGGCGACCTTGCCGTAGCGAATGAGCAACCGTGCGTACCGTGCCTGTCCTTCCGGGTCGGACGCCACTTCCATGGTCCGCTGATAGAACTTGAGCGCCTCGGCGGTCTGGCCGAGCTTCTCCAGGCACTGCCCGAGCTGACCGAAGATCGTCGACCCGGCCGGATCGAGCTCCACCGCTCTCTTGTAGTGGGCGATCGCCTCCTTCAGCTTGCCGATCCGCTCGTACAGCCTGCCCAGACGTTCCAGCGGGGTGGCCCGCTTGGCGTCGAGCTGGCACGCCTGGGAGTAGTGGCGCATCGCCATCTCCACGTTGTCCATCTTCTCGGCCAGCTCACCCAGCTCCAGGTGGATCACCGGCGCCTTGGGGTCGAGATCCAGCGCGGCCTTGTAGTGCTTCAACGCCTCCTGGTAAGCGCCCTTCCGCATCTTGAGACGGGCGAGCTGGACCCTGGACTCCCCGAACGCCGCGTCGAGCTCGCAGGCCATGTCGAGGAACCGGATCGCCTCGTCGTCCTCGCCCCTGGCGGCCAGCGCCCACCCCAGGTTGTGGTAGGCCCGGACGAACGTGGGATCCAGGGAGATGGCGCTCTTGAACCAGCGCACCGCCTCTTCCAGGTGGCCCTCCCGGGCCAGCACCGTTCCCAGGTTGCAGTGGGTGATCGGATGGGACAGCCGGGCGGCGGCCTGCCGGGCCAGGTCCAGCGCCTGCTTGGTCTCGCCCCTGGCCACCAGCACCACGCTCAGATTGGCCAGGATCCGGTCGTTCTCCGGCGCCAGCGCGAGCGCCTTCTCCAGATACACCTTGGCGTCGGAGAGCTGCCCGATCCGCTGGTAGACCGTCCCGAGGTTGTAGTACGGGGAGGCGTGGGTGGGGTCCTGGCCGATCGCCTTCTTGTAGTACTCCACGGCCTGGTCCGGCTTCGAGGCCATCCAGTAGGCGTTGCCGATGTTGTTCAGTCCGCGGGCGAAGCTCGGCTTCAGCGAGACCGCCTTCTCGTACGCCGCGATGGCGGGCTCGAGCTTCCCGAGCTTCAAGAGCGTGTTGGCCAGGTTGTAGTGCGCCGCCGCCAGGGAGGGATTGTCGGCCAGGCACCTCTGGTACGTCTGGGCGGCCAGGTCGAACTCGCCCCGGGTGAAGTGGAGGCCGCCCAGGGCGTTGAGCGCCACGCCGTGGCCGGGCTCCAGATCGAGCACCTTCCGCAACGCCTGGATCGCGTCCTGGTCCGAGCCGCGCCTCCGGGCGATCTGACCGCGGAGAAACTGGATGATCGCCATCGCCGGGTCGATGGCCAGCGCCCGCTGGAGCGACGCCTGGCTCGCGGCCAGATCGTTGGCGGCCAGATGAGCGAAAGCCAGCGCCAGGTGGCCCTCGGCCCTGTTGGGATCCAGCTCGATCGCCCGCTTCAGCGACACCAGGGCGGGCTCCGGCCGGCTCATCCGGAGCAGGGAGACGCCCATGTTGTGGTGGGCCTGGAGACTCCTGGGGTCGAGCTCCGAGGCCTTCAGGTAGTGCTGGATCGCCTCGTCCAGGTTCTCCTGCCGCACCAGACAGGTCGCCAGGTTCAGGTGGCTGGAGGCGTCCGGCTGGACCTCGAGAGCCTTGGTGAAGTGAGCGATCGCCGCGGCGACGTCTCCGGCCTGGAAGCAGGCGGCGGCCAGGCCGCGGAACGCCGCCACCTGGGTGGGGTCGCGGTCCGTGGCCATCTGGTAGGTGCGGATCGCCTCGGCGAACCGTCCCTGGGCCTCGTGGACCCGCGCCAGGTTGAACAGCACCTCGGCCCGATCGGGGTCCAGTTCCAGGGCCCGGCGGAAGAAGATCTCGGCCTGCTTCAGGTCGCCCTTGCTCAGGTAGGCGCGACCCAGGTTCGCGTAGGCCTTCTCCTTGCGCGGTTTGGCTTGAGCTGATTCCATGGCCGACCGGTCCCCGAAGCGTTCAGGCTTCGACAGTCAAAGACACCGCAGGGCGTGGTCCATGATCCGGCACCTCGCCGGATCCGGGTCGCGCCCCCGAGTGCGACTTCAGCCGGATCCCTTCCTCATTCTCTCTCCCGAGCGCGACTCCGACCGGATCCCCTCCGCTTCCCACGTGAGCCATGATTCGGACCAGAGCGTGATCACAGGTCGAGCCAGGCGAAACAGGTGCAGGATCCTGGTGATCCCTGGGGCGCGCTGACCCCTCCTGGGTCCACTTAGCGCACCCGGACGCGGCCGTCAATCCGCGGACCCGGGACCGGTCCGCTCAGACGAGGTTCCGGCGCCGTCGGGCGATCCACTCGGTGGTGACCAGCAGCATGAGCAAGGCCATGAGCTTCCACTCGTCGATCCAGAGGACGCTGGAGGGGACCGTCCTGGCCAGCGGCGTCGCATCCAGCGCCACCCGGGAGAACGCCGGGTCGCTCTCGTCGAAGTAGGCGCCGGCGGACTCCACGCCGATCTCCTTCAACGCCTGCAGGTTCGCGAACGGCTGGTCGAGCTCCCGGCAGTCCTCCTGCACCAGGAGCCGCTTCTCCACCGGGCTCTTCCCGGGCACGGGGAGCGACAGGGTGTAGATCCCGGGAAGCTCCGGCGTGAAGCTCCCGGCGATGCCGTCTTCATTGCGCGCCAGCTTGATCGTCGCCGTCTTCTCCCCCTCGTCGCGGGTCACGGTGATCAGCACGTCGCCCGGCGGCAGCATCCCCTGGTAGTCGTTCACCGCCATCTCGACCGTCTCGCCCTGGGAGTACCGGAGCCGCGGGAGCGTCATCGCCACGCCGGCCCCCCGGGCCGCATCGGTCATCCAGTCCAGGAGGTTGGCCACGAACGTGACGTACACCTGGTCCCGGTCGTCGGCCGCGGCGGGAAGCAGCCTCAAGAGGTGCGACTCGAAGGTGTTCAGGTAGACCGTGAGGCCGCGGCCGAAGAACCGGTACGCGATGCCGACCAGATCCCGGGGATAGTACGGGTAGCTGGCCAGGACCGTGGAGCCCGTGACGTCGCCGGCCTGGACCGGGATGACCGCGCCGGGCAAGACCGGGGGCAGGTTCTTCCAGGCGAGCAGGTTCGCCTGCGGATGGGGCAGGACCACGCACGACGGGTGCCGCATGCCCTGCGGCGTCAGCACCAGGTTCAGGCGCTTCGGGCTCTCCCAGCGGCCCTCGGGCCTGCCCACCGGGAGTACCCTGGCCAGGTCCGACGCGAACAGGTCTTCCACGTCCTCGAAAGCCGTTCCCAGAACGAGCAGGGCGCCCTCGCCACGCTGCACGTAGTCCAGCAGCGCCTGGACCTGGCCCTCCTTGAAGTCGCCCGCCGAGAAGTGGTTCAGCACGACCAGCCGGAACCCGGACAGGTCGCTGGCGGCGAAGGTGTGGCCCTTCCCCTTGAGCACCAGCTCGTCGGACCGCAGCACGAACCGGGGGTCCTGGGCCAGGTCTTCTCTTCGAGCAGCCGCCCGGCCCCGGACAGGGTGACCAGGAACCGGCTCTTGGCCTCCACCCCGACCCCTTTCACCTTGACGACGAAGGTCAGGCTGGAGTCTTTGAACGCCACCTCGGGGGCCGTCACCCCGGTGATCGAGACGTCCCTGTAGCGGTAGCTGGTCTTTCCGATGCCCACGGAGTAGATCGGCGTCGAGCTGGTCCGCGCCCAGACCGTTGGGGGGGAGACCGACGTGTGAACGCCGTCGGAGAGGAGAAAGATCCCCCTGACCGGCGACTGGTCCGCGGAGGCGGTCAGGACCTTGAGCGCCGCGGACAGATCCGATGCCGGCTCCAGCGGCTTGACCTTCTCCGGCTCCGACGTGCTCTTGAGGCTCGAGCCGAACGTCCAGAAGGTCAGCTGGAAGTTCTGCCCGTAGGCCTTTCTGAGCGCGTCCACCAGGGTCGCGGCGCGGTCCATCCTCGTCCGGGCCTGGCCGTCGGAGAGGGACATGGAGAGCGACGCGTCCAGCAGCACCCTCACCTCGGGCCTCTGGTACAGCGTCTTCTCCCGGTGGATCGCGGGCGCCAGCACCAGGACCGCCAGCCCGACCAGGAAGACGACTCTCAGCAGGAACAACGGCCTGAACCTCCAGGGATGGTGGAGGTAGTTGAGCAGCCCGAAGAGCGTCGCGACCAGAAGCGCGATCGGGATGAGGACGTATCTGACCAGGTCGATCCACATGATGGGCACGCAGGAGCGCCATTCTAGCACGGCTTCGAACCCAGCAGAAGGGGCCGTGTCGCCAACCGTTCCGGATCCGACGCCGGGGGCCTGCCGGACGACCGGGACGGCCCGCCAGGATCCTGCACCTGTCTTCCGGCGCGCCGTGATTGAAACGGGAACCCCGAAAGTGGTATAGTGGCGCTCGGTTCCCGAGGTCCAAGACCAAGACGGGGAACCTGGTGGTAGCGTCATGTCCGGCAAGGCAACGACAGAGAAGCAATCTCACAAGAAGCGGCCGGATCCCGTCGAGGAAGATTTTGAGGAAGTCAAGTGCGAGAACCGGTGTAGCACCGGGTTCAAGGTTCTCATGGGACAGACCGTCATCGTGCTGGTCTGCCTCAAGTGTCACCTCGAGTACGAGCTCACCCAGCAGGACCTTGTGCAGTCGGACCCGGACTGACGGATCGAGCCTCACGATCCCGGTCGTCGTCCTCTTGCTGCTGATGCTCGCAGCCGGGGCCTGGGCCCAGGCCGAGACTCCCTCTCCGGACGGATCCGCAGCGGCCAGGCCCGCGTCCCCCGCCGCCCTGGCCGCGACGGCCCACACCACAGCCGAGGCGGACCTTCCGGACTGGACCGAAGGGCTGACCTGGACGGTGAAGGCCGAGTACCGGCGGCTCCCCACGATGAAGCGGCGGAAGGACACCAAGCCGGAGGATATCGTCTTGCCCGGCTGGTCCACCCCCGCTTTCTGGGCGTTCCGGGTCAAGCGGGTGAAGACCACGGGCGGCGGGGTGAACTACCTCATCCAGGTCAGGGACAAAGACGGCGCCAGCCCCACCATGGCGTCGCTGTTCTTGACCCGGTTCAAGTCCCAGACCGACGGCGCCGACGTGATCTCGTTGATGCAGGGGAAGTTCTACGCCCTGGTCTCCGGGAAGACGTACTCCCACGTGCGGGCCTACTCCAAGCCGCCGGCTCCACCCCGGCCGGTCCTCGCCGACGACTCGATCATCCCGTACGCGATGCCGGCGCTGCCGTTCCTGCCGCCGGCGCCCCCCGGCCAGAAACCCTCGGAGCTGTCCCGGACGTTCAAGATCACGGAGATGATGGACGATCTCCCCTACGCCCGGGACGTCGTGCAGGTGGAGCATCAGAACAAGACGCTGGAGTCGTTCGTCGGGCCCGAGCTGGTGGAATACATGACCAGCAAGGGATGGCCCACCACCGGGTTCACCCTCGTGGAGCTCAGACGGAAGTTCGACGGGATGAGGGTCAAGCAGGTGTGGGCCAGAAAGGCGCCCTGGTTCATCTACTGCGAGACGCCCTCGGCCCGGTCGTGGCTGTGGGGCGTGGACGGGAGGTCCCCGTTCTCCGCGTCGCCAGCCCCGTCGCCGGCCCCGACACCGGCGCCGGCCTCTCCGGTCCCTCCGGCAAGCCCCCGGTAGCCAGAACAGACTCTCGAGGTTCTTTCGACCATGGGACCAACGCTCTACCGGGCTCGCTGGGTCCTGCCGATCGACGGGCCTCCCATCGCCGACGGGGCCGTGGGCGTCGACGGCACCGACCTGGTCTGGGTCGGCCCGGCCTCCAAGGGTCGGCGACATCGCCGGTGGCCTCGGATCGTCGATCTGGAGGACGCCGTGCTGACCCCGGGCCTGGTGAACGCCCACTCTCACCTGGAACTCACGGCGTTCAGGGGCCTCCTGGAGGATCTGCCGTTCACCCGGTGGCTGAGGGAGCTGGTGCGGCTCAAGTACCAGGTCTTGACCCCCGGGGACTTCGTGGACGCGGCGACGTGGGGGTGCCTGGAGGCGCTCCGAGCCGGCGTGACCACCGTGGGCGACACCGGGGACTCCGGCGCCACCGTCGCGGCGCTCTCGCGCACCGGTCTCCGAGGCGTCTTCTACCAGGAGGTGTTCGGGCCCGATCGGGCCGAAGCGGATGGGGCGGTGGTCCGGCTGGCCAGGAAGGTGCGCGCCCTCGCCTCGCGCGCGTCGCCGACGATCCGGGTCGGCGTGTCGCCCCATGCCGTCTACACCGTGTCGGACCGGCTGTTCCAGCTCGTCCAGAGATACGCCGCCAGGGACGGCCTGGACGTGGCGATCCACATCTCCGAGTCCAGGGACGAGGTGGAGCTGATCCGCGACGGGACCGGCGAGCTGGCCCGGACTCAGGTCGCCCGAGGGCTCCCGTGTCCTCCCAGGGGGACGACCCCGATCCGTCACCTGGAGGACCTGGGAGCGCTCCACGGGGGGCCTCTGCTCATCCACGCGGTCCAGGCGACGGACGAGGAGCTCGATCTCATCGCGCTGCGCGGGGCCCGGGTGGCCCATTGCCCCCGGTCGAACGCCAAGCTGGGGCACGGGTCGGCGCCGCTGGCGGGCCTGCTGAGCCGCGGCGTGGCCGTCGGTCTCGGCTCCGACAGCGTGGCCTCGAACAACTCCATGGACCTGATCGGCGAGGCCAGGGAGGCGGCGCTGGTGGCCAGGAGCCGCGAGAGGAGAGCCGACGCGGTTCCGGCCCCGACCGCGGTCGACCTGGCGACGCGCGGGGGTGCCAGGGCGCTCCGGTGGGACCGGGAGATCGGCTCGCTGAGGGCGGGGATGCGAGCCGATCTTTCGGCGTTCTCCATGACCGGTGCTCACTGGAGTCCGGCGGCGCCGCCGGAGGTCGGCCTCGTCTTCTCCGGATCGGGGCTCGACGCCGTTCTGACCGTGGTCGCCGGTGAGGAGCTCCACGTGAAGGGTTCCTTCCCGCGATTCTCGGAAGAGGAGGTGGCTGCTCTCAGGAAGCGTATCTCGAAGCTCTCCGAGCGACTCGCCAGGGCTCGTCGAACCCAGATTCACGCTTGACGCATTCGCCATGACCGCGATATAATCAGCCGTTCTCGACGAGGCCGGTCCGGCGGATCCATCATCCCGGGGCGGGCCTCACCGGCGCGGGTCTTCCGGGGCCAAGCCTGCGCGTCGTCGCTGTCCTCGTGGGGTGCGTTCGTGAGAACCGGCGAGAGACAGATTTTCCGCCCTCGGCCAGCGTGTTCCGGTGCGGTCTCCGTGAGCGGTCCCGGGAGAAGCGCCGCGAACCGAGGGCAGGTGCCAACTCTGGACAAGGGGCCATAGAGATGAAGCGTACGTATCAACCGCACAATCGTCATCGCAAGCGGGTGCACGGCTTCCGCGCGAGGATGCGGAGCCCAGGCGGTAGAGCCGTTCTCCAATCCCGCAGGAAGAAGGGACGCAAGTCCCTCACGGTGTAGAGCCATAGACCTCGAAGGAGCCTTGCGCAGAGCACAGGTTCGGCCGCTGGCCGCCCACGACAGTGATCCAGCCCGCGGCGCACGATCGCCGTGGGTCTCCCGCGATAGAAGAGCGAATGCCCCCGGCGTCCCGTTTCAGGCTCACCACGATCAAGCTGAGATCGGAGATCGATCGAGCGTCCCGGCTGGGGCGATCGTTCGCCTCTCCGCTGTTCGTTCTGGTGTGTCTGGTGGTGCCGGAGGGCGCTCCGCGGGTGGCGATCAAGATCCCTCGCAAGGTGGGCGGGGCGGTGGTGCGCAACCGGATCCGAAGACAGGTCAAAGACATCTGTCGAGCTCTGTTCCCACGGCTGGGCACGCCGTGCGATTGCATCGTGATCGCACGAATGGCCTCGGCCGGGGCGTCGTTCCGGCAGAAGATGGAAGAGATCCAAAGCCTCCTGGCGAGGCACGGGTGCTTCGATCCGTCCCGGTAGAAGGGGATCCTGAGCATGGACGACCTGCAGCGGTCGGTCGGGCCGAGTCTCCTGGTGAGGGTCGAGATGGCGTTGCTCGAGACGTACCGCCGCCGGGTCTCTCCGCTCCTGGGACCGCGATGCCGGTTCTGGCCGACGTGTTCGGTGTACGCCTCGGAGGCCCTGACCAAGTACGGCTTCCTCAAGGGCAACGTGAAGACGATGTGGCGATTGTTGCGATGCGCGCCCTGGAGTCCCGGGGGAGAGGATCCGCCTTGACAGCCGACCCCACGCGGGGGAATCGAGCACTTCCCGAATGAACTCACAACGACTGTCCACGTTCTTCATCATCTGGCTCGGCCTGACCATCCTGCTGTTCGTCTTCAACCCGACCACCCCTCCGCCGGGGACGGCCGGAAAAGGGGCCCATGGCGATCATGGCGATCTCGGCGAGGCGAAGGCGCCGCGGCTGGTGGGCCCTCCCATCGAGGTGGCGAACGGTTCCTTCCACGCTCTCTTCGGGAGGGACGGCAGTCTCCTGGGTGTCAAGGTCGACCGGTTCAAAGAGGAGATCCTGGGTTTTCAGCTCATCCCCGACGAGATCTACAAGAACCTCTCGGCCCAGCAGCTCCAGAAGTCGCCTCCCGCCTTCTCGGCGGGGCTGCACCTGGGACGAGCGCTGGTCCCGCCCTCGGATCCCCGTCGGCTCTCCCTGGTCGCGACGGCGCGACAGGTCGATCTGTCGACCCGGTTCCAGACGGAAGACCCTGACGGAAAGCTGCTGCCGAAAGGCATCCAGGTCATCCGGGAGTACGCACTCGACAAGACCAGGTTCCTGGTGGACCTGAAGCTCGTCATCAAGAACGCAGGCACCACACCGCTGACCGTGACGACCGCCACGGTGCCGATCCACCTCTTCGCCGGCCCGCTCCTGGCCGCGGAGAGCGACATCCCGGAGGCGTTCTCCGGGCACGACGGCGGGGTGGTGAACAGCCTCTCGCCCAGCGCGGAGCCTGCCCTGGCCACCACCGATTCTCGATGGATCGGCGTGAGGAACCAGTACTACGCCTTCGTGCTCCACAAGGTGAAGGGAGCCGGATCGTACGTTCACTCCCTGGCCAGCTACCGTGACGTCAAGGGCGCTTCCCAGAGCGCCCCCATGGTCGGCTTCCGGGTGACACCGTCGAGCCTCAAGCCGGGCCAGTCCGACGAGCTGGCGTTTCGCATCTACTGCGGTCCCAAGGTCCAGACCGACCTGCCGCCGGAGTACGCCCGCGTGTTCAACAACTGGGACGGGATCACCGGCCCGATCGGCCGGTGGATGTTCATCATCCTCCAGTTCTTCCACGCCGTGACCGGCAACTACGGGTTCTCCATCCTGCTGTTGACCCTGCTGGTCAAGGTGCTCCTCCATCCCCTCAACTACAGCCAGACCGTGAACATGCAGCGGATGCAGGAGCTCCAGCCCAAGATCAAGGCGCTCAAAGCCAAGTACAAAGACCCGCAGGAGCTGCAGCGGAAGACTCACGAGCTCTACCAGCAGTACAACCTGAACCCGTTGGGCGGCTGCTTTCCGATGCTCGTCCAGATCCCGATCTTCATCGCCCTGTACTCGTGTCTTCGGGGCGCCATCGAGCTCAAGGGCGTGTCGTTCTGGTGGATGTCCGACCTGTCCAAGTCCGACACCACCACCCTGCTGGCGCTCATCTTCGCCCTGTCGATCTTCTTGAACAGCAAGCTGATGCAGCCGGCCGGAGGCATGGACAACGACCAGCAGGCGATGATGAACAAGATGATGCCCATCATGATGTACGGCATGTTCGTCTTCATGCCGGTCCCGGCGGGAGTCATGATCTATCTGGCCGCCCAGAGCCTCCTGGGCGTGCTGGAGACGAGGTACACCCTCGGGAAGCTGCCCAAGAAGGGCGGCAAGAAGGTCGTCCAGAACCAGAAGGAGAAGGCCGCACAGAAGCCCGGCGAGACCGAGGACTGAAGCCCGCGGGAGCGGCCTGGCCCGAACGCTCCCTGCGGCGCGACGAAGGAGGGGCCCGATGCGAACCTACCAGGAAACAGGCAGTACCGTTGAAGAGGCCAAGCAGAAGATCCTGAGGGGGGTGACCCTCTCGGAGTACGAGTGCTACGACGTCAAGGTGCTCGAGGAGCCGGCCCGTGGGTTCCTGGGCATGCTCCAGAAGGGGGAGGCTCGGATCGAGCTCACGGTGCGCGAGGACAAGCCTCGCAAGGCCGCCTATCTCTTGAAGGAGCTCTTGAAGCGACTCGGCTACGAGTCGCTGACGATCGAGACCCGACCCGATCCGGCAGGCGGACGGGTGGAGCTGCAGATCCGCGGCGACGACCTGGGGCAGCTGATCGGTCGCCGGGGAAAGCGCATCAAGGCGCTGGAGCACCTGGTGAACCTGTTCACCAACGTGGACAGACAGAACTACGTGCGCGTGCAGCTGGACGTGGAGGACTACAACCAGGAACGACGGCGCAGGCTCCAGGCGCTCGCTGATCGAGCGGCCCGGACGGCGGTCCAGCGGGGGCGCCCCCTGAGGCTCCAGCCCATGGATGTCTACGATCGCAAGGTCATCCACGAGCACCTCTCGAAGCACGGAGGGGTGACCACGGCGTCGGAGGGTCGGGAGCCCGACCGCTGCCTGATCGTGACGCCCACCCGGCGGGCGCCGCCCCCGCGGCATCCTGACCACCGCCAGGGGCCGCCCCAGGGACGCGAGCCGGACCAGGGCCGGTTCCGCAGGCCGAGCACAGGCCCCTCCGACGGCCGCTCCAGGGGCCCCGACAGAGGCCCTGACAGAGGCCCCGATCGAGGACCGTCGCCGTCGGCCCCTCACATCACGCCTCCGCCCGGAAGCGGGCGGGGCGGTCCCAGGGACTACCCGGGCTCGTACGGCGATCGCGACATGACGCGTGGCAGCATGAGGGCGGCCCAAGGACCGGGACCGCGGGATGGCGGGCCCCGGCGCCGCCGGGGACGGGGACCCGGGCATCCGCCGGGACCGCACGCCGGCCCGCACCAGCGGTCGCCCAGACCGCCCGACGAAGGCCCGGTCGACCGCGGCGGCTACAGGGGCGCTGTCGATCGCCAGCCGCCCCGGCCACCGCCGGGCCGCGGGCACAGCGACTCGGGGCCGGACTGGGACAGCCAGCAGCCGCCCCGGTACCCGCCCCGGGACCAAGACGACGACCGCTGACCCGGCGTCGCGTCGACACGACCGCCTGCTGACGTGGATCGTTGTCGCTACCAGGACACCATCTGCGCCCTGGCCTCTCCCCCGGGCATGGGCGCCGTGGCCGTGGTCCGCTGCTCCGGCCCCGACGCCCGAGCGATCTGCCAGCGGCTGCTGAGGCGTGGGGACGGACGACCGCTGACCCTGGTCTCCCACCGGATCGCGCCGGCCGTCCTGGTGGATCCCGAGACCGGCCGCCCGATCGACGAGGTGCTGGCGTTCCTGATGGAGCGACCTCGCTCGTTCACCCGGGAAGACGTCGTGGAGATCCACTGCCACGGCAGCCCTCTGCAGACCCGGCGGGTCCTGGCGCTGCTGGTCCGATCGGGCATGCGCCCCGCGGAGCCCGGCGAGTTCACCCGCCGTGCCTTTCTGAACGGGCGGCTGGGTCTGGCGGAGGCCGAGGCGATCAACGACCTGGTCCACGCCGCGAGCGAATCCGCTGCCGACGCGGCGCTGGACCAGCTCCACGGCAGCCTCAGGCAGCTCGTCTCGCGCCTGCGAGGCCGTCTCGTCGACCTCATAGCGCTGGTGGAAGCCAACCTCGACTTCCCGGAGGAGGACATCGACCTCCTCGATCATGAGACCGTCGCGACCGGGGTCGCCGGGATCCGCGAGGAGATCGATGCGCTGGCCTCGAGCTACGAGCGGGGCAGGCTCTTGCGGCAGGGGATCAGGGTACTGATCGGTGGCCGCCCCAACGTGGGCAAGTCGTCGCTCTTCAACATGATCATGAAGAGCGAGCGGGCGATCGTCACCGACATCCCGGGGACGACCCGCGACACGATCGAAGAGAGCTTCCTCCACCGGGGCGTGCTGTTCACCGTCATCGACTCCGCCGGGTTGAGGCGCACCGACGAGCCGGTCGAGACGATCGGCGTCCGGCGGACCCTGGAGCTGATGGCCAGGGTGGACCTGGTCCTCTACCTGGTCGACCTCTCCGGCCCGGCCCACCCGGAGGACCGGGAGCTCCTGGCCAGCGCCGACGCCGGACGCCATCAGCTCGTGTTGACCAAGGCCGATCTTCCCAGGGCGCTGGAGCCAGAGTGGGAAGACGCCCACGGCCGGTTCCGGCCGGTCTGCCTCTCCAGCGCCACCGGCGCGGGGCTGGACCGGCTGCTTCACGAGATGCAGCGCAGGGCCGCCGAGGAGTTGACCCCACGGGGCAGGGACGTCCTCATCACGAGCGACAGGCATCGGGAGTGTCTGGCCAGAGCCACGGAGGCGCTGGGCCGGTTCGTCGGGGCGCACGCCGCCGGGACACCCCTGGACGTGGCCACCGTGGACCTGTACGAGGCCTCGGACGCCCTCGGCCAGATCGTGGGAGAGGTCGTCACGGAGGATATCCTCGATCGCATCTTCGAAAGGTTTTGCATCGGCAAGTAGGGGAGGTATCCTTTCGAAGTAGAGAGCGAGAATCGGGTCCAGGGCGTTGCCACGCCGACGAGGCGAGTCGACATGCCGACAGAAGCGTTCCTCCGGAGACCGGCCCGGCTGACGAGCCCTCCGGGCTCGCCGGCTTCGCCGGTACTCAGCCGGGGGGCATCGAAGCCAGGAGGGCCGTTGCTCCGCGCCGGCCCCCCTGGACCCCCCCGGGCCGTCCCTCGCGGGCCGCCCCGGATGACGATCCCTCCGGGCTCGCCGGCTTCGCCGGTACTC
>JACQZM010000376.1 GCA_016213885.1 Candidatus Rifleibacteriota bacterium | reverse complement strand
CACCCGGGAGGCCAAGGAGCTGTTCGCCCGGGTGCTGACGGCGGAGCCGGCGAACCCCGACGCCCGGCGATGGCTCATGGTGGCCGAGAACAGCGTCCGACCCGGGGCCGCCGAACCGGAGAAACGGACCGAACGGCGCGGGGAGCCGGCGGCCGATCCAGGGCCCGGCGACATCCCGGCCGCGGGCCGGCGGCCCGGGAGCGTCTCCGATACCGCCGGCGGCCCGGGGCCCGAGACGGTGGCAGCCCGCGAGGGGACCGACGGAGCGGTCGTGGGGGCGCCCGCGATCGCGGCGCGACGGTCCGGCAGACCCGCCGACGGAAGCGTCGCCCGTGAGACCGACCCGGAACCGGAGGAGACCGAGGACGAGCCCGGTCCCGAGACGATGGCGCCTCTGGGCCGGAACGTCTCCTCGACCCTCCAGCGCATGAGCGGCGAGGTGGACGCGCTGGTCCGCAAGGGAGAGGTGGCGTTCAAGGCGTCGGATCTGATCTCGGCGGAGCGATACTTCAGGGCCGCTCTCGCCCGGAACCCCGGTCATGCCAGGAGCCAGTACCACCTGGGTCTGATCCACAAGGCCCGAAGGGAGACCGACAAGGCGCTGGCGGCTCTCGAGAAGGCGCGACAGATGAACCCACGGAACGTGGACATCCTGCTCGAGCTGGGGCAGCTCTACACCGAGGCGAACCTGCCCAATCCGGCGATCCAGCGCCTCGAGGAGCTCTTGACCCAGGACCCGAACAACCTGGCCGGCCACTACGCTCTCGGGGTCAACTACGAGAAGGCCCGGCGCTACAACCGCGCCGAGGACGAGTACAGGACGATCCAGAAGCTGTACCCCGACTTCATCGAGGCGCACGACTACCTGGGCAACCTGTACTTCACCCAGCGACGGTTCAAGCAGGCCTGCGGCGAGTACGAGCGACTGGCCGAGGCCAGGCCCAAAGACCCGCGGCCTCGCTTCAAGATGGCCGTGGCCCTCTTCTACGGCAACGAGCGGAACAGAGCCAGGGTGGAGTTCACGGCGCTGCGCCGCCAGCTCGCGCCCGGGGACGCGCTGCTGCCGAAGGTGCAGGGGTATCTGGGCAAGCTGTAGGCCCATGGGGTAGACTCTGGACGGCCATGGCTGCCACACCCGCACAAGGTCCGATAGACACCCTGAGCGTCTGGCTGTCGCTCACCTCGACGGTGGACCTGCCGACGCTCAAGAAGAACGGCAACGCCGTCGCCGCCCGGACGGTCCGGCTCCAGGGCACCCTGGCGCCGGGCTTTGCAGGCGACCTCGTGCTGACCCACGAGGTCATGGGGCAGGCCCTGAGCCAGGACCGCGTCCGGGACGTGAGAGACCACCGGTTCGACGTGAAGGTCCACCTGCTCCGGGGGCGCAACACCTTCAGGCTCGCGTCGTCGAAGAACCTCGACGAGCCCTACGTCCTCGACCTGTTCCATCGATCGACCTTGCGGGAGTGGACCGAGTCGATCATCAAGGCGCTGGTGCTGGTCCTGGTGGTCAAGACGTTCGTGGTCCAGGCGTTCTTCATCCCCACCGAGTCCATGCAGATGACGCTGCTCGTGGGCGACTACCTCCTGGTCGACAAGATCACCTACCTGTTTCGCGATCCCCGGCCCGGAGAGATCCTGGTGTTCGAGTACCCGGTCGACCCGTCCAAAGATTTCATCAAGCGCTGCGTGGCCACCGGCGGCGACCGGATCGCCCATCTGGACGACAGGCTGATCGTGAACGGCAAGCCGCTGAACGAGCCGTACACCCAGTACCTCAACGTGCCCGACCACCCGGGGTCCAGCGACCACCGGAGCTTCGAGGAGTTCACGGTCAAGCCGGGGACGTACTGGATGATGGGCGACAACCGGAACAACTCCCAGGACAGCCGGTTCTGGGGCGCCCTGCCCCACTGGAGACTCATCGGAAAGGCGTGGTGCAGCTACTGGCCGATCCACAGGGCAGGGCTCATCTCGCACCGCTTCGGCACCCCCGGGAGCTGACCCGGCGCCTCGCCGGGTCCGAGTCGCGCCCCCGAGCGCGACCTCAATCCGGATCCCCTCCACTTCCATCGTGACCTCGGATCCAGGCCGCCGCTTCGTCACAAGCCAGGCTCTGCGGAACAGGTGGGGGATCCTGGCGGTCGAGCGAGCTGGTGAATCGGGGTCTCTTGGGATATCCTGGATCTCTGGATGAACCCGCTCCTCTTCGACGACATGCCGCAACCCTCGGACCTGCTCCCTGGCCGGGTCCTCCTGGTCGAGGACGACGACCTGCAGGCCAAGCTCATGGCCGAGTCGATCCGGACGCTCGGCCAGGGCTGGAGCACCATCCGGGTGCCGACGGCCAAGGAGTGTCTCCAGACGCTGGAGAACATGACCTTCGCCGTGGCGCTGATCGACCTGCAGCTGCCCGATGCCTCGGGGCTCGACATCCTCCGTCAGATCCGCGAGCGCGGCTGGAGCCTGGCCACCGTTCTCGTCACGGCCCACGGCTCCGAGCAGGTCGCCGTGGAGGCTCTCCGGCTCGGCGTCTCGGACTACCTGAAGAAAGAGGAGGGATACCTCAAGACGCTCCCGGACGTCGTGTCCCGGACCGTGAAAGACTTCCGGCAACGCCTGAGAAAGCTGTCGGCCTACAGCCGCCTCAAGGTGGAGCTGACCCGTCGCACCCACCGCAACCTGCTCGACAGCTACACCGCCCCGATCGTCCACGACATCAAGAGCCCGCTCACGTACATCACCGTGATGGCGGAGGTCCTCCAGATGGGCGGCATCACCTCCGTGAACCCGCAGGAGGCCGCACGGGTCATCCTGAAGGGCACCAAGGCGATCGGTCAGCTCGTGGACCGGCTCCTGAAGTTCGCCCGGCAGGAGGTGGAAGACCGGATCAGCCTGGACCTGACCCAGTTCCTGTCCCAGATGGCCCAGAGCGAGTCGCAGCACCTCAAGGTGCAGAACGTGCGGCTCGTCGCGGAGCTGCCCGCCGCGCCGACCGTGGTCAAGGCGGCCAGAGGCGGGCTCGAGCAGGTCTTTCTGAACCTGGTGGCCAACGCCAGCGAGTGTCTGATCCTGTCGGCCGGCGGCGGACAGATCTCCCTGGGGCTGACCCAGGAGGACAACCACGGCGTGGTGACCGTCTCCGACAACGGGCCCGGCATACCCGAGGAGGCGCTGCCACACCTGTTCAAGGCGTTCTCGACCTACGGCAAGACCGGTCGCGGCACCGGTCTGGGGCTCTCGATCGTCGCCGGGATCGTCTGGGAGCACGGCGGTCAGATCAAGGCGGAGAACCTCCCGGCCGGTGGGGCCCGATTCACGGTCAGGCTGCCACTGGAGCGGCGGGGCCCCGTGGCGCTGGTGCTCGAAGACGAGCCCAACGTCCAGGAGCTCGTGATCACCCAGCTGGAGGCCCTCGGGGTGAGAGCCGAGACGTTCATCGACGGCGCCGACGTCCTGGCGGCGCTGGAGGGCGGCAAGTGGGAGCTGGTGATCCTGGACCTGCGGACCCCCGGGGTGAGCGGCATCGACGTGTTCCAGGCCATGGTCCAGAAGCGGCCCGATCTGGTCGGCCGGACCATGGTGGTCTCGGGCAGCATCGAGGACAGGGCGCTCCAGGAGCTGCTGGCGACCCACCCGGTTCCCTGCCTGCCCAAGCCCTATTCGGTCTCCGACTTCAACAACGTGGTGAGGCTGCTTCTGAGGGCCTCCGGCAGCACCTGACCCACCGGCCGGTCCCGGCGCCACCGCGGCCTCCTGCCCGCGGAGCTCGACCTCGAGCGTGGCGATCGGTCGGTGGGTCAGATCCTCTTCCGATCAGCTTCTCGAAGACCCGCTCGCCCAGTTGCCTGTTGCTGAAGCCTGATCCGTGTGATACAATCCCCCCGCTTCGCGAGGGCGGCAGACCAGGACGGGCCAGAAGCGTGTCCGTCGTCGTCCTTGGCCAGAGGCTGGCACAGGGCGACCCGCCGATCGCTTCGCTCCCCGGTCCCGCATCGAGGGGAGGCTGGTCGAACCGTCTGAAGCTTCCTCCAACGAGGTCCCGGGACGAAGAAGAGCGACAATGGTCACCACGGTGCCAGAGAGACAGCGCATCGCCATCGGGGCCGATCATGCCGGGCTCGAAGCCAAGCGACAGGTCGGTCGGGTTCTCCAGGACAAGGGCATCCCCTTCGACGACCTCGGGACCCACACCCCCGCCTCGGTGGACTACCCGGACTACGCCCAGGTCGTGGCGGGCAAGGTCTCCAGAGGTGAGGTGGAGAGGGGCATCCTCATCTGCGGCAGCGGCATCGGCATGTCCATCGCCGCCAACAGGTTCCCCCGGGTGCGGGCCGCGCTGTGCACCACCGAGGAGATGGCGCGACTGTCGCGCCAGCACAACGACTCGAACGTTCTCGTCCTGGCCGCCCGGCTCACGCCGCTCGACGACGTGTCCCGGATCGTCGACGCGTGGCTCGTCGCGCCGTTCGAAGGGGGGCGACACTCCAGGAGGGTGGAGAAGGTCGAGACCCCTTGCGACAGGCGCTTCGTCCACAGCATGGTCACCATCATCGATCACCCGATGATCCAGCACAAGCTGACCGTGATCCGGGACGAGGCGTGCGACACCAAGGTGTTCCGCGAGGTCGTCGACGAGATCTCGAGCCTCATGGCCTACGAGATCACCCGGGACATCCCCACGGACGACAAGCAGGTGCGCACCCCCATGAAGATGACCGTGACCGGCAAGTACGTGAGGGGCGGCCGGGTCGGCATCGTGCCCATCCTGAGGGCGGGGCTCGGGATGATCCACGGAATCTTGAAGGTCATCCCCATGGCTGCCGTGGGCCACATCGGCATCTACCGGGACCACGACACGCTCAAGCCGGTGGAGTACTACTGCAAGCTGCCGGGGCACTGCGAGGATCTCTCCATCATCGTCGTCGATCCGATGCTGGCGACCGGGGGATCCGCGGTGGCCGCCATCGACTACGTGAAGAAGCGTGGCGCAAAGCGCATCAAGTTCAATTGCATCCTGGCGGCCCCCGAGGGCATCGAGCGGCTGACCGCGGCTCACCCCGACGTGGAGATCGTCGCTGCCGGGATCGATGAACGACTGAACGAGGTTGGTTACATCCTGCCGGGGCTCGGCGACGCCGGTGACCGGCTGTTTGGGACGAAGTAAGAGGCAGGGCGCTCCGGCAGGAGGCCCTCCACGGGAGGCTCATCCGAATGACTGCAAAGACAGTGTTCTTCACCTCCGAATCGGTCACCGAGGGTCATCCTGACAAGATGGCGGACCAGATCTCCGACGCCGTTCTGGACGCGATCATGAAGGCCGACCCCCAGGGGCGGGTGGCGGCGGAGACCATCCTGTGCACGGGGCTCGTCCTGGTCTGCGGTGAGATCACCACGTCCTGTTACGTGGACATCGCCAAGGTGGCCCGGCAGACGATCCAGGAGATCGGCTACAACGACTCTTCCCTCGGCTTCGATCACAAGACCTGCGCCGTGGTCGTCTCGGTCAACGAGCAGTCCGGCGATATCGCCCAGGGAGTGAACGCCGCCCTGGAGGTCCGGGACAAGAAGACCAAGTCCGACGACTTCGACAAGATCGGCGCCGGAGACCAGGGGATGATGTTCGGGTACGCCTGCGACGAGACGCCGGAGTACATGCCGCTCCCGATCTCCCTGGCCCACGCTCTCTGCCGGCGGCTCGCCGAGGCCAGGAGACAGGGGGTGCTAAAGTACCTGCGCCCCGACGGCAAGAGCCAGGTCACCGTGGAGTACCACGAGGGCAAGCCGGTCCGGGTCGACACCGTGGTCGTCTCCACGCAGCACAACCCGGACGTGGAGTACGAGACGCTCTGCAGCGAGGTGATCGCCCAGATCATCAAGAAGGCGATCCCGGCCCGGTGGCTCGACGACAAGACCAAGTACTACGTGAACCCCACCGGCCGGTTCGTCACCGGCGGCCCCCACGGCGATTCCGGGCTCACGGGCCGCAAGATCATCGTCGACACCTACGGCGGCTACGCCCGGCACGGCGGCGGCGCCTTCTCGGGCAAAGACTGCACCAAGGTGGACCGGTCCGCCAGCTACGCGGCCCGGCACGCGGCCAAGAACATCGTGGCCGCCGGGCTCGCCCAGCGGTGCGAGATCCAGCTGTCGTACGCCATCGGGGTGGCCCATCCGCTCTCCGTGAACGTGGAGACCTTCGGGACCGGCCAGATGTCCGACGACGAGCTCGCGAAGATCGTGATGAAGGTGTTCGACTTCAGGCCAGCCGCCATCATCAGGCGCTTGAACCTGCGTCGCCCGATCTACCGGCAGACCGCGTCGTACGGCCACTTCGGCCGGGACGACCTGGACCTCTCGTGGGAGAAGCTCGACCACGTGGAGGCTCTGAAAGACGCCACCTCCGGCTGCGGCAAGTCGAAGGCCGGCACGGCCCGGAAGGGCTCCCCGTCCTGCCAGTCCTCGGCCTCCAGAGACATGTGAGGAGGGGAGGGGGGCGCCCGGCGCCCCGGCTCCGGGTCCGTGGGCTCAAAGACTCTCGACAAGAAGAGCGGACCGGCTCTCTCCGGAGAGAAGCTCGCGTCGCTCTACCGGGCTCTGCCCTCGGTGGAGCGCCTGCTGTCCGGTCCCCGCCTGGCCACCCTCGAGACCAGGATCCGGCGGGACCTGGTGGTGCGGTCCACGCGGGAGGTGCTGGCGGCGCAGCGCGCGCGGATCGCCGCCGGAACCGCGTCGACCGTCCCTTCGCCGGAGGAGCTGACGCAGTGTGTCATCGACCGGCTCCAGCTGCTTTCCGGCGGGGGGCTCACGCCGGTGATCAACGCCACCGGGACGATCCTGCACACCAACCTGGGCCGGGCCAAGGTCGCCTCCGAGGTGGCGGAGGTCGCCGGTCGGGTGGCGGCCAGCTACGTGGACCTCGAGATCGATCTCGCCACGGGACGGCGGGGCGATCGCTACAAGGGCGTGGGGCGGATGCTGACGGCGCTCACCGGCGCCGAGGGCTCCCTGGCGGTCAACAACAACGCGGCCGCGGTGCTCCTTGCGGTCAACACCCTGGCCAGCGGCAGGCAGGTGGTCGTCTCCCGGGGCGAGCTGGTGGAGATCGGCGGGGCGTTCCGGGTGCCGGAGATCGTCAAGGCTGCCGGGGCCACGCTGGTGGAGGTCGGGACCACGAACCGGACCCGGGTATCGGACTACGAGCGGGCCATCGGGCCGGACACCGGCCTGCTGCTCAAGACCCACACGTCGAACTACCGGATCGTGGGCTTCTCCAAGAGCCCCAGCACCCGGGAGCTGGTCCAGGCTGGCAACCGGCATGGAATCCCGGTGTACGAGGATCTCGGGTCCGGCTGTCTGGTCGACCTGTCCCGGTACGGTCTGAGCCGGGAGCCCACGATCTCCGAGGTGGTCGCCGCCGGGGTCGACGTGGTGTCGTTCTCGACGGACAAGCTGCTCGGAGGACCCCAGGGGGGGATCCTGGCCGGCAAGTCCGGTCTGATCCGGGCGATGAGGGCGAACCACTTGCTCCGGGCGCTGCGCATCGACAAGGTGACCATGGCGATGCTCGAGAAGACCCTGGCCATCTACCTGGACCCCGCGTCGATCGAGGAGCGGATCCCGTTCTACTGGGCCCTGGCCCGGGGCGCCGACCAGGTCCGCCGCGAGGCGGAGGCGTTCGTGGCGGCGCTGTCGGTTTCGCGGCTCGTGCTCTCGGTTGAGCCTGGACAGAGCCGCATCGGCGGGGGCGCCTGCCCGGTCGATCGGCTCGCCACCTCCGTGGTCGCCCTGACCCACCGAGAGGTCGCCGCCGAGGCGCTGGCGCTGGCGCTGCGCCGGTCGCGCCCCCCGGTCCTGGGCAGGATCCACCGGGAGCGGGTGCTCCTGGACTTCCGCACCGTCTTCCCCGAGGACCGGGAGCCGCTGGCCCAGGTGCTTCGCCGGATCGACCGGGACGCCGCTGCCGCCTGAGACTCGGCTCGATCGTCGCCTGTGCCGTCCCCGTCGGCCCACGAGGGTGACGTTGAAGGCCCGGCCGCCGCCGTGCTATACACCTACCGGCACGGGAAGCCATGGGATCTGGTGGTCTCCGCGGGCTTCAAACCCGTTGTGGGGCGGCGAGAGTCGTCCCGGGTGAGTTCGATTCTCACGGTTTCCCGCCACTGCTGCCGGCCGCCTGGCCGGTCCGCGGACCTTCCCCACCACGTCTCGGCGTTCGGAACTTCCGTGCAGGCGCGCGAGTCAGCGGAAGAGGCCCAGGTGCTCCGCCAGGATGTGGACGCCGATGGCGATCAGCACCAGGCCGCCCATGAGCTCCATTCGATGGCCGAACCGCCGTCCCAGCCAGCTGCCGACCCGCATGCCAACGGTGGTCACGGCGGCGCAGACCAGGCCGATCACCAGGCTGGGATACCAGATCTTCACGCCCAGCGCGGCGAACGAGAGCCCGACGGCCAGGGCGTCGACGCTGGTCGCCACGGAGAGCACCACCAGCGACCACCCCCGCGTCGGGTCGAACCCTCCGGGCCGGCTGTCATCGTCGCCCAGCGATTCCCGGATCGCCTTGAAGCCGATGCCGCTCAGGAGCCCGAACGCCAGCCAGTGGTCCCAGTCCTTGATCCAGGGCTCCACGGTGTGGCCTGCAAACCACCCCATGATCGGCATCAGCGCCTGGAACAGGCCGAAGTGGAAGGCGAGCCGGAACGTCTGCCGGGCCGAGACCCTGCCCAGGCCGACGGAGGTGGCTATGGCCACGGCCAGGGCGTCCATGGCCAGCCCCACGGAGATGCCGAGGAGCACCACGGTGGACACCTCGTCGCTGATCGGTGGGGGCATGCGGCGGCGCTCTTCCGGGACGTGGCGGGATCGTCGGGCCGGCGCTCCTCCGGCGTCGGAAGAGAGTAGCACGGCCGCGGCGCCCTGTCGAGGCGTCGCCGGGCCCAGGATGCCCCACCTGTTTCGCGGAGTCGGGCCTGTGAGCAGGCCTCGGCCTGGCTGCAGAGGATCCGGATTGAGGTCGCGCTCGGGGGCGAGAAGAAAGAGGAAGGGATCCGGATTGAGGTCGCGCTCGGGGGCGCGACTCGGACCCGGCGAGGCGCCGGGTCTTGCGACTCGGACCCGGCGAGGCGCCGGGTCTTGGAGTGGACTCGCTCGATTCATCGCGATAAGATGAGCGCGTGCCTCCGATTCTCCAACGATCTCTGACCCGGGGGGCGTTCGACCACGGTATGCCTGGGTGAGCCGTCCGCTGCCTGCCTTCCGCCGTGGCTCGACCGGGGCTCGAAGGATGGAGGGGGCCGGGAGCTCGGCGGGGACGGGCGCTCCCGCTTCGACATCTATCTCCGTCCCATGTCGAGGAGGAGCCGTGTCCGACCTTTTGCCGAAGCGCGTCAGAGAGTCCACCGTGGAGACGACGGCGCTCGTCCTGCCCCAGGACACGAACCCGCACGGGACCATGTTCGGCGGGCATCTGATGGCGTTGATCGACACGACCGCGGCGGTGGCGGCGTCGAGGCACGCCCGGGCGCTGGTCGTCACGGCCGCCATGGACGAGCTGCACTTCCTGGCGCCGGTGATGCTCGGCGACATCCTGATGCTGCGCGGCTCCGTCAACATGGTCGGCACGACCTCGATGGAGGTCGGGGTCCGGGTCGAGCGGGAGGACCGGCTCACGGGGCGACGCGACCACGCCGCCTCCGCCTACCTCACCTTCGTGGCGCTCGACGCCTCGAGACGGCCGCAGCCGGTGCCGCCGCTCATCGCCGAATCGGACGACGAGAGGAGGCGGATGGAGAACGCCGGGGTCCGACGGGCCGACAGGCTCAGACGGCGAGAGGCGTACCGGCGGACCGTCACGAACGAGTCATGACTCGACCATCCGGGTTCTCCGTGGGGCCTTGGGCAAGACCCGGGATCACGCGGCCCGGCGCGACGAACCGGTCACGGAGACAGGCTCCTGGCGCATCGAAAGCCCAGAGAATCGGCCTGGTCGGTGGGGGGACGATCGCGACGGTAGGCGCACCGCAACCTGGCGTCGTAGTTGAACCAGGAGCCGCCGCGCACCACCCGGGAGGCTCCCGATGACGGTCCAGCCGGGTTCCTCGTCGGACTCGCCGCGTAGTAGCGCTCGCCGTACCTGTCGGAGCACCACTCCCAGGCGTTTCCGGCCATGTCGAACAGCCCGTACCCGTTGGCCGGGTAGCTCCCGATGGCCTTCGCCCGCCCCGATGAGAACGTCTCCCCGAAGCAGGCCCGCCCTGCGGGAGCATCGTTACCCCAGGGGTAGCTCTTTCCCTCCAGGCCACCTCGCGCCGCCTTCTCCCACTCGGCCTCGGTGGGAAGCCTCTTTCCGGCCCACCTGCAGTACGAGACCGCGTCGTCCCAGCTCACCCCCACGACCGGCTGGTCGTCGCGGTTGAATCGCGGCTCGAGAAGCTCGCGGGGTCTGCGGTGCCCGGTCGCAGCGGCGAACTGACGGTATCTCCGGTTCGTCACCTCGTGCTCGTCGATGAGAAAGGCGTCGAGGTGGACGGAATGGACCGGAGCCTCGTCCGGTCTTCCGTCGGCGGCGCCCATGGGGAAGCTGCCGGCCGGGATCCTCACCATCACGGCCCCGTCCTTCTCGCTACGATACCGTTCCAGACCGTTTGCGCCGGCTCCCAGGGGGACCAGCCCGTGCAACCACTCCCTCGCCCCCCCGGAGCTCCGGCTCGACGCGCCGGACGGTGGAGGTCCCGGGTCTTGCGAAGCCGGCCGCGATGGGCGAGTGGATGGCGCTCCGGACGGGTCGCCGCCCGGCGAGCCCGGAGGGATCGTCAGCCGGGTCGGCCCGGGGCCGGGCGGATTCTCCCCGGTCCGGACGAGGATCACGGGCAGCAGGCAGGCGACGAGCGCACCGGCGACGACGAGGGTCCGGCTGCGCCGGGGCCCCGACCGCGCGACCGCGGCAATCGGTCCGGTCCGGGCGCGCTCGCTCCTCGTCGCCCTCCGGGGTCGGCTCGGCCGTTCGCTCGTGGCCTCCTTCAAGGCCTTCGCGAACAGGCCCGCGGAGACCGGTCGATCCTCGACGCGCTTCGCCAGAGCGCCCCGCACCAGCCGGTCGAGCGCCTCGGGAATCTCTGGCACATGCGCTCTCATCGAGCCCGCCGCGGCGGTCAGCTGTTGCGATAGCAGCTCCGGCAGGGTCGCGGCAGGGAACGGGTACTGGCCGGTGAGGACCTCGTAGAGGATCAACCCCATCGAGTACAGGTCCGCCCCGATGCCCGCGACCTCGCCACGGATCTGCTCGGGGGACATGTAGCGAGGGGTCCCGATCAGGGCGCCTGCCCGTGTCGCCACCTGGTCTCCGCTCAGAGTCCTCGCGATCCCCAGATCGGCGACCTTGGCATCCCCGGAGGAGGACAGGAGGATGTTCTCGGGCTTGAGATCCCGGTGGACGATGCCGGCCTGATGGCAGGCCTCCAGACCGGCCAGACACTCCTGGACCAGCCGCGCCGCGGCCGTGACCTCCAGCCGCCCTTTCTTCTTCATCAGCTCGCGGAGCGTTCCGCCGTCCACGTACTCGGTCACCTGGTAAGGGTGCTTGCCGATCTGCCCCACGTCGTAGACCTTGACGACGTTCGGATGGCTGATCCGGGCGAGAAGCCTTCCCTCGGAGAGGAACCGCGCGAGCGTGGTCGGCTCATCGGCGCGGATCAGGAACTTCACGGCCACGGACCGACGGGTCGACAGCTGTTGGGCCAGGTAGACGGTGCCCATGGCGCCCGCGCCCAGCATCCTCGACAGCCGGTACCGGCTGCCGAACTCCCGGGTCAGCTCGACGTCGCTGCCCCTGGCCAGGTCACCGGCCTCGGTACGGGTGAGGATCGAGATCCGGGTGGCTCCATCCTGGACGTGGGTGGTCCCGCAGGCCGGGCACGTCGACAAGGTGGCTGCCCCGGTGAACAGCTCGAGCTGGCCCCCGCAGGAGGGACACCGGTGGTGGATCATGGGTCCGGTCGTGCCGGGGCGAGGTGACCGAGGTCTCGTCGAGGATCTTCGAGCGCCATTCGGGGGGATCTCTCCCGGCCACCCGCAGAGTACCACGGGCGGCCCTCGCGCCGCGCCGGGCTCGGCCTCGATTCTCCTGGCACCGGCAAGACCCGAGGCGTATACTCCCGCATGGACCGGGCGGACGCCCCGGATCAGGACGCCTTCGATGGGGTGGGAGCGACCTTCCCGGAGCCGTATCCATGCGGGAACAGGAGCTGGTCGAGGAGCTGCTCAGGTGCCGGGAGCCGGGTTCCTTCGCCGTGGCTTACCGCGATGTCCGTCGTGAGGCCAGCGTGCACCGGACTCTCATCCGCGAGGCGGCCCGCGTCCTCGCGAGAGGGCTGGACTGGAGCAGCACTCCCCAGGGCTCGCTCTGCTTCCTGGCCCTGGTTGCACTCCAGGCCGTCGACCAGGCGCACCCGCTCGTGCCGCCAGCCCTCAGGAGCCGCATGCTGGGCCATGGGCTCTGGTTCGTCGCGCAGCAGGTCGAGCTGACTCCGCTGACGGTAGCGGTCAGCTGGAACGGCAGCTGGGACGGGGCCGGTCCGTTCACGGCGGCGCTCGAGGCCGGCGACCGGGTGAGCGCCGGCCGCGCCCTGAGCCGCGGTATCGCCGATCCCGTCACGAGGAAGGCAGTGGCAGAAGCGCTGCTGACCTTCCTGCTCACCGACCTGACCGGAGCCGGAATCGCGTTCGTGGGGACGCTGCGCGTTCTGGAGATGGCGGAGTCGATGGGGTGGCGGGCGGCCGACGAGTTCCTGCTCCCGCTGGCGCACGTCGCCTGCCGCCGCCACGATCGTGAGACCGTCTCGACGGTGGAAGGGTGGATCGCCACCCACGGGACCCGCCTGAACGAGCTGCCGGCCGCGGGAAGGCCGCCGACGCCGGAGGATCTGGCAATGGCCGAGGAAGGGCTGAGGGAGGGGGGGAGCGCCGCGGTCGAGGCGCTCGTGGCGGTGGCGCACAGGTCGCAGGGGCTGGCGGCCCTGTGGGAATCCGTGCTTCTCGCCTTCAGCCGGCTCATTCAGCGAGCCGGCCCGAGGACGATGATCGATGCGGCCATGGCCTTCAGCTACGTGGTGGCCGCGCGGGCTGCCTGGAGGCACTCGCTCAAGCCCGACCGGCGGACCGCGGCCTTCCTTCTGCCCATCCTGCTGTTCGGCCGGCTCCAGAAGGCGGTGGCGGCGGAGCCGGTGCCGCGATCGCCGGATGAGGGCCCCCACCCGTCGCTCGACCGGGCTCTCGACGCCCGGGATGCGCCCGCGGCCTGGCAGCTGGCCGAAGACCTGATCGCTGGCGACGGGTGCGCGGTCGTCACGGAGACCCTGGCATGCCGGGCCACCCAGACCGACAACCTGATTGCCTTCGTCTCCCAGCTGCACTACGTCTGCGCGGCCGTTTCCGCCTACGAGAGCTCGCACCTTCCGACGCGCAGCCGCTACCTGTCCACGGCGGCCTCGTTCATCGCCCGGACCCAGCCGGCGTCGGAGGTTCAGGCGCAGCTGGCCCGCGTGGGCATCTGACCCAAGACCCGGCGCCTCGCCGGGTCCGAGTCGCGCCCCCGAGCGCGACCTCAATCCGGATCCCCTCCACTCGATCGTCGGTGCCATGCCCACGGGCTCCGGCGGCGGTCCGTTTCCTCTCGCTTCGAGCTGGCATCTCTGGCATACTTGTCCTCCGAGGAGGGCCGAGCATGGCCGGGACCAAGCGATCGTCGAAGGGGAAAAAGCCGCTTCCGAAACCCGACGAGCCCGGGGCGCCCCCGGCTCCGGCCCCGGTCGAGGCCGCTCTTCCCGGGGCCGAGCCGGCGGTGCCGCTCGTCCCGCGGCCGGAAACCAGCTTCCCCGTCGTCGGCATCGGCGCCTCCGCCGGAGGGCTGGCCGCGTTCGAGGCGTTCCTGTCCGCCATGCCCGCCGACCTCGAGAGCGAGATGGCGTTCGTCCTGGTCCAGCACCTGTCCCCCGACCACGAGAGCATCCTCACCGATCTGATCAAGCGGTACACCCGGATGCAGGTCTTCGAGGTCGAGGACAACATGCAGGTCAGGCCCAACTGCGCCTACATCATCCCGCCCAATCGCGACATGGCGTTTCTCAACGGCACGCTGCAACTCCTGGAACCGACCGCGCCGCGGGGCCTGCGGCTGCCCATCGACTTCTTCTTCAGGTCGCTGGCGCAAGACCAGCGCGAACGCGCCATCTGCATCGTCCTGTCCGGCACGGGCAGCGACGGCACCCTGGGCATCAGGGCGGTCAAGGGCGAGGGCGGCATGGTCATGGCGCAAGATCCGGAAACCACCCAGTACGACGGCATGCCCCGCAGCGCCATCGCCACCGGCCTGGTGGACTACGTGCTGCCGCCCGCCCGGATGCCGGCCCAGCTGGTGGCCTACGTGGCCCACGCGTTCAGCCGGAAGCCCAGGCCGGTCTCTCCCCCGGCTCCCCAGGTCGAAGATTCGCTGAAGAAGCTCTGCGTGCTGCTCCGGGACCGGACCGGCCACGACTTCTCCGGGTACAAGCGGACCACCATCGTCCGCCGGGTGGAGAGACGGATGGCGCTCCACCAGATCGAGCGCTCGGAGGACTACCTCAGATTCGCCCACCAGACCCCGGCCGAGGTGGAGGGGCTGTTCCGCGACCTGCTGATAGGCGTCACCAGCTTCTTCCGCGACCCGGAGGCGTTCGAGACGCTTCGAACGCGGGTGATCCCCGGGCTCTTCCAGGGGAAGTCCCCGGGAAGGCCGATCCGGATCTGGGTGTGCGGCTGCTCCACCGGCGAGGAGGCCTATTCCATCGGCATCATTCTCCAGGAACACCTGGAGACCGTCAGACATGCACACAAGGTGCAGGTGTTCGCCACCGATATCGACAGCCACGCCGTCGAACAGGCCCGCGCCGGCGTCTTCCCCGTCAGCATCGCTGCCGACGTGTCGCCCGAGCGACTGGCCCGCTTCTTCACCCAGGACCACGACGGTGGGCCTTTTCGTATCCACAAGGTGATCCGGGATCTCCTGGTCTTCTCCGACCAGAACGTGATCAGGGACCCGCCGTTCTCCAGGCTCGACTTGATCAGCTGCCGCAACCTGCTGATCTACCTGAGCGCCCAGCTGCAGAAGAGGATCATCCCGCTGTTCCACTACGCCCTGAATCCGGGCGGCGTCCTCTTTCTCGGAAGCTCCGAGACCGTGGGGGAGTTCTTCACCCTGTTCTCCACGACGGACCGCAAGTGGAAGCTCTACCAGCGCCAGGCGGATCGGCCCGGCGCCGTCCGCCCGGTCCTGGGCGAGTTCGCCCGACCGGCGGCGGACGCCAAGACGCACGCCCCACCGGGCCCCGGCGACGGGCCCGACGGCGCCCGGACCGACCTGCGCCGGCTGACCGAGAGTGCCCTGCTGGAGCACTGCGGCCCTGCCGGCGTGCTGGTCAACGGGCGCGGAGAGATCCTCCACATCCATGGCCGTACCGGCAGGTTCCTGGAACCGGCGCCCGGCGATGCGGTGATGAACGTCGTCTCCATGGCCCGCGAAGGGCTGAGCCGGGAGCTGGCCACGGCGCTGCACCAGGCGGTCGCCCGGGGCGAGCCGGTGCGCCGTGAAAGCCTGAAAGTGAAGACCAACGGCGACCGCATCACCGTGGATTTGACGGTCAGACCGGTGACGGCCGGTGAGGGCAGGAGGGGCGACCCGGGGACGTTCCTGGTCGGCCTGGAGGAGTCGGCGCCGACGGCGCCGGTCTCGCCCGGCGGGGCCGCCGGTGAAGGCGCGGGCGTTCCGGCCGCCGCCGATGCGCGGATCGCCGCTCTCGAGCAGGAGCTCAGGGCCAAGGAGGAGTATCTCCAGACCACCATCGAGGAGATGGAGACTGCCAACGAGGAGCTCAAGTCGACCAACGAGGAGATGCAGTCCGTCAACGAGGAGCTGCAGTCGACCAACGAGGAGCTGGAGACCTCCAAGGAGGAGCTGCAATCGGTCAACGAGGAGCTGGCCACGGTCAACGTGGAGCTGCAGACCAAGGTGTCGGAGCTGTCGCGGACCAACAACGATCTGAACAACCTGCTGGCCGGTACCGGGGTGGGCACGCTGTTCCTCGACAGCCAGCTCCGCATCTCCAGGTTCACTCCCCAGGCGACCCAGGTGATCAACCTGATCCAGACCGACATCGGCCGGCCCGTGACGCACATCGTCTCCAACCTGGTCGGGTACGATCGACTGGTGGAAGACGTGAAGGCCGTGCTGACGAGCCTCGTTCCCAGGGAGGCGGAGGTCCAGACCCGGGCCAACGCCTGGTACCAGATGAACATCCGTCCCTACCGCACGCTGGAAAACGTGATCGAGGGCGCCGTGATCACCTTCGTGGAGATCACGGACCGCAAGCGGATGGCCATGGCGCTGCACGAGGTCCAGTCCCGGCTGGCCGGGGCCCTCGTGGCCACGCTGCGAGAGCCGCTCTTGGTGCTCGACGGGAGCCTCAGGGTGATCGCGGCCAGCCGGGCGTTCCAGACCACGTTCGACCTGCATCCGGACCGGACCCTGGGGCGACTCGTCTACGACCTCGACGATGGTCGATGGGACTTCCCCGGGCTGCGCCGGCTGCTCGAGGAGGTGCTGCCCGCGACCGGAAAGGCCGACGATCTCGAGCTGACCCACGACTTCCACCGGCTCGGCCGGCGGACGCTGCGCATCAACGCCTGCCGGGTCAAGGGCGAGACGGCAGAGCTCGGCCGCGACGAGCCTTTGGGCCTCGAGGCCGGTTCGACCGATCCGTCGCGGGAGGAGCCGGGTCTCGATCTTCGTCGACGAGCGGAGGAACGGGCCAGGGCGCTGGGGGTCCAGCACCCGGACGGTCTCTCGGCCGAAGAGACCGCGCGTCTGGTCCACGAGCTCCGGGTCCATCAGATCGAGCTCGAGCTGCAGAACGAGGAGCTGAGGCAGACGCAGGAGTCGCTGCAGCGCTGGCTCAGCCGCTACTTCGACCTCTACGACCTGGCCCCGGTGGGTTACGTGACCGTCAACGAGAAGGGGGCCATCGACGAGGCGAACCTCACGGCGGCCGCCCTGCTGGGGATGACGAGGGTCTCGCTGATCGGGCGCCCGCTGACCATGTCGATCCATCCGGAAGATCAGGACATCTACTACCTGCACCGCCGGCTCCTCTTGGAGAGAAGGGATCCGGGGTCGTGCGAGCTGCGGATGCTCCGGGCGGACGGGACCCCGATCTGGGTGCGGATGGAATCGACCGTGACGCTCGACACGAGGGACGGATCGCGGACGTGCCGCATCACCCTGAGCGACATCACGGGGCGCAAGCGCGCCGAGGCCGAGCACGACGAGCTGCAGGCGAGCCTCGCCCAGGCCCGGAAGCTCGAGTCGGTGGGGCTTCTGGCTGGCGGCGTCGCCCACGAGTTCAACAACATCCTGACGACCATCCTGGGGTACAGCGAGCTGATGGCCGAAGGGTTCTCCAGGGGAGACCCGCTGGCCAGCGACCTCGCCGAGATCAGGACGAGCGCCGACCGGGCCGTCCGGCTCACGAGCCAGCTCCTGGCGTTCGCTCGCAGACAGCTGCTGGAGCCGAGGGCCGTGGATCTCAACCGGGTCGTCACCGACCTGGCCGCCATGCTGGGCCGGCTCATCGGTGAGCACATCGAGCTCCGGCTCGATCTGGCCGAGGACCTAGGCCGGGTGTGGATCGACCCCGGCCAGCTGGAGCAGGTGATCGTCAACCTGACCGTGAACGCCCGGGACGCCCTGCCTGACGGAGGGACCCTGACGTTTCGCACGGCGGCCTTCGTCTCGGGCGCGGGCCCGACGGATCTCGGGCCCGGACCGTACGTGATACTCGCGGTGACCGACACGGGCCGCGGCATGGACGAGGCGACCCGGGCGCGGGTCTTCGAGCCGTTCTTCACGACCAAGCCGAGGGGCCAGGGGACCGGGCTCGGGCTCTCGATGGTCCACGGCATCGTGGAGCAGAGCGGCGGACGCATCTGGTGCCAGAGCGAACCGGGCAGGGGAACGACCTTCACTCTCTGCCTCCCCAGGGTCGAAGACTCGGCGGAGGCGCCTGATGGGGAACCGTCCGAGGCCGTCTCGCCGGGAGGATCGGGTACGATCCTGCTCGTCGAGGACGAGGCGGCCGTGCGGGGCCTGCTCGGCAGGGTGCTGGCCGGCGACGGGTACACGCTGCTGCAGGCTTCCGACGGGGCCGAGGCGCTGCTGCTGTACGCCGACCGGAGGGAGCCGATCGACCTCTTGATCACCGACGTGGTGATGCCGGGGATGAGCGGGACTCAGCTGGCGGAGGCGATGCGAGCCAGGCGAGCGGATCTGAAGGTGCTGTACATGTCGGGCTACACCGACGAGACGCTGGTGCGGCTCGGGCTCACGGAGGGGACGATCGACTTCATGCCCAAGCCGATCGTCCCTGCTGTCCTGAGAAACAAGGTCAGGGAGGTCCTGGCCCGGTAGGCATCGAAGGCTAAGCTGCCCCGTTCGACCGTTCGACGGTCATTCGTTGCGCTGGCCGGCCCGCGCCGGTATACTCTCCGGCCAAGCCCGAGACAGCGAGCTCGATCGACCGCTCCGGGTGTGGAGCGGAACCGACCGCGCGGTCGCCCCGGCGACCGGCAGGGACGCGGCGGCGGGCAGCCGTGGGGCAGACGCCCGGGAGCACCGCGTGAGAAAGGTCCTGTACCTGCTCGGATACCTGACCGATGGCGACATCGAGTGGATGATCAGCCACGGGGACCGACGGCGCCTCGCCGCCGGCACCGTGCTGATCCGGGAGGGTGAGCCGATCGACGCCCTCTACATCCTGCTCGACGGCAGTCTCACCGTCTCCTTCTCCGCCCTGACCGGGACCGAGACCGTCCGTCTGAGCAGCGGAGAGGTGGTCGGGGAGATGTCGTTCATCGAGAACCGGGCGCCCTCGGCGACGGTGACGGTCGCCGAGAACGCCGTCGTCCTGGCCATCCCCAGGAAGGCCCTGCTGGCGAAGCTCCAGGGCGACCCCGCCTTCGCGGCCTGCTTCTACAGGTCGCTGGCGCTGTTCCTCTCGCATCGGCTGCGGGAGACCGTGGGGCGGCTGGGCTACGGCAAGAGCGGTCCGCCGAAAGAGCTGCTGGAGAGCCAGGACGAGCTCGACACGGCGGTGCTGAACAGCATCCATCTGGCCGGCGCCCGGTTCGACCGCGTCCTGCAGAGACTTCTGGCCTGCTGAGCGCCCGCACCGTTAGCAGCGCCGGTCCGGGTCATCGGACCGCCGGCGCGTTCCGAAGGTGGACCACCTCTATGCGTCAGATCTTCCGCAAGCAGGCGCTGGATCGCCTGGGCTCGCCGGAGCAGCTCGATCAGCTGATGCAGGTGACCGGCCCCAGGAGCTGGATCGCCCTGGGCGCCACGGGCCTGTTGCTCGTGGCGGCCCTGGTGTGGGCCGTCACCGGCACGCTTCCGATCACCGTGGATGCCCAGGGCGTGCTGCTCCGACGGGGGGGCGTCAAGCTGCTGGAAGCGCCGGAGCGAGGGCTGGTCAAGGAGATCCCGGTCTCGTCGGGCCAGAAGGTCGACAGGGGCCAGGTGCTGGTGCTGCTCGGCTCGGCCACCCCCGGCGGCAAGGACCCCGCACCCGTCCTGAGCCCCTACTCGGCCGCGGTCTTGACGCGGCGCGTCAGGCTCAACGAGGTGGTCGAGAAGGGGGCACCTCTCTTGATGCTGGAACCGCTGGACCAGCCGCTGGCGGCCCGGCTGTTCATCCCGGTCAGGGAGGGCTACTTCGTCCAGAAGCCCATGCGGGCCCAGGTCTGGCCGACCCAGGTGCGGCGCGGGGAGTATGGCTACCTGCCCGGGAGGGTGCAGTTCGCCACCAAGTTCCCGCTCACCCAGGAGGAGATGCAGTCGATCATCCAGAACGAGGGGCTGGTGCGACAGCTGTCCCAGTCGGGGCCCTGCCTGCAGGCGAACATCGAGCTGGAGGCCGACGTCAGGACGGCCAGCGGCTACCGCTGGTCATCGCCCAGGGGGCACTCCATCCAGCTCTACAGCGGAACGCCCTGCGACGCCCGGATCACCATCAGCTCGCAACCGCCGATCGCCCTGGTCTTCCCGAGCCTGGGCGGCCCGGGAGGTCGGTGAGATGGTCGACCGGCCGCGAGCCCAGGCCCCGACCGCGCGGGTGCGCACGCCCACGGTGCTCCAGATGGAGGCCGTGGAGTGCGGCGCCGCGGCTCTGGCCATCGTCCTGGGCTACCACGGAAGGACGGCATCGCTGGAGGAGCTCCGCATCGCCTGCGGGGTCTCCCGCGACGGGACCAACGCCGGCAACATCCTCAAGGCGGCCCGGGGCTACGGGCTCGTCTGCAAGGGGTACAGCAAGGAGACGCGTGACATCGCCTTCCTGCCCATGCCCGCCGTGGTGTTCTGGAACTTCAACCACTTCGTCGTGGTCGAGGGGTTCAGCCGCGGGCGGGTCTATCTGAACGACCCGGCAATGGGGCCCCGGGTGGTCACGGAAGCCGAGTTCGGCGACTGCTTCACCGGGGTCGTCCTGGTGTTCCAGCCCGGGCCGGAGTTCGAGCCCGGCGGAGACAAGGTGGGGCTGCTGGATCCGCTGCGCCGTCGCCTGGTCGGATCCGAGGCCGGTCTCCTGTACGTCTTCATGGCCAGCCTGGCCCTGGCGTTTCCCGGGCTGGTGACCCCGGCGTTCACCCAGGCTTTCGTCGACTACTGCCTGGTCTCCGGGATGACCGACTGGATCGGCGGGCTGCTGCTGGGCATGGCGCTGGCCGCGGTCCTGCGAGCGGCGCTGACCTGGCTGCAGCAGCACCACCTGCTGCGCCTGGAGACGAAGCTGGCGCTCACGTCGTCGTACAAGTTCTTCAGGCACGTGCTGCACCTGCCCGTGGAGTTCTTCACGCAGCGGTACGCCGGAGAGGTCGGCTCCCGGGTGGAGATGAACGACCGGATCGCCCAGCTCCTCTCCCGGGACCTCTCGTCCAACCTGCTCAACGTCCTGATGGCGGTCTTCTACGTCGTGATGATGCTCCATCTCGACGTGATGCTGACGCTGGTGGGCGTGACGATCGCGGCGCTGAACGGCCTGGCGCTGCAGGTCGTGTCCAGAAGTCGCAAGGACGAGAACATGCGGCTCCTGCAGGAGCGGGCCAAGATGATGGGGACGTCGATGTCGGGCCTCCAGACGATCGAGACGTTGAAGGCCACCGGCGCGGAGTCGGACTTCTTCAGCCGCTGGTCGGGCCACCTCGCGAAGGTGATGGTGGCCGAGCAGAGGATGGGGTTGTACGGCCTCTGCCTGGGAACGGTTCCTCCGTTCCTCGGGGCGGTGAACACCATCGCGATCCTGGGTCTGGGGTCGCTCCGCGTCATCGACGGCCATCTGACCGTGGGCATGCTGGTGGCGTTCCAGAGCCTCATGATGAGCTTCACCGAGCCGATCGACCAGCTCGTCGGCCTGGGCGGTTCGCTCCAGGAGATCGAGGGGGAGCTCCACCGGCTCGACGACGTGCTGCGGTACCCGGTGGATCCGAATCTCGAGAACGGCCAGCCGACCGGCGCGCCCGCGGAGTCGCCGGTCAGGCTCGCGGGCCAGCTGGAGCTGAAGGAGATCACCTACGGCTACAGCCGGCTGGAGCGGCCCCTGCTCGAACGGTTCACCCTGACCGTGAGGCCAGGCTCCCGGGTAGCGCTGGTCGGGCCCAGCGCCAGCGGGAAGAGCACCCTGGCGAAGCTGGTGACCGGGCTGTACGAGCCCTGGTCCGGGGAGGTGCTTCTCGACCGGCAGCCCCGGAGCCGGATCGACCGCGCCGTGGTCACCAACTCGCTCGCCATGGTCGACCAGGACTTCTTCCTCTTCGAGGGCACCGTCCGGGAGATCCTCACGATGTGGGATTCCACGATTCCGGACGAGGATGTGATCCAGGCCGCCAAGGACGCCTGCATCCACGACGACATCGCCGCGCGACCCGGCGGCTACGAGAGCAGGGTCGAGGAGGGAGGGGTCAACTTCAGCGGCGGCCAGCGCCAGCGCCTGGAGATCGCCCGGGCGCTGGTGGGCAATCCGACCCTGCTGGTGCTCGACGAGGCCACGAGCGCCCTGGACCCGGTCACGGAGAAGACCATCGACGATAACCTCCGGCGACGAGGATGCACCTTGATCCTGGTGGCGCACCGGCTCAGCACCATCAGGGACTGCGACGAGATCGTGGTGCTCGACCGGGGCCAGATCGTCCAGCGGGGCACCCACGAGGCGCTCCACGCCGTGGACGGGCTCTATCGGCGGCTGATCCATGCCTAGCGAAGCCGGCCAGACCGCCCTGCAGAGCTGTCACGAGCTGTTCGCCACCGGCGGCGTCTCCCACGCGGCGGGGGCGAACGCCCCTCTGGCCCTGAACGAGCCGGAGAGCCTCTGGCTGGTCCGCGAGGGCTGGATGGACATCTTCGCGGTGCCGCCGCCGCGGGGTGAGGTCCCCTCGGCGCGGGTCCGGCTGTGTCGCGTCGAGGCCGGCCAGATCGTACCGGGCGCCGGGCCTTCCCAGGTGGAGCTCATCGCCGTGGGAAGCCAGGGCTGCCAGGTCTTCCACCTGCGCCGCCAGCAGCTCGAGGCGAGGCTCGCCGATGGCGCCATCGTCGAGGCGGTGGCCCCGCCGCTCGAGGAGTGGATCAGGCGACTGACCGGCGGCGTCGCGCCGGGACCGGTGCCCAAGGGGCAGCTCCGCCTCGAGGCGGACCGGACGACCCAGGTGAAGGGCCTGGCGTCTGCCTCTCCGGCCGCCGGAACGCTCTGGGTCGTCCACGAGCAGGGGGCGTCCCGGTTCCTCGGGCTGGCCGATCCTCCGCTGGGCAAGGCCGACGGCCGCTTTCCCGTCTCCGACGCCGGATGGGTGACCGCGACCGCGGAGGGCGCCGATCTGAATGCCGTGTCCACCAGGACCGTGCTGGCGGACCGTTCGATCTGGTCCGGGCTCGAACGGTTCCACCAGGCGGTCGTGGCCTGCGTCATCGTCAACGTGACCCGGAGGGACGAGGCGGATCGCGCCCGGATCCAGCGCCGGCTGGCCATGGAGCAACGGCTGAACCGGGTGACCATGTCCCGGCTCGCCGGCGTGGCGGGGGCCGAGGATCCAGAGGAGCTGGAGGCCCGGGCGGGCCTCGGCCCGGCGCTGGAGGAGGACCCGCTGCTCGCGGCCTGCCGTCTCGTGGGGGCCAGCCTGGGAGTGGCGATCCAGGCGCCCATCGGCGGCGGCGAGAAGAGGAGGCGTGGCGATCCGGTGAGCGCCATAGCCCGGGCGTCGAGGATCCGGTCGCGGCGGGTGCAGCTCGCCGGCGACTGGTGGTCCCGGGACAACGGACCGCTCGTGGCGTTCCTCGGGGAGGACGAGCGGCCCGTGGCGCTCATCCCCGCCTCGCGAGGGCACTACGAGCTCACCGACCCGGCCACGGGGCGGCGCGAGCGGCTGACCGGGACCGACGCCGCCTCGGTGTCGCCGTTCGGCTACTCGTTCTACCGGCCGTTCCCCGAGCGCCTCTTGAACCTGTGGCGACTCGTGCGCTTCGCCCTCACGGGGACCTGGCCCGACTGGGCCCGCCTCGTCTTGCTGGGGCTGGCCGGCAGCGTGGTGGGCATGGTCACGCCGATCGTCACCGGTCGGGTCTTCGATCTTATCGTCCCGGGAGCCATGCGTCACCAGCTCGTCGTGGTCGTGCTGGGACTGGCGGTCTGCGCGGTCTCCAACGCACTGTTCCATCTCACCCAGGGGATCGCGATGCTCCGGCTGGAGACGCGCATGGACGGCTCCGTGGAAGCGGCTCTCTGGGATCGACTGCTGAACCTGTCGACGGCGT
>JACQZM010000223.1 GCA_016213885.1 Candidatus Rifleibacteriota bacterium | reverse complement strand
GCTGCTCGAGGCGCTGTGAGGGATTGTCCGTCGACGCCGGAAAGATCAGTACCACGTCCCACGCATCACGAGCACCGCGGCATGGGTACTGCCGACCACGAGCGTCCACGGAGTGCGGATGAAGCCGTGATCGTGCTCGCAGTCCGAGATGTGGTGGCACCTGCCCACGCCATCCGAGAACAGGGTCGCGTTGACTAGCCGGAATGCACTCTCGAGCTGCTCGAGCGCGCTCGCCAGGACCGGGCCGTCCAGAGGATCGCCCCCCCCGTCGTCCTCGACGGTCTCGCGCCATGTCTGCAGGTCGATGCGGAACGGGTCGATGGTCAGGCCGCTGGCCGTCATGGGCTGGGAACGGCACCAGCGGCGCAGTGCGCGCACACCTTCGATCCGCAGGCACTCACTCAGGCTGGGCTCGTGGCACGGACACGCCCTGCCGAGCCGGTCGAACGCCTCGCCGTTCTTGGTCCGCTCGGCGTCGGTCCGGTAGCCGGTCGCGACCACAGGCGAGAGGTGCACGCTCAGCGCGATCGTCTTCCCCGGCTCCACGCTCGTCTGGACGGTCTGGGTCTCGTGGCCAAAGAGAAAGGCTCAAGGTCAACGGTCCGGGCGGGAGGTCGACGTCGACATCCTCGAACTACACTGGCTCCCCGCAGCAGAGGCAGCGTCCAGGCAACGCCGCGTACCGATACTGGTCCACATGGTCCTGCTGTGGACGCAAGTTCGTCGACCCGTGGGCTACGCCCGCCTTTCGGCCCGCATTTCGCGGATTCGTGGTGGGGTCACCCTTGGAGAAGGGCGAAGCCTGTCTCTTCCCCGCGCGCTGCGCCTCGACTGAACGTGGTGACGCCGGCGCCGAGCAGCAGCGCGTCCCGGTCGCCCGGAGCCTCAGTGTGCCGTGGCGACGAGGAGCGCCGCGGCACTTTTCACCTTCCGGGCCCTCTCGAGCCACGGAGCCGGGTCGGCGGGGGCATCCGGCGTCGGATGGACCTCGAAGTGGAGGTGAGCACCCTTGGAGTAGCCGGTGTTTCCGGGAACGCCGAGGACCTGCCCGGCCTTGACCCGCTGTCCCGTCTTCACGGCCCGGCTGTCGAGATGGCAGTACCGGGTCCGGTACCCGTTCGGGTGGAGTACGACGACCACGTTGCCGTAGATGCTGTCGGTTTCGGTGCTCTCGACCGACCCGGGGCCGGTGCTTCTGACCCTCGCGCCGGGAGAGAATCCCAGATCCACTCCGGTGTGGTTGCTGGGACGCCCCGAGATCGGGTGGATCCGTGGCCCGAAGTCGCAGGTGACGCGGAACGTACCGTCGAGCGGCGCGCTGCCGGAGAGACAGAACGCCGACCTGTGACGCAGGGCGGCGGAGGCGATGGTCTCGGCCTCGCCGTAGAACCGGGCCAGGAGAGCGTTGGCCTCGCCGTGGATCGACGCGGCCTGGTCGGCTCCGATCAGCCGCTTGTCCAGCAGCTCCTGGGTCCTCACGGCGACCTTGTGGCGGAACCGGTCGCGGACCAGGTTGAGTCTTCTGGTCAGGTGATCCGCGGCCAGGTACACCTTCTCGAAGAGGTACTCCTTGTCCGCCGACGCGGCCGCCTTCGCCCGCACGGCCACGGTCCGCTCGAGAAGCGACTCCAGCTCCGGCAGACCGAAGCCGTTCGATCCCGGGGTCTCCAGCAGACTCTGGTGGAACAGCCTGCGGACGAACCGGGCGTCGACGTCGCTTGCGGCCGGCCGGGAGGTCGTCTCGGCCCCGACTCCCAGCAGGGCGATCCGGTCCAGTCCCGCCGCCTGGGGACAGCCGGCGGCCGCCCTGAGCACGACCAGGAGCACCATCCACCACCGAACCATCGCTAGACGAGGGACCATGCGTGCGACTCCTTGCTTGTCGGACCGCGCCTGGACTGCGAGCCTGCCGATCGCGGTGGTACGGGGCAGAGCAATGCCCGTGCCAGCCGGACGCCGGGCTGCAAAGCTCCTGACCTGAGCCCGTTCAGGTGTCTGTCCCCGCCGGCCAGCAGCCGGTCGTCGGGGTCCAGCTCGGGTTGACCCGAGCACGTCACGAGGATGAAGTCGACTCGACCGGTTCTCCAGGATCCCCCGCCTGTTTCACGGAGTCGGGCCTGTGATCAGGCCTCGGCGTGGCTGCAGAGTCCCCGAGGAAGTGCAGGGGATTCACTCGAAGTCGCGCGCGGGAGCGCCGTCCGCTCAGCGAACAGGCACGGACCGCACCCCGGTGAACGACACCGGGGCCACCGGCGGCAGAAGCACGATCGGCTCCGCGACCCGGCTCATCACCATGGTGTTGCCGCCGTGCACCTCGACCAGCGCGAGCTCTCTCTTCCCGGGAGCGAGACCGGTGAGCGGCGGTCCTTGCCGTCCCCACCGCCACGTGACCCGCTTGCCCGCCCACGATCCGGCGAGATCGAGCACCAGCGGCGCCGCCAGCGTGGAGACGTGCACGATGGTGTACGAGCGAAGCGGCTCGCCGGTCTTGCCGGAGATGAAGTACTCGAGCCCTCCCGTGGAGGTCACCACGACGTCGGGGACTCCGTCGTCGTCGAGCTGCGCCAGGGCCGGCGCCTGCATCTCCCCGCGTGACCTGAACGTCCAGATCCGGGAACCGGTCTTTCCGGACAGGGCCACGAGGAGGCCGTTCTTGTTGGCCACGACCGCGTCGGGGGAGCCGTCCCGGTCCAGGTCGCCCAGGGCCGGCGTGGACACGATCCCCCCGCCCAGCGACTGCTTCCAGAGCGCCTGGCCGGTCCTCCCGGAGACGGCGTGGACCGTCCCGTCGACAGAGCCGACCACGAAGTCGGCCACGCCATCGCGATCAAGATCCGCGGCCACCTGGGAGCTCCGGATCTCGGCGCCGGCCCTGTACGCCCAGAGCTCGACGCGCCTGGTCACGCAGACCGCGTGGACCGTCCCCTCCCGGGTGCAGGCCACCACGTCCAGGGCACGGTCGCCATCCAGATCCCAGAGCGACGGGGACGCCCAGACCGGCTCACCGAGCGCCACGTTCCAGAGAGCCTTTCCGGTCTTGCCGGAGACGGCGTGGACACGGCCGTTGACCGAGCCGAACACCGCGTCGGCCACGCCGTCGCCGTCCAGGTCCACCAGCGCCACCTGGGCCAGTATCGGCATCCCGGTCTTGTGGAACCACAGCATGTGGCCGGTCTTGCCCGACACGGCCACCGCGGTTCCAGCGTGGGTGCCGACCACCACGTCGGGGACTCCGTCACCGTCCAGGTCGGCCAGCGCCGGCGGGCTCTGGATCACGCCGTCAGCCCTGAACGACCAGATCTCCCGTCCGGTCCGACCGCTGACGGCGTACAGGATGCCGTTGGCGCTGCCGAAGGTGATGTCCGGGTACCGGTCGCCGTCCAGGTCGGCCGCGGCCGGGGTGCCGGTGACGTGGTCCAGGGCCTGGAACGTCCAGTACGGGTGCCTCAGGACAGTCGTGAACGTCCGGACCCAGCCTCCCACGCTCCCGATCACCAGGTCGGGCCGGCGATCCCGGTTCAGGTCGCAGACCGCCACGGAGGCGAGGTTGTTGCCCTCCATCTCGAGACCGAACAGCGGCGTCCCGGACCGCCCGTCGAGGATCCAGACGACCCTGTCGTTCGAGCCGACCACGGCGTCCGGGGTTCCGTCCAGGTTCACGTCCGCCACGAGCGCCGGCGCGAACACGTTCTGGCGCGTCTGGGTCGCCCACAGGACCTTCCCGGACCTGCCGTGGAGAGCGTAGATCTTCCCATCGCCGGAGCCGACGACGATATCGGGGAACCGGTCTCCATCGAGGTCCGCAGCTGCCGGCGACGAGGCGACGGCCCCCTTGGTCTCGACGGTCCAGAGGGCGGCCCGTCTCTTGAACGACAGGCAGTACACCTTCTTGTCGACGGATCCGACCACCGCCTCCAGCGCCCCGTCCCGATCGACGTCGGCCAGGATCGCCGACGACAGGACCTGCTCTCCGGTCTTGAAGGTCCACAGCGGCGCGCCGGTCTTGCCGGACAGGAAGTACACGAAGCTGTCGTGGCCGCCGATCACCACGTCGGGCACGCCGTCGGAATCGAGATCTCCCAGCGCCGGTGACGCCCGCACCTCCCCCTTGGTCCGGGCCCTCCAGAGGGGCTTGCCGGTCTTCCCCGACACGGCGTGGACCTGCTGGTCGTCGGCGCCGAAGACGACGTCCAGCGACCTGTCCCCGTCGAGGTCGGCCAGCGCCGGGCTGGAGGAGACCCCCCTGCCCACCGGGTACGTCCACAGCTCCCGGCCGTCGTTGCCGGCCAGGGCGCGGACCTTGCCGTCGTTGGAGCCGATGGCCACGTCGAGCTTCCCGTCACCGTCCAGGTCCCCGACCGCGGGAGAGGAGGCGACCTCGGCGTCGGTCTCCCTGCTCCACAGCTCCTTGCCGGTGAGCCCCGAGATCGCGATGACCTTCCGGTTGTTCGAACCGACGACCACGTCCACGTTGCCGTCTCCGTCGAGATCGCCCAGGCCGGGCGAGGTCTGGATCGTCTCGCCGACCCGGTGGAACCAGACGGGCGCCACGTGATCGTTCCAGATCGTCTTCATGGTCGTGGAGCCCCGGGTGATCTCGACGCTCTCGGTCCTGCTGTTCCGCTGGCTGGTCTTGCTCTCGACCGTGTAGCGCCCGGAGGGCAGCTCCACCGGCGCGGCCAGCGGCAGCGTGCCGACCCAGGCCGACTTGCCCGTGGCCACGTCCACGGCCTGTCCCAGGTGCCCGGCGAACGGCGCCCTGAGCCACAGCCACCCGGTGTCCCTGGGCAGAGGCGCAGAGATCAGCTTGAGGTCGCGGTTGGCGCCGATGGTGAACTCCGGCACGTCGGTCTCGACCCAGCCGCGGAGGCTCAGGGTCAGCCTGTACCGCCCCGCCGGCACCTCCGTCATGAAAGGTGACTTGCGAGTCAGGATAGGCTTGCCCCGACCGGTTCCTGCGCGGAACAGCTCGCAGGTCGCGCCGCCCGGGTCGGACGACACGGACAGGAAGCCGAACGGATAGCGCAGCACCGGGTTCTGGCTGGTCTCCCCGCCGGCCCGGACTCGCACGTCCAGGGTGGTGGACTCGTGTCGCTCCTTTTCCAGACGGAGCGAGTGCGTGCCCGGCCACGCCTCCCACCGCAGCGGAGTGGTTCCCAGACGCTCCTTGCCTCGATAGACGGCGGCGCCCGGCGGATCGGACCCGAGCTCCACCACTCCCGGCCTGAAGAACGCTCCGTAGGCGACCCACCCCAGGAAGCCCAGCATCGCCGCCAGAGCTGCCCCCAAAGCGACCCGGAGGGTCCGGCGGCGACGGAGGCTGTCGCCGAGGAACCGGCGCTCCTTCGCGCCCAGACCGCCCAGCACCGGCTCGTGACGGACCACGTGCTCCAGGGCGCCGCCGGACAGCAGGTAGTCGGGACGGCAGCCGTTCTCTTCCCACTGGCGGACGGCGCGGGCCAGGGTGCGGGCCGCCCGCTCGATCTCGCCGGTCTCGACGGTCCAGCCGTCGACGAGCGGACAGATGATCTCCGAGGCGAGACGGACGCGACAGCGGCCGGTCTGCTCACCCTCCCGCACCACCAGGTGGTCCGCGACGAGCTGGTCCAGCGTCCGCCGGGCCGCGTCACGATCCGGGAACGCCAGGATCTCCTCCTCGTCCCGGGCCCGGGCGAACCGTTCGGCGCCCTCCTTCACCGTCAGCTCCCGGAGCATGACCCGGGCCATCGACGCCCGGTCGCCGTAGTCCGGCGACCCGAGCCGCTGCTCCACGTATCGCTGGAGCGCCCCCTCGACGCCGCCCAGGGCGCTCTCCAGCAGCTCCCGGCCGATCGTCTCCTGGTCCGCGGCCTTGGCCCTGTCGTAGAGCTGGCGGCACACGATCTGCAGGACAGGGAGCGCCGCCTCGCCGGCGCCGCGAGTGCTCTTCAGGATCTCGCCGGCAAGGAAGGACGCGAAACCCTCCTGGTACGAGAACCGGTAGGCCGGGAACCGGCACGGCCCCTCGATGACCTCCACCAGCCCGCTCTCCCGGATCTCCCGGATCGCCACGGACTTCTGGCGGCGGCCGAGCCTCTCCTCCAGCGGATAGAAGTCTCCGCGGAACTCGGTTCTGAAGGAGAGGACCAGCTTCACCGGCACGGCCTGGGCCGAGACGAGGCGCTCCACGAGCCGGAAGAAATCGGGGATCCGCCGGGATCCGTGGGAGTTCAAGGTGAACAGCTCCTCGAGCTGGTCGATGACGAACACCAGGCCTCTCTCCGAGGCCTTCACCACGCCGGCCACCAGGTCGGTCAACAGCCGGGGGCTCGTTTCCATGGCCCTGGGGTTGGTCGCGATCTCCACCGACAGCGGCAGCCCCAGGGCAGAGGCCCGGGTGGTGAGGACGCTGACCACCGACCCCGTGGGATCGGCGCCGGAGACCAGGAGGAACGGTTCGAACCGTGTCGAGTCCAGGGCAGGGACGACCCCGGCGTGGAACAGGGAGGACTTGCCGATGCCGCACGGGCCGAAGGCGAACACGGCCCGGATGGAGGAGTTCTCGACGAGCTCGACGAGCTCGGCGATCTCGGCGTCCCGCCCGAAGAAGATCGACCGATCGGCCCCGGTGTAGTGAGCCAGGAACTTGTACGGGTGGGGCGGCACTCCCTGCTGGTCCCCGGCCCTGGCAGAACGGTGCGAGCGCTCCAGCCACTCGGCCAGCTGGGACGCCAGCGTGCGGGCGTCGGGCCTGCGGGCAGGGTCGGCCTCGAGGGTCCGCCGCACGATGCTGGCCAGACTCCGGGGCACGCTCGGATTGAGCCGCGCCGGCGAGGGCGGTCTCGCGTCCGCACGGGTCGGGTCGGTGCGGTTGCTGTCGGGCGCCAGCGGGCTCTGGCCGGTCAGCATCTCGTGGAGGATCACGCCGATCGCCCAGACGTCGGCCGGAGGGCCCGCCACCTCGCCCCGCCGCTGCTCCGGAGCCATGTAGCCCGGCGTGCCAAGGACCCGGGCCTCGGACGCTGTGGCTCCGAGCGACGCGGTGCTGTAGGCCAGGCCGAAGTCCGCCACCTTGACCCGGCCGGTCTCCTCGACGAAGACGTTGGCAGGCTTCAGATCGCGGTGGACGATGGTGCGCCGATGGGCCTCGGCCACGGCCCTCAGGATCTCGCTGGTGATCCGTACGGCCTCCGTCAGGGTCGGTCTGCCCTCGGCGAGGCGAGCTGCCAGCGGCCAGCCTCTCATCAACTCCATGACCAGGTAGGGCACTCCGTCGGCCAGGCCGAAGTCGTAGACCCTCACGATGTGGTCGTGCTCGAGGCCGGCGAGGATGCGGGCCTCCTTCTCGAACATGGCGCGGGACTCCGGGGTGGACCGCAGCAGGAGCTTGAGCGCCACCTCTCGCCCCAGTCGCAGGTCTTTCACCCTGTGGACCGCGCCCATACCGCCCTGGCCGAGCAGCTCGAGCACCT
>JACQZM010000375.1 GCA_016213885.1 Candidatus Rifleibacteriota bacterium | reverse complement strand
GCTCGATGACCTCCTCGCACCTCGTCCTGGTCGCCTGGACCTGGTGGCTGACCACCCCGCTCGCTGGCCCGTTCCGGGCTGCCGTTGCAGGCCCTGCCCCGGATGGGCTGGAAGGGCCGCTCGGGGGCCTCCAGCTGCTGGTCACCTGCCTGGCCTGCGCGGGTGCGATCGACGGCGTGTCGCGGGCCTTCGAGAGTCCGCGAGGGGCGGCCGGACCGCAACCAAGGGGCGATCGGCAGGGCCGCACCTCCGGTCGCGCGTGGATGCTCAAGCCGGCGTTCGCCATGCTCGTCCTCGCCGGGGCGGCTCCCGCCCTCGCCGTCTCCGCGCGCGCCATGGCCGATTCCCGGTTCGAGCTCGACAACGCGCTGGCGCACCATCCCGACTACCACGACCGGTTCGTCTTCGACCTGTGGCCAGCCAGTGCGGGAGAGCCCCAGACGGCGCTCTCCCGCCCGGGTCTGACCGACAGGGTCGTGACCGCCAGCGGATCCGCAAGCCACCACGTGGTGTACTGGGGGAGCCACCAGAAGCTCCTGACCGTCGCGGCCAGCACCCCGGCGTCGATTGCGCTGCGCAGCTTCTCGGGGCCGCACTGGCGGGCGTCGATCGACGGCGAGCCGGTACCGATCCGCACCGACAACCCGTGCCTCGCCATGCAGATCGACCTCCCTCCTGGCGATCACGAGGTCGAGGTCCGGTACCATCCGGGCCCGGGCGACGCCGCGGGAAGGGCCGTGAGCCTGGTCGTCCTGGGCATCCTGATCCTGAGGTCACGCCCTCCGGGCTCGACGACCCGCCGGTCGTCCCGGTCCCCGGTGGAGGCCTGCCTCTGGATCGTCGCCACGGCGCTCGTCACCTGGTCGGTCGGGTACACGGTCATGCGCGGATCGGACCTCTTCTGGCACCTGGCCGCGGGCCGGCTGATCGTGCAGACCGGCTCCCTGCCCGCCGTGGATCCCTGGTCGTTCACCCGGGCCGGGGCGGCCTGGCTCAACCACGAATGGGTCGCGGACGTGGTCTACCACCTCTGGGCGATTGCGGGAGGCACCGGCTCCCTCGTCTTCTGGAAATGGGCGGTCTGCATCGCGACCTGGGTCGCGTTGCTGCTCGGCCTCGAGAGGATCACCGGAAGCTGGCCCACCGGATTCGTCTGGGCGGCCTGGAGCGCCGTCGCGGCCTCGCCGTTCCTCGACCTGCGCCCTCACCTGTACTCGCTGCTCTTCACCTCGCTGCTCGTGCTGCTGACGCTCCATCGGGCCCGTCCTCCCCTGCTTCTCCCGGTGCTGTTCACTGTCTGGGCGAACCTGCACGGCGGGTTCTTCTTCGGCCTGATGGCGCTCGCGGCGATCGGTTCCGGACGGGTCCTCCACCGCTGCCTGGAGGCGGGCCGGGGCGCGAGCGGCCCCGTGGCGCGGCTCTGGGCCGGCACCTGGGTCGCGTGCGCCCTCGCCGCCTGTCTGAATCCGGCTGCCCTGTCCGCCTTCGCCTACCCGCTCAAGTACGCGCTCGACCCCGGGTCACCGTTCCGGTCGCTGGCGGAATGGCGGGCTCCCTTCGTGCCGGGGACGATCCAGGCTCCGCTCTGCCCCGCGACGATCGTCCTCTTCGTGGCCGGCCTGGACTGGCTGATCGCCAGCAGAGGGTGGCTTCTCTTTCCGCATCTCTGGCCCGCGGCCGGGCTCGGCCTCTTGACGCTGGCCATGGCCCTCACCAGCCGCCGGTTCATCCCGCTGTTCTGCTTGTGCGCCAGCGTCACGCTGGCCACGGCCCAGGTCTCGCTGCTCGGCCGGCGGCGCGTGGACGCTGCGTCACGGCCGGCCCTGCGACTTGCGGCGCCGCTCCTGGTCTTGCTTCTAGCTGCGATCAGGCTCGGTCCGCATCCGCGGTCCGCCCGGGCTTTCTCCCCCATGATCGCCGAGTCGGGCTTCCCGGTCCCGATGCCGCGACGTTCAATCTGTACAGGGAGGCGGCGGCCGAACGCGCTGCCGCGGTGTCGATCATCGAGCAGGCGGGCAGCGAGCTGGTGCTCTGGCCGGCCCAGCGCGTGGGGCTGGCGGAGAGGCTCGTGGCGACCGGGCGGTGGACCGTGCTGTTCCGGGACTCCATCGCCGTGATTCTGACCAGGCCCGAGCTCCGGCCGGCACGATCGATCCGGGAGCCGCCTCGCAGCGCGATCGGCGAACTCGCGGAGGGGCTCGACGCGGCGCGGCAGGGAGCCGGAGATCGCGCAGTGGGCCATCTCGAACGCGCCCTGGCTCTCGACGGCACGCTGGTCGAGGCAGCGTACGCGATGGCCGAGCTCTGGGCCCGCCACGACCTGCGCGTCTCCTGGGGCTGGGTGGAGTACGGTCAGCGGATCTACCCCGACCCGGCGCGGGTTCGCGCCTACCACGAGATGATGCGGCGAGATCGATCGCTCCGGGTCGGCTGCCGCCCCCCACGCCGCGGCTGACTCCGCTCCGGGGCCTCACCGGAAGCTGGAGCCGGTCCTCGCGTTCGATTTGAGTTTCTATCTCGAGCCCACCTGTGGTAGGCTTTCGACTGTGCGGCCCTGCCTCGCGTCATGACCGCGACCGGCAACGCTCGACCATCGTGGAGGAGGCCCCATGAACGAGAAACGTGTCCGCTGGGCCACCGCCGTTCTGGTCAGCGCGGCCCTGGTCTGCCTGGTGAGACCGACTCTCTCCAAGACCTACGTCTTGCCGCACGTTCTCGAGAAGAGCGGCTCCGTGCCGGGAGTGACGAACACCTTCGACACGTCGATCTTCATGACCTACACCGGGGGGCTCCAGCTACCCGGCGTCGGCCCGGTCCCCGGCCAGGCCGACGTCGACCTCTACCTGTTCGACAGCTCGAGCCCTCCCGTGGCTCAGGTGCTCGGCTCCGGCTACCAGGCCGTCTGCCAGCCCTGTGTGGTCGGGATCGGGGCGACCGAACGCAAGAAGCGCATCAAGGTGGATGACCTGCTGTCGTCGGCCACGGCGAGGGGCGTCAACGACCCGCTGCTGGGGTACGGCGTCGTCGTGGTCGGTTCGTCGGAGCCTGACGCGGTCAATATCCAGACGTTCGTGGTCAACTCGCATACGGGCGCGTTCGATCTCTCCGTCTTCGGATTCAGCCCCGAATCGCTGCTGAGCGCGGGAGGGTTGCCCCGTGACACGGTCCGGTCGGTCGATCCGCGGACGGCCGATCCGAACGCGCTCTATCCGGAGAGTACCCGGGCAGTCCCGAACGCTCAGGCATGGACGAGGATCGCGAGGCCGGGCACGTACCAGCCATCGGATCCGAACGCCCTCTATCCGGAGAATCCCACACCGGATCCGTCCGTACGATCCCCGGTGCCGATCGACGTGCGGCGCACGCAAGCGCTCGATCCGAACATGCCCCGGGAAGACACCCATCCGGCCGGAGGAGGCCTCGACCATCTTCTGGTCGCCGACCCGTCGCCGCCTGCGCTCACGGGCCTGGGCCCCGGGACGACGGGTGCTTCGTCCAGACGTTCGCCCGGGTTCGACGGCCGGCTGACCGGCGGGTACCTGGATGCCACGGTCCTGGGGCCCAACGCGCTGGGACGCACGGTCATCCCCTCGCGCGAGACCGTGGGAACGCCGACCGGCGGCACCCAGCCACCTCCGAGGGATCCGGTCCAACCGCCCTGTCATTAGACTGGATGGGAGTGCCGAGGGCGAGGCAGGAGAACCGTGAGTCGGCCCGCGAACGTGGTGGTCAACCGTGCGACCGTTGCCTTAATGTGTCCTCCCGGACGACTGTGCGCCGGCCGGCGGGGCTGTCGTTCGCCGGCAGGCCTGGCCGATGTTTTGGCCCCTAGACTCCAGAGGTGTACGATGGCTCCCTGCACCGTTCCCGATGGACGGCTGTTGCGCCGTCTAGGAACCGTGGCCCTCCTCGTGACGCTGATCCACGTGACTGCGGGGTCCACCCGGGCCAGGGAGGCGCTCCTCGGGCGCGACCGGGCCGCGCTCGCCTCCGTGGCGCTCGGGCAGGGCAAGTTCGCCGAGGCGGAGGTCTACTACCGCATGGCTCTGACGCGCACGCCGGACGCACCGGCGCTCGTGTCGGGTCTCGCCCTGGCCGTGCTGTTCCAGGGACGGAGTCAAGAAGCCGTGGCCATGCTGGAGCGTTCGCTCGACCGACGGCCGGGTCAACCGGACCTGTCCGTCGCCCTCTCCCGCGCCCTGATCGCGGGCAAGCGGTTCAACGAGGCCCGCGAGCTCATGGAAGGGCTGGCGCCGCCGGCCCGGGAGCGGGCCGACGTGAAGTTCCAGCTCGGCCTGGCCTACCTCGAGCTGGGCCGGTATCCCGAGGCGGAACGTCTGATGCGCGCGGTCGCCGGGTCAGGATCACCGCTTCGCGATCAGGCCAAGCTCTACCAGTCGGTGGCGCTGGCGCGGTCGGACCGGCGGCAGGAGGCGGTGCGGTTGCTCGAGCTTCTCAAGCAGCAGCCGGTTCAGGCCAACGTCGGCCGCGTCGTCGACCGGTTCCTGACCGACCTCACGGCCGCTCCGGCACCGGGAACCAGGCGGACGCGCGGCTCGGTCAAGCTCACCGCACAGTACGACGACAACGCCCTCATCGTCCCGACCACCAACGTCTTCGGCCTTGCCGGCCAGGCCTCCGCGTCGAGCGGCACCGCCCTTCGCGGGCTGGTCCAGCACGATTTCGAGCGGACCTCCCGGCGGTCGATCACCGGGTCCTACGAGGTGTACCAGACGGTCAACTTCCAGGTCCCGGACGTGAATCTCCAGGACCACGCGGCCGCCCTTTCGTTGATCTGGAACGATCCCGGGGCCCATCAGCGCTCCTACGGCCTGACCGCCGGCTACGGCCAGCTGCTGATCGATGAACGGAGCTTCCTGGGTCGCTTCTTCGTGGCGCCGTTTTACACCTGGATGCTCCGTCCCGATCGGTCGTTCACCGTTCATGGGCGCGCCACCGGAAAGAACTTCCTCAACGAGTCGCCGCTCGTGGACCACACGGCCGATGACCGGGACGCCGACAACTTCGTCGTGGGGGCGACCCAGAGCTGCCAGTCGAAGGACAGGAGCGTCACGATCGGCTACGAGTTCGACAGGGAGAACGCCTCGGGGGCCAACATGGACTACAAGGGGCATCGGTTGATCGTGAACTCCGGGGGCGGGATCGGTCGGTCCAGGTTCGAGTACCTGGCCAACGCCCAGGTCCATCTGCGCGACTACGACCACGTGCAGTCCGCGTTCGGCCTGGCAAGGCAAGACCGGGAGAAGACCGTGACCGGGGCACTCTCGTATCGCCTGCACCCAGACCGCAGACTCTCCCTGGAGTACACGTGGGACCGGAACGTCTCCAACATCGCTCTCTACGACTACGTGCGGCGGGTCACTTCCCTCGGCATGATCTGGAGCTTCTGACATCGAGAGGTGAGTCTTCTCATGCGCACCAGGCCCATGGTCTTCCTCGTCCTGTCGATGGCCGGGCTCTGCCTGGCACCGGTCCTTCGGGCGGCCGGGCCGGATCTGGAGGTGGTCTTTGCGCGGGGCGGGGTGAAGGTGTACGACCAGCCGGCCCGCAGAGGCGATCCGGGGAGCGGGCGAGACCCCGCTGGCCGGCTGCGGCGCGGGGACGTGGTCTGGACCGGAGCGGCCGGGAAGACGGCGATCCGGATCGGTGGCCACACGCTGGTGGAGGTGCCCTCCGGCACCGGCTTCACCGTGCTGCCGCGAAGCGTGGAGCCGCGCCGACCCCACCGCACGGTGGACGTGATCCATGTGTTCGTCGGCCAGGTGAGGGTGAGCACCGACTGGAAGGCCATTCCCAGGGGAACCCGGGTCAAGGTCTGCTCCGCCGCCCAGGTGCGATCCACGGAGTTCGGACCGGTGATCGTCACCGCCTGGCCGGCCGGTACCGACCCGGCGGCCAGGACGGTCCCGATCGTCGCGCTGGACCTGGAGAGGGCGTTGCCGTTCGCGGCGAAGCCGGTGCCGTTCACGGACAAGCTCTACGCACCGATCCCCACGGCGGAGTTCCTCGCCAAGGTGAAGCAGGCCAGGGAACGCCGAACGGCCGGACGAGAGCCGCTCTCCCGGAGCGAGGGGCTCGTCCGGCACCCGGGTCGACATCACCGCATCATCCGAGCTATGCTTGGATGCATGAGAACCACGTTGAGCCTCGATGACGACGTGGCGGCATCGCTCAAGCGACTCATGCGCGCCCGGCGGATGCGCATGAAGGAGCTCGTCAACGAAGCGTTGCGGGTCGGCTTGAGGGAAGTGGCTTCACCGTCTGCGCGTCAGGAGCCCTACCGGACGTCTTCGATCGACCTGGGACGCTGCCGGCTCGGGAGCATCGACGACATCTCGGAGGCGCTCACTCTGGCGGAGGGCGAGTCGTTCAAGTGATCCTGGTGGACGCCAATCTGCTCGTCTACGCCCACGTGTCATCCTTTCCCCAGCACGAGCAGGCGAGGGGGTGGCTCGACGGACGCCTGAATGGCGGGGCGCCCGTCGGGCTCCCCTGGGAGAGTCTGCTCGCCTTCCTTCGGCTCGTCACGAACCCACGAGTCTTCGATCGACCGGAACCGATCTCGGCCGCGTGGTCGCAGGTCGAGGCCTGGTTGTCGTGCCCGGTTGCCTGGATTCCACAGCCCACGGAGCGCCACCGGGAGGTCCTGGCCGGTCTGCTCGCGATCTCCGGAACGCGGGCGAACCTCGTGCCGGACGCTCATCTGGCTGCTCTTGCCCAGGAACACGGCCTGACCCTCTGTTCCAGCGATGGCGACTTCGCTCGATTCAAGGGCCTTCGCTGGGAGAATCCGCTCTCGAAGTGATCTCCCCGCCAGGCCTTGTCTCTCGGCCCGGCTCACACAACATCACCGAGCATCCTGGGGGCAGGCATCCGAACGCGCGAACGCGCGAAAGAGGAGACGACCTTCTCTTCCTCTTCGTCGCCTTCCACCGTAGCCTTGCATCCAGGCCGACGCCTGATCTCATGCCCGCCTCTGCGAACAGGTGGGGGATCCTGGTCAGCCGGATCGTGTCAACGAGACCAGTCGCCCGCTCCGGCAGCGGCGAGCTCCGAGAACGTCCGGCCGATCAGGGACGGGTGGGGGGCGGCCTGCCACCGCCGGCCCAGGCGGCCGCTGCCCACGTCCCAGAAGCTGCCGCCCGGAACGAACGTCCCGAACGTCCAGACGAGAACCGCCTCCGCATCGATGGCGGCCGCGTAGTCGCCGGTCGCCCGGAGCCAGGCGGCGTCTTGCTCCCAGAGCCGATCGCCGGTGAGCGCCCACCCGTTGTACGTCTCGGCGATCCAGAGCCGCTTGGCCACCTGGCGCGGGTGGCCGTGGCGCCGCAGCCGCTCCCGGGTCCTGGAGAACTGATCCGGCTGGTAGATCTGCACGGACAGGAGATCGAGCTCCGGGAGCTCCTTCATCCGGGCCCAGATCTGCCACTCCGGCTCGTGGTCGTCGGAGACCAGCAGGCAGATGCCGGTCCGGGTCGTGGGGTCGATCGACCTGACGAGCCGGCACATCGTGGCCAGCTGCCGGGTCCACGCCGCTTCCGAGAAGGCGGCGTGCCTCGACAGGGCGAACTTGTGGTAGCTCATCGGTTCGCACGCCACGAGGTACGCCCTCGGCCTGTACCGTCGCTGGTAGTACTCGATCCGCCGGCGCTGGAACGCGCAGAAGTCGGGCCAGTCGAGCTTCCGCTCCCGGAGCACCCTGGGGTGCTGCGTGTCCACCAGCACCAGCGGGATCCCGGTACGACGGACCGAATCCATGTACCGGTCGTCCAGCGCCTCCTGGTCCGGGTTGCTCACCAGCAGGTGGTCGCCGGAAGCGCCGACCCTCACCAGCCGGGCGCCGGCCGCGACGATCGAGGCCAGGTCCGCCTCGGCGTCGGCCAGCGCCGCCCCGTGCGCTGCGCGGCGCTCCTGGTCGGTCCTGGCGGATTCGCCGTGCTGGGTCAGCTCGTAGCCCAGGAAAAGCTGGCTGCACGCACCCCACACGACCGATCCAGCGCCGCGCCCCGCCGGACCGGAGTACTCCCGGGCGATCCGGGCGATCTGCGTTCCCCTGGACCACCTGACCAGCCAGGGCACCAGCGCCGTGAGGACCATGACGAGGCAGATGCGCCACGCGAAGCCAAGGGCGAGTCGACCCCGGGCTGTCCGGTCCGCCGCCTCGATCGGGCCGCTCCGCATCGCTCCGATCGCCCGGACCAGCACCATCAGGGTCCCCACGGCGACAGAACCGGCCCAGGCCAGGCCGAACGGGGCGCACACCGCCGGAGCCGTGAACAGCATGATCGCCGTGCCGGTGGCGATCGCCGGCAGGTCCAGGCCGATGCGCAAGAAGAGCCAGGTCCACACGAGGCCCAGACCGGCATAGGTCCGGCGCCGCCTGAGGATGACCCCTCTCGTGGCCAGGACGGTCCACGCGCCCGCCGCGACCGCCGCCGCTCCGGTTCCGCTGGCCGTGGCGTTGGCGTACCCGATCCCGACCCAGATCCAGGCCAGGCCGGCGCCGACCGTCAACAGGCCGGTCATCACGGTCCAGAAGGCGATCACATACGAACGTCCGGGCTGGGCCGGGCGAGGCTGGGACCGTTCATCGGCTCCGGCGGTCATGGGGGCGCTCCTCGGGGGGTGTCGTCCGTCTGTCATGTTAGGGCCAAGACCGGGGCGCCACAAGCCGTTCGGTCGGCTCTGATCCGGCGCCTCGCCGGATCCGAGTCGCGCCCCCGAGCGCGACTTCAGATGAATCCCTTCACCTCCTTGGTGACTCCGCAGCCAGGCCTTGGCCTGGATCGCGACTCACGGCGACCATGGCTCTTTCGGCAGACGGCGGCGTGCCCGTGATGGTATGTTGAGGCATGCCGTGGGCTCCCGCTCCGTCGAGGCCCCGCGACCCTCCCGATCCGCGGAAAGGAGAGTCCCTTGACCTGCTCGTCCTCGTGTCAGCCGAGGTGGAGCCTCGGGGTGGTTCTCGTCGTGGCGTTTCTCATCCCGGCGGCCGGCCGGGCCGATCCGGCGAGGCCGCCGGACGCCGACGGCGACGGTCGATCCGATCTGACGTGCATTCTCGGCACGATCGCCGACCTGGACAAGACCGGCGTGGTCTTCGACGACGAGAGCGGCGGCGGCGACGTCCCGGTGAGGCACCGCGACGGGAAGTACCACATGTGCTGCGTGGACCTGCTCCTCGTGGCCTATCGATCCGCCGGCTACGACCTGGCCGCGGGCATGCGCGGTGGCACCGTGATCATGAGCCGGGGCCGCGTGAAGAGGCCCGGGGCCGGCGGACTCCGCCAGGTCGAGAGGGTCGTGAGGTTCGTCCGGAAGAGCCCGACGTTCCACTGGTACGAGGGCCCGTGCGTGAACCTGCTGGGCAACCCGTGGCGGCCCGGGGTCGCGTTCCGCGTCGGGGACATGCTGTTCTGCCACTGCGCCAATCACGACAACAGACACTCCGGGATCGTCACCGGGGTGGACCCGAAGACCGGTCTCCCCAGCTTCATCACCTCGATCAGCATCCACAACGACAACCGGGGCCTCCACCGATCCACCTTCGACGACTTCTTCGCCGTGAGATGCCGCCAGCTCACCGGATACGCCCGGCCCGCGTCGTGGGATGGCTCGCCGCCACCTCCGGAGGAGGCCGCGCTGACGGTCACACCGCCGCCGGACCCGAAGAGGATCGTCGGTCCCCCGATGTCCCAGACTCTGGCCGAGGCGCGAAGGAAGCTGGAGGCGATGCGGGCGTCGCGATCAGCCCGGTGACCTGGCGACCGCGCTGAACGCCCCCGCCAGCGGCGAAGCCCGGTGCGTCGCCGGATCTTTGGTTGCGCGGGCCGCCAGCGGGTGGGTACTCTCCCAGCCGTCCCGGGACCGATTCGGGTGCTCCGGGCGCGACGATGGAGGAAGGTATCCATGAGACTGCAGGGACGGGTCGCCCTGGTGACCGGCGCGAGCCGGGGCGTGGGTCGAGCGGTGTCGTTGGCGCTGGCCAGAGAGGGCTGCGACCTGGTGCTGGTCGCAAAGACCGTGGAGCCTGATCCGCGGTTGCCGGGCACGCTGAACGACACGCGTCGCGAGGTGGAGGCGCTGGGACGGCGAGCCCTGGTCGTGCGAACCGACGTGCGGTTCGAGGATCAGATACTGGCGGCCGTTGCCCGGGCGAACCAGGAGCTCGGCCACGTCGACATCCTGATCAACAACGCAGGGGCGCTGTTTCTGGGGCCGGTGGTCGAGACCCCTGCCAAGCGGTTCGACCTGGTCGTCGGCATAAACGCCAGGGCGCCTTTTCTGCTCGCCCAGGCCGTGTTGCCCGGCATGGTCGAGCGGCGGTGGGGGCACATCGTGAACATGTCGCCGCCGCTCAAGCCGGAGTCGGCGCCGGGCAAGGTGGCGTACATGATCAGCAAGTTCGGGATGACGCTGCTGACGCACGGACTGGCCGCGGAGGTGCGCCAGCACAACGTCGCGGTCAACTCGCTCTGGCCGGTCTGCGTGGTGGAGACCCAGGCCGTGATCCACTTCGGATTCGGTGACCGGGATCGTTGGCGCAGGCCGGAGATCCTGGCCGACGCCGTGGTGGCTCTCTGCGGCCGCGATCCCTCGGAGCGCACTGGTAGGGCCTGGCTCGACGAGGAGGTCCTGGCCGCCGACGGCATCACCGATCTGTCCGGATACGCCTGCGTGCCGGGGAGAGAGCCGCTGAAGCTGGAGTGGTAGCTCCGGGCCCGGCGGGGTGCCGGGGCGGTGCCGCCGTCGTGGCGGCACCCTCGATCGACCCGGTTCGTGAGGAAACAAACAACCGCGACAGGTTCACGGGGGTCCAGCCTCCCGTCCACTGTCGCGGTGCCCGTACCCGGTCCGGAACGCCGGTGCCCGACCGATCAGCGCTCGTTCGACCCTGAACAGCACCTGGTTGGGTCCGGGGACAGGATGCGCGCGGGTCCGTGACCGGTCGCCCCGGAGGGCACCGATCAGGACCCGATCGCCAACGGGTAGGTCTAGTACCGGCCGCGACCGCCGCCGCCGCCACCTCCGCCGCCGCCCCCGCCCCGTCCGACTCCGCCGCCACCACCCCGACCGCCGCCACCGCCGCCGCGTCCGCCGGCCGGCTTCTCGGCCGCCATGTCCACCTTGAGGTTCCGGCCGTCGAGTACCTGGCCGTTCATCTTGTCCATGGCCTCGCGGGCGCTGGCCTCATCCTGGAAGCTCACGAAACCGAAGCCCCGTGATCGCCCAGTGTCCCGGTCCGTGACGACCTTGGCCTCGACGATTTCGCCGAACTGCGCGAATGCTGCTCGCAGCGCCGCGTCGTCCGTATCCCAAGACAAACCACCGACAAAGAGCTTCGTTCCCATGTTCCCAATGCACCTTTCGAGTAATGGGACGTTCATCGTCCCACCCCTTACGACCGTTCAGCGTACCGATTCGCCAGAACGAGACTTCGATCGGGGGGTAGAGTGTATTGTACCATCGTCCGGCCTGTCTCACAATTCCCAATTGTCGCGCCGCGCCACTCCAGGAGAAAACTCCACACGCGCGAGCCTCCCGCCCGCGGCGCTCGCTGGACGGGCCGGCGGCCGCGTGCTAAGTTTGCCGTATGGTCCAGACCGTGCTTCGTCTGCTGGCGATCGTGATCCTGGGGGCGCTCCTGGGCTTCGGCTGGAACTCGTTCGGCGGCCGGGGTATCCAGCTCGACCGGAACGTCTTCGTCAAGGACGAGGACGAGGTGATCGAGCTGGCCGAGGCCAGGGCCAGGTTCGCCCGGGGCGCCCTGTTCCTCGACGCCCGGGAGATGGAGCTCTACCGGCTGGGCCACATCCCAGGCGCGATCTCGGTCCCCGAAGGGGAGTTCGAGAAGGCGTTCCCGCGTCTCGAGCCGATGCTCCGGTCCCGCTTCGACCTGGTCGTCTACTGCAGCGGGCTGGGATGCGAGGCCAGTCACACAGTGTCCCGGTGGCTCCGCCAGCGGGGGATCCAGGCCGCCATCTTCACCACCGGATGGCCGGCCTGGTCCGAGGCGGGACAGCCCACGAAGAAGGGGGACGAGCCGTGACCGTGCTCCGGTCCCCGGTGCTCGCGCGGTTCCTCGGCGTCGTCCTGGGGGTGATCTTCATCTACGCCAGCGTCGACAAGATCGCCCATCCGGCGGAGTTCGCCCGGATCGTCTACCGGTACCAGATGGTCGGACCGAACCAGCAGATGGGGCCGACCGCGGCCAACGTCCTCGCGGTGACGCTCCCGTGGATCGAGATCGTGACCGGGCTGCTCCTGGTGTGCGGCGTGTGGCGAAGAGAGGCGTCGCTCATGGTGGTGGCCATGACGCTCTCTTTCATGGTCGCGGTCTCGTCGGCCCTGTACAGGGGGATCGACCTCGAGAACTGCGGCTGCTTCACCGTGACCGGCAGCGGCAGATCTCTCGGCATCAAGCTGCTGATCGGCGATCTGGTGATCGTGGCAGCAGCGCTCGTCGTCGCCCTGGCCCGCCAGGACAGCCCGCCGGCGGTGGCGGCGGAGCCCGACGACCGACCGGCGTAGATGCCGGCACGGTCAGCTGGGGAATCCTGGTCGTCGGTTGCGGCCTCTACATGCCGTGAAGGGCGGCGAACCGCTCGGCCCGGGCCCCTTCCCGGTCGTACGGCGGCACCGATGAATCGGAGATGCTCGCGCCCGCCGAGGCGATCTGGTTCAGGTCGTAGCTCGAGAACCCGTCCGGCCTGACGTGGAGCCGCTCCTTGGCGACCCGGGCCAGGGTCACGACATCGTAGGCCGAGAACGACGAGTCGACGATCGCCTGGCCGCCGGCCTCCAGGAACCCCCGCGCGTCGTACGCCGAGACCCCGTGGGCCTCGAGCCACACCCGGGCGCTCCCGGCGCTGGCGAGCTGTCGCAGGTCGTACCCCGAGAACGAGCTGTCCAGCACCAGCCGTGCTCCGGCCGTGGCGCACTGACGCGCATCGTAGGCCGACACGCCATGGGCCATGATCAGCACCCGCTCCTTGCCCTCGCGGGAGAACTGGAGCAGATCGTAGCCGGAGTAGCGGGAGTCCACGGTGACCCGCCCGCCGGCACGGAGGATCTGGAGCACCTCGTAGGCGCCCCCATCGATCTCACCCTGGATCCGTGCGCCCAGCTCGGCGAACTGCCTGAGGTCGTAGGAGGAGAACCCCTTGGCCACCACGGTGGTCCGGTTGCCGGCGAGCCGGCACACCTCCCGGACGTCGTAGGCGCTGGTCTTTGAGGTGACCACGAGCCGGGCGCCGTCCTGGGCGAACTGCCTCAGGTCGTAGCCCGAGAAGTCGTCTCCGTGGACAGTGACCCGGTCCTTGCCGGCCGCGCAGCACTGGCGAACGTCGTAGGCCCCGGTGGCGGCGGTCAGGATGAGCTTCCCGCCGTCGGCCGCGAACTGCCTGAGATCGTATCCGGAGAAGCCCGCCCCGACCACGGTCACCCGGGCGCCGCCAGCGCGGATGAACGACCGCACGTCATAGGACGAGAACCGGCTGGTGACCTCCACCTCCTCTCCGCGGCCGATCGCCTGGAGAACCTCGTAGGCGGACTGGTAGCTGGTCGCGGCGAGCGTCGAGGCGGCCAGGACCAGGGCGAGAACCTGTATGAGCCCAGCTGAGCGCTTCATGGTGATCGAACCTCCGCCGGCGGCGAGTGGACGCCGGAGCCCCCAAATGATAAGGAAGGATCCCGGATCGTCAAGCCCATGATCCGGCGCCTCGCCGGATCCGAGTCGCAAGACCCGGCGCCTCGCCGGGTCCGAGTCGCGCCCCCGAGCGCGACCTCAATCCGGATCCCCTCCTCTTTCTTCTCTCTCCCGAGCGCGACCTCGATCCGGATCATCCCCTCCACTTCCATCGTGACCTTGGATCCAGGCCGCCGCCTGATCACAAGCCAAGCTCCGCCAAACAGGTGGAGGCTCCTCGCCGCCCCCCCGTGGCGGCGCCGGCGGCCGCCCCGTATACTGGTGGCCGGGCGTTGTTGAACGCCGATCCCGGAGTCTGCGCGGCGGCGGTTCAGGTCGCTGCCGGGGCCGGGTGCCGGCACGGGCTCGGAGCGGGGAGGCTTGGACGATGCGATGGCTGGTGTTGCTCTTCATGAGCGCGAGTGCGCTCTGGGCCGAAACCTACACGAGCGCGACCCTGGGGTTCACCGCGGAGGTGCCCAAGGACTGGGTCGCCCAGGACGTGCCAGGGAAGACGCGATCCGCTTCAAGGACGCCAACGCCGACCAGAGGATCCTGCTGGCCACGGTCTTCTGTCGCTCCGACGCCCCGGAGGACCCGATCTTCCACGCCGTCGCCGTGGCCAAGGCAGGGGAGCGCGACGAGCTGGCCCAGCGGCTCGAGGCGGTTCTCAGGAGCTTCACCATCAAGGGGGCCGCAGCCGCGACCAGGCCGGGCGATGCCACCGGACCCGGCGGGGATCCCGCCACGGCGTTCCCGGCGCCGTCGTCCGGCCCGGGGTTCTTCGCGACCGTCCAGGCGCTCGGCCTCACCGTCCTCGTGATGGCAGCATGGATCGTGGCGCTGGTGCTCCTGTTCGTGCCCGAGTCCGGTCAGGTGCCCCTTCTGCTGAAGATCTTCGCGGCCGGCCTCGTCCCGGGGTTCGTCGTCAGCTGGTTCTCCGGGGTGGTGAGCGGCTGGCTCCACTCTCGTCTGGCCCCGTCCGGAGGCCCGCCCACGTTCCTGTCCAAGATCGTGACGTGCCCCGTGACCGCCTGTCTGTTCCTCGCCCTGGCTCTTCTGTGGATGTCGACGGAGCTTCTGGTCCTCTGGCTCGTCACCCGCCCGTCCCCCCCGATCAAGAGGCCCAGGGACGGCTCTCTCCTGGCGGCCGTGGCAGCCGCGGGCGTCGGAGGCTACCTCCTGTTCTTGCAGCTAAAGTATCAGGGGCTCTGGGGGGTGGCGACCGGCGGGGTGCTCGTCCTGGGCTCCTCGATCCTCTGCTCCGCCGTCTGGGGGTACTACCTGGGGCTCTCGCTCCATCGCGGCGCCCCGCCGCTGGCGCCGGTGGCAGAGGGCATGGTCATCGCGGTGGCGATCCAGGGGTTCCTCTCCACCGGCCAGTGGCTCTTCCACTCCCTCGTGTTCCTGCCGGTGCAGGTGGCCGTTCTGGCCGGTCTGGGCTGGCTGTTCAAGAAGCGGCTGTTCGCCGAGACCCACGTGCCGTGGCTGGCGACTCTCCCCGCCGAGCCGGCCCCGGCGCCGACGCCGACGCCGCCGACGCAGTGAGCGCATGTCACGCCGCCGCGCCGGAGGGCGTCGACGGGGTGTCGCCGAGGCAGAGCCTGAGCTGCTCCAGCACCGGAGCGCAATCGGCCAGGGCTTTCTCGTCCTCGATCAGGGAGAGCACCAGGGCGCAGGTCTCGCACTCCTTCTGCGCCGCGTCCAGGTTGCCGGCGGCCAGGTGAGCCCTGGCGATCGCCTCGTGGGCGAAGAAGAACTCCTCCGGGGGGAGGTTGTTCTCGTTGCACATCAGGAAGCTCTCCAGCGCGTGGGATAGCGCCGACTTGCCGTCGCCCAGCCGGCAGTGGATCGCGGCCAGCCTGTACTCGGCCCGGCGGGTGCCGATCCAGTCCCTGCACACGCGGTGGTACCTGCTGGAGGCCGTGGCCGTCTTGATGAGCGCCTGCCGCACCGTCGGGTCTCGCTCGAGCTTCTTGAACAAGGCGTCCGCCACGGCCCCGGTGCTCTCGGCGAGAAGGCGCACCGCCGGATGGCCGGCGGTCCATCCGCCGCGATCGATCGACAGCGCTCGTTCCAGGAGCGGCAGCGCCTCTTCCAGCCGGCCTTGCCGCACGAGCGCGAGCGAGGCAGCGGCGTGGATCATCATCTGGTCGGCCACCGGGTCGGGCTCCCCGGCGGCCATCGCTTCTCTCTCCGCCTTGGAGGCCTGCTGGGTCAGCCCGGCGGCCAGACAGGCGGCGGCGACGAACCGCCACAGCTCCTTGTTCTCACGGCCCCTCCCGGAGAGGCACCCCAGCGCCTGCAGCTCCCTCAGCGCGGCGAGAGTGCGCTCCCACTCGCCGAGGTGCTCGCAGCCGGCATGGAACAGGAACTGTCCCAGGAGGGAGACCTCCGACCCTCTCGTGACCTGATGGATCGCATGACGGGCCAGGTCGAAGGCGGCGGCCGGGTCGCGCTCGTGCTGCTCCCAGCACAGCTGGACCGTACGCTCCACGTCGCTGTCGGAGCCGCCGGTCCGGGCCGGCGACGGCGCCTCGAGCCCCTTGACCAGCTCCGCCGCAGCCTGGTAGGCGCCGTGCCTCTGGTACCCCCGAACCGACTGCGGCAGGTCCGCCGCGGTCACCACGGCGCCCTCCGCCGCCCGGGCCGCGGAAGCCACGGCGGCCTGCAGCTCCAGGACGTTGCCGGGCCACGGGTACTGCGTCAGGAGCCTCTCGGCGCCCGGCGCGAAGGTGGACAGGGACCGCCCGGCCTTCCGGGAGGCTTCCTCGAGGAAATGCTGGGCCATCGGGAGCACCTCTTCGGGCCGGTCCACCAGGGGACGGATCAGCACCTGGTCCATGCTGAGCCGGTGGTACAGCTCCTCCAGGAGCAGGCCGCCGTCGACGAAGGCCGTGAGGTTGCCGGAGCTGGTGGCGATGATCTTCACATCGAGGAAGTGCTCGTCCATGTACGGGGGCTCCAGGATCTGCCCCGACTCCAGCAGGGTCAGCATCTTCTGCTGGAGATCGATGGGAAGGTGCTCGATGCCGGCCAGGACCAGGGTCCCGCCGACGGCCCGCTTGAACGCTCCGATCGGTGGAGCCCCGGTCGAGTCGGTCGGGACGAGGTGCCCCAGAAGCTGCTCCACGGCCTCGCGGGGAGGGATCCGCGCGAGGTCCAGCAGCACGAGCCGATCGGCGTCGCGATTCGACATGAGGTGGAGCAGCCGGGCCAGGTGGCGCCTGCCGCTCCCCGGCGGGCCGAGCAGCGCCGTGCAGGTCCCGTAGCGGGCGATCTTCCTGACCTCGGTGAGCAGACGGGCGGTCTCTTCGCCGGCCACGAAGAAGCCATGCTCGATGGTGCCGACCGGCGGTCGAACCAGCGGCGTGGCCAGGTTCGCCACCCTCCGGGTGATCGCCGTCTTCACCGTGGCCAGCACCTTCTGGAGCGAGGCCGGCTTCACGATGTAGTCGCAGGCCCGCATGCTGATCGCCCGGACGATCCTGTGTGGCTCGCCGCTGGCCGTCAAGATGACGACCTCCACGGTGGGCGCCTTCTCCTTCAACCGCTTGAGGAAGGAGAGCCCATCCATGCCCGGCATCATCCAGTCCAGGATGATCACGTCGAACACCCCGGTCAGCGCCTCCGCGAGCGCCTTCACCGGGTCGGGCCGGTAGACCGTCTCGAGCCCCGCGGCGCCCAGGAACTCCTCCAGGAGCTCTCCGAGCGGCATGTCGTCGTCGACGACCATCACACGTGGAGAAGGCAGCTCACCGGCCATGCTCTGAAGCCTCCATATACGTGTATTAAGTCGTCGCCGCGGCCAATGTCAGGGCCACCGGTCAAAAAGGCAGGCTAGCAGCGCGGAAATCGGACCGTCAAGGAGTCAGTCGATCCGGACCACGCTGAGGCGCTGCCTCATCTCGTCGATCTGGACAGTCTCGGAGCGGTCGAGCAGTCCGGCCAGCCTGTCCAGGTCCACCCGGGCCCGGTCCGCCCTCTCCTTGCGGAGCTTCGGCAAGAGCGCGCTCCCCCAGTCCCAGTGATGGCGCACGATCCTCGCGATGACCCGGCCTCGGCCCTCGGGCACCCGGTCCAGGGAGGCGAGGAAGCGCTCCACCTGGTCCCTGACCTCCCGCTTGACCTCCAGCTGCCACCGGGTGCGCTGGCTCATCTCCGCGACCTGGGCGACGTCGAAGCACAGGGATCGCAGCGCCGGGCCGATCGGCCCGGGTCGGCGGGCCAGCCGATCCTGGAGGCCCAGACAGCCGGCGAGGGCCTCGGGCAATCCGGTCAGACAGGCCCTGCTCCCCATGTCCGCGTAGAGCCCGCCGGCCACGGCGGGGATCGACCACGGCGCGGACTCGTACTGCTCGGCCTTCTCGCAGAACTTGAGACGGACCCTGAAGAAGTCCAGCTGGCATCGCAGGATCCACCGGTAGGCCAGCGCCTGCACCAGGAGCGAGTGAGTCCGGAGGCTCAGGGTCGACGGATCCGGCCCGAGCGTCCGGAGCTCTTCCACGATGGCCGCAAGCGGGCCCTGTCTTTCCACGAACTGCCGCGCCAGCCCCTCCATCATCCGGCACGTCTCCGCGATCCGGGTGTTCAGGACCCTGCCCTCCAGGTGACTCAGGTGGCCGGCCCAGGCCACGGCGCAGGTCTTGGCCGCGTCCACCGCGGCGGCGGCCGCCGCCATCCTCGGGCCGGGCAGCGTCACCGAGGGCTCCGGAGCCGCGGGAGGCGCGACGACCGTGCGGGCCGGCCTGCCCACGGAGAGGAGCGCTGCCGCGCAGAGGACGACGGCCAGCGCCAGCGCCACCCTGCCGCCTCCCCGGAGGCGCCGGAAGGTGTCGCGGGCCTTGAACATGTGGAACCTGCCGGGTCGAGGCACCGGAGCCCCGGACTTCACGGACCGACCCGGGGCCTCTGCCGGACCGCCCGCGGAAGGCGGGGGATCGACCGGGATCGCCTCGAGCGCAAGCCTCATGGCCGCGGCGTCGGCAAAACGATCGCTGGCCTCCTTTCCCAGCGACCGCAGCACCACGTCGTCCAGCTCCTCCGGCAGCCCGGTGGTCCGCCGGCTGGGACAGGGCGGCTCCGCGTCCAGGTGCATCTCCAGGACCTTCGTGGGGTCGTCGCTGTCGAAGGGCGGGTCCCCGGTGAGCAGCTCGAACAGCAGGATCCCCAGCGCGTAGAGGTCGGACTGGACACAGTATGGCAGGCCCACGATCTGCTCCGGCGCCATGTACGTGGGCGTGCCCAGGAGCACGTTCACCGCGGTCTTGACTCCGGCGGCGCTCGACTTGGCGATGCCGAAATCCGTGAGCTTGTACCGCCCCAGGCCGGCCTGGAGCACGTTCTCCGGCTAGATGTCCCGGTGGAGGATGCCACGACCGTGCATCTCCTCCAGCGCCGCGCACATCTGGATGCCGATCTGCACGACCTCGCGCCAGGGGATCGTCCCCAGATCGAGCCGTCGTCTCAGGCTCCCCCCCGGGAGGTACTCGTAGGCGATCCACGGCACCCCCTCCTCCACGTCGTGATCGATCACCACGACGATGCCGGGGTGGTTGAGCGAGGCGGTCACGCGGGCCTCGTGCTTGAACCGGGCGATCGCCTCGGGGTTGTCGAGGACGTCGGGAAGCAGCAGCTTCAGGGCCACCTCCCGCTCCAGGCCCTCCTGGATCGCCAGCCAGACGGAGCCGTACCCCCCCCGGGCCAGCAGTCGCTGCGGCTTGAACTTGGAGGCGCAGCGGAGTGGAAAGGTGGTCATCTCCACGATCCAGAAGCCTCCGGCGCGGCCCGACAGCCGGTCGATCCCATGTTCGACTCCTCCCTTACCTTAGCACGACCCGCCGGTCCGGTACGTCGGGCCAGCGATACCCTCGGGGCCGGGCGTCGTTCGTCGAAGATCCGGCGCCTCGCCGGATCAGATTCGCGCCCCGAGCGCGACTCCAACCGGATCCCCTCCACTTCCATCGTGACCTTGGATCCAGGCCGAGGCCTGATCACAGGCCCGACTCCGCGAAACAGGTGGGGAATCCTGGTCATCGCCACCACATTGCTTCGAAGGCCCGGACGCTGGTACGGTGGAAGGGGCGCCGGACAGCAGAGGGTCCAGCAGCCGAGGGGCAGACGATGGGATCCGGACCGGACGACCGCGAAGACGGAGCGGCCCGCCACAAGCCGGGCGGTGGCGAGAGCCTGAACCACCCGGATCCCTCGGTGCGTCTCGCCGTGGTGATCAGGGTCGTCCAGAGCCGGGCCGAGGGAACGGGGTGGGTCGATGCGCTGCTCTCCCATCTCGAGCGGGAGACCGACCCGGAGGTCGTCCGGCAGATCGTCAGGGCGATCGCCGAGACCGTGCCGGGTCGCATCGCCCCGCTTGAGGCCCACCTCCAGGGCAGCCCCGTGGCCACCCGACGGCTCGCCAGCAGGGCGTTCGGCAAGGTGCTGGGCGACCCGGATCTCTTCTCCGAGGCGTTCTCCGGCCTTCTGAGCCCCCACGACCGGGGGATGGCCGAGGTGCTCCGGGAGCTGGCCCAGACCGATCCGGACCGGACGGCCAGGGTACTGGCCGGATGCCTCTTCTCGAGGGATCTCCTGAATCAGCAGGTCGGGCTGGTCTCGCTCCTGGAGATCGACGAGCAGCAGGCCCTGCCGCTCCTCGCCGATTTTCCGGAGGAGCTGGTCCTCTCCGACGCTGCCGAGCGGTACCGGGAGGTGCGAAGCTCCTTCGACCTGAGACGCTACTTCAGAAACGCGGCGGTCCCCTACTTCCCGCTCCGGTGCCTCGGCGAAGGAGGGATGGGGGCCGTCTACCTCTCCAGGGACCTGAAGCGTCCACCGCGGCTCGCGGCGCTCAAGTTCCTGAAGCCGGGCGCCGACGGCACCCTGGAGCCCGAGCAGGTGGTCCGGTTCGAGCGCGAGGCGCGGGTGCCGCTCCTGCTGAGCCATCCTGGTCTGATGCGGGTGACCGACCTCGACTTCTCCGGGGAGCTGAAGTGGATCGACACCGACTTCATCCACGGAGAGACGCTCCAGGACCTGCTCCGCCGCGACGGTACGACCACCTGGGAGACCGCCGTGCCCATCGTCCGGGAGATCGCCGGCGCCCTGGACTACCTCCACAGGCGGCGGATCGTCCACCGGGACCTGAAGCCCGCCAACCTGTTCCTGGCGCGTGATCCACCCCGGGTCATCCTGGGGGATTTCGGCCTGGTCCAGATCGAGGACCCGGATCTCCAGTCCGCAGTGCCGAACTACACGCCGACCCAGGCCCACGTCATCATGGGAACGATCGGCTACATGTCGCCCGAGCAGTGCACGACCCGGCCTCTGGACGGTCGGAGCGATCTGTTCGCCCTGGGCGTCGTCCTCTACCAGATGCTCGAGGGCCGGTTGCCGTTCTCCGCCTCGTCGGCCGGGGAGTACCTCGCCGCCGTGGCCGGTCCGTGCCCGCCCCGGCCGCCGCGGTCGGACCTGCCGGAGGGCGCCTGGGCGTTCCTCCAGCGCCTCCTGGAGAAAGACCCGAACGCCCGGTTCCCGAACGGATCGGCGGTCCTGGCCGCGCTCCAGCAGGTCGGATCGGGCGTTCCCGGCCGCCCCCCGGAGGAGGGCTTGGGGGGCGGAATGAGCGGAGCGAAGGGCCCCCCGAGTCGAACGATCCCGCCCGGGGATCCGGCCGGGCCCGAGACCCAGGTGGCGCCCCTCCAGGGGCGACCCACCTGTCCGGCCCGGTCGCTGGATCGGACCTCGATGCAGGCGCTGATGACCTCGGCTCCAGCCCTGGAGACGACCGGGTCCCGGGGCGCGCCGGACCGGACGGACGCTCCGGACGGTCCTCCCCGGGACGGGGACGTGCGCACCCTGATGGCGAGGTCGCCCGGAGCCGGCGCCGCCCCCGGCCGGGAGCCCACCATCCGGGTCGACCAGCCCGCGGTCCGGCTGGCGACCGCTCCGGCAACGCCCGTCGGACCGGCGGTCTCCAGCTCCGGAGACGTCGGCGCCCCCTCGATCTGTCGCTACTGCAGACAGCCGATCGCAGCGCCCGGCGCGGAGTGCTTCTCGTGCCTCCTGGCGGCGCTGCCGGTGGCGCCCTGGCTGATGAGCTGGGCGCTGTTCGCGGCCGCTCTCTTCCTGGTGGTGCCATGGCTCGGGGCGCCACGGTTCGTCCTGGGCCTCCGGTCGCCGGTCCCGGTGGAGCTGGGGTCGCTCCTCGTGGCCAGCGGAGCGCTGCTGGTGGCGCGGGGCCTCAGGGCCGGCCGCGGGTGGGCCTACGTGACGGCGCTGGTCACGACCGGGCTGACCGCCATCGCCGTGCTGGGGCTCTCCGGCGCTGTCCGCTTCCTGCCGACCGGCCGGTTCCCCGCTGCTGTCCACGATGCGGTCCAGCGGGCCGGGGTCCTCCAGCAGAGCGGGCTACCGCTGGATCTGTGGGTGGCCTGGGTCAGGGATCAGCGGACCGCCTACCTCGAGGCCGCCGGCCTCCTGCTGCTGCTCCTCTTCGTCCAGGGGCTTTCCGGGCGGTCCCGGGAGCACTTCGCCGGCAAGATCGGTCCGGGGTCGGTCGTCTGGCTGGGAATCTCCCTGGCCCTGATCGTGGGTCCGGTCGTGGCGCACGCGGTCGGGAAGTGAGAGACCGACGAAAGTGAAACCGGCCCGGCCCGGCGCTGTACCATGGGGTGGTCATGGGGCTCTTTGAACGGCTCATCACCGCCAGGGACGGTCGTCGTCGATGACCCTGCCATCCGGGGACGACCGGCCGGTCGATGAACCGACCCTGGTCGCCAGGGCCAGGGCCGGAGACCGGGAGGCGTTCGGGGAGCTCGTCGTGGCTCACCAGGCCCGGGCGTACCGGCTGGCCTGGCGCCTGACCCGGGATCGGCAGATCGCCGAGGAGCTGACTCAGGAGGCTTTCCTGAGGGCGTTCAGCCACCTGGAGAACTTCCGGGAGGGCGAGCCGTTCCGGCGGTGGCTGGTCACGATCGTGATGAACCTGTGCCTGAACGAGATCAAGAGGAAGAAGCGGGCGGCGATCCCGGTGGACGACCGGACCGTCGCGCGGATCGAGGGCCAGGCGCTGGCCGGGGGGCGCGCCGGGGAGACCGTGGACGCGCAGGTCGCGACCCGGGAGCTGGAGAGGGACCTGGATCGGGAGGTGGCGAACCTGCCGCCGAAGTACCGGGCCGCGTTCCTGCTCAGGCACAACGAGCAGCTGTCGGTGCAAGAGATCGCGGGAGCGCTGGGCGTGCCGGAGGGCACGGTGAAGACGCTGCTGTTCCGGGCGCGGGAGCTGTTGAGGGCCAGGCTGAGCCGCCACCTGGCCGGGTGAGGAAGGTGAGGACCATGGACTGTCCCAGGGCGCTGAGAATGCTCCACCGGCGACTCGACGACGACCTGCCCGACGAGGCCGGGCAGGCGCTGGAGCAGCACCTCCAGGGGTGCCTGCCCTGCCGGCGCCGCGCCGGAGAGCTCACGGCGCTGACCCGGGCCGCCGTGGACCTGCCGGAGCCGCCCGCGCCCGACGTCCGCGGGGCGGTCCTCGACCGGATCGCGCGCGAGTCGGCGAGGGTCGCTCTGCCCGCCCTCCCCGGAGGCGAGCCGTGGTGGCGGGCCCGGTCGTTCTGGGCCCCGACGCTGGAGCTCGCGGCGGCCGCGGCGATGGCGGCGATCGCCCTGGATCGAGTTCTGGCGACCGTGACCCCGATGACGCTGTGGAGCGGCCTGGCGTCCGGGGCGGTCTCGATGACGGGCAACGTCTTCGACCTGGTCGCCGGGGAGGGGCCGGCCCTGCTGGCGGCGGTGCTGGCCCAGGCCGCGGCGCTCGTCGACATGCTGAGAGAATCGGTCTCGTCGCTGGGGCAGGGCTGGGATGCCTTCTGTCAGCTTCTGGCTCGGGCCTCCGAGAGCCTGAGAACGCTGCCGGCGGTCCCGTCGACGGCGTGGATGATCCTGGTCAGTCTGGTGCCGACCGCGTGGGTTTTGAGCGTCGGCGTACCCGCTCCCGTGACGGTATTCCACGGGGGCCGAAGGGAGGGTCTGTCGTGAGCCTTGGTCGACTGTGTGCGGCGCTCTCGATCCTGCTGGTGCTCTCCGCGACGGCGGCCCAGGCCGAGCCGGATCCTGGCCTGGTGTTCATCGAGCTGATGCGGCGGGCGATCCACTCGCTCCTGGTGGTGGGTCTCATCCTTGGCGTGGTTCCCGGGCTGGTCGGGCTGGCGGCGCTGGTGGTCACCTGCCCCGACGGGCTGGCCTCGCTGATCTCGCTCCGGGAGCGGATGGCCGCCGGAGCCGTCCGCACCCTGGTGCTGGGGCTGGTCGTGCTGATGGTGGTGCTCAAGGGCGGGTGGGTCCTCGGAGGGCTGGTGGTCTTTCCGCTGGCGATCCTGATCTACTCGGCCGCCATGGGCGTGCTGGCCCGGTCGCTGCCGCTGGGTGAGTACCTGTATCCCGGCGATGCGGCCGGCCCGTTCAAGAAGCTCGTCGCCGGTGGCGCCCTCTTCCTCCTGGCGTCGCTGATGCCCGTGCTGGGGTGGCTCCTCTTCGCGATCACCTGCCTCCAGGGGGTGGGCGCCTGGACCAGCTCGATGGTCCAGCGCTGTCGCCGCTCCGGGGAGGCGGCCCCCTGCTGCAAGGAGGAGCCGCCAGCCCCGTGCGGCAAGGAGGAGCCGCCGGCTCCGCCGGCTCCGACGCCCTGATCGACCCGGCGGGGGAGTCGCCCGTCCGGGGTCGAGCTCCGGCTATCCAGGATCCTGCAGCTGTTTCGCGAGGCTCGGCCTGCGTTCACACTTCCGGCTCGATCGGAGCGCACGGTGGAGTCGCGCTCGGGAGAGAGAAGAA